>WQUW01000051.1 GCA_009781915.1 Treponema sp. | reverse complement strand
TCTTTATTGTACGTTCACCGCTTAGGCAGAACTCAACCGCAGATTCCTTGAACTCACTCGTGTAACTTTTTCTTCGTTTCCTCATGATTTACTCTCCTTAGGTTTATCATGAGCTTAACTTTGCGTCCACTCAAACGGGGGAAGTTCAAGGTATCGCCGTCCAGTCTTATTTCCGAGCCGGGGATAACGAGGGACAACTCCGCTAAAACAACATCGTCATCATCCTCAGGAAATACCCAAATATGGGTAACATCCATAGTTGTGCCAGCGGGAACCGGGTTCCCGTCCTGATCAACAACCCCGGTAAATGTCATTGGCGGCGCGCCGGGGGCAAACGCGATGCTACCGTCTCCAGCAGGCGGCAAGTCATTTATGACGCTGGTACTGCCGGTGTCGCAAGCCGCCATTGAAAGCCCGATTGTCGCAACCAACACGGCAATCCCGAACAATTTAAATGTGTTTTTCATATAAACACCTCTTTTGTGACCCCGCCTTCCTTTAAGCGGGTAATCACGTGATTGATTACCCGCCCTTGCAGGCGGACATACCCCAACGGGGCATAATAAAAGCCCGCCGCAATCTCTGCTTTGGGCTGTTATTACGAAGAGAAATCTGAGGCAGTTCCAAAATGTCAGATTTTGGAACTGCCTCCTTAGATTTGCAGCCTACTCCGAAACTAAGGCGAACCAAAGGTTCACGGTTTTGGAACAGGCTCAGATTCCCTTCTGCGATGCCTGACTGGGGTGTTAGCGGGAAAAATGGAAAAATTTGGGTAAATTTTTTTAGGGAAAGGATCGAGTGAGTCTTATGTGTGTGTGTGTGTGTTATATGGAAGAAAATGTGCCAATTTAGGCGAATTCGGGCAAAAATCGCCCACATTCGAGAAATAGCCTTGGCTGTTCGCAGTTACACCACGCATCATGGGGTAATGCTAGCACGGTAATGCAAGTTGTGTCAACTGCCTTGCGGGCGCAGATGTTCTTCCCCCCAATAATGCCCCCGCCGCGCATGAGCCTCTAGGACAATGCCCGGTAGGGGAGGATATACGGTTTAAGAAGCCATTTGCCCAGGCTCTTTAGCGTAGGAGACCGTGGCTCCGGAGCGGGTTCCCTGGGCGGCTTTTTAAACCGTATATCCTCCCCTGCCGGAGCTTTTGGCGGAAATGCTCACGCTCGGCGGGGGGCTTAAGCTTTTCCCACCCCAAGTTCGCCAAGATGCCTGCCGATGTGTTTTTCCAGAGCTTCGGCGTAGTCCCCTTCGCAATCCCGCCAAAGGGCGTAGAGCCTGTCTTTGAAAGTATACGAGCCGTCCGGGTTTTTCTTGTTCAGGATAAGGCCGTAGGTGATATGGATAAGCTGGCGGCTGTCGTCCTGCTCAAAAAGGCCGGGCAGTTCCCCGTCTTCTAGCGTATCCAGTTGGGGGATATTTTTAAGGTTCGCGGTTACGTGGTAATACGCGCGGGCTTCGTCAAAGGCGTGTTCAAGGGCGTATGTGTGGACTTCCCGGTACAGGGCGGGGGCTTTCAGGGCGATAACCCGCATGGCTTCCAGCCAGTTGGTTCCGGCTGTCTTGACATGAAAGCGGGATTTCGTGGCCTTGCCTATGAAGGGAAACACGCTGAACTTGTCCGAGCCGGAATGGATGGAAAGCTTGTAATCAAAATGCCGGGCGATAATGGCGTGGATTTCTATTTCCTTTTTAAACTGGGCAAGGTCGCCTTTGTAGTCGATGCCCTTCTGGAACTCCCCGCAGAACCGGGGCGCAAGAGTAGCGAAGGAAACGCCCGCGTCAATAAGTTCCCTTGCCACAAAGTAATGCGCTAGCGGCGTGGTAGGGGTAGATGTTTCGTCAATGGAAATTTCCAAATCGGCGTTGTACGTTCCGCCTTTGAAAAACTCGTTGTATATGCCTATGGCGAATGTTATGGCGTTTTCGTACACCGCGGCAATTTTTTTAAGTTCCCCTTCGGTAAAGGAAAGGCGCAGTGTTTCGCCGGTGTCAAATTCCTTTGGCGCGCTTACAGTGCCCAGATACCTGTCAGCGTACTTTTTTGGCAGGGGCGGGGCGTTTTCGTCCGTTATGTTGTTGTTGATGTGCTCTGAGCAGTCTAGCGTGATCATGGTAAAGCCCAGCGAAAGGGCGTTTTCTACGTCACTGGCGGCCTTTAGGTGATCCCCGTCAGCGCCCCACGGTTTTTTAAAGCCTTCCCGGAACACGGCGAAGCTTGCCGCGTCAAGCACATCTTTGTAGGTGCGCCCGGTAAGGGTTAGCTCCCGCACGGACTGCTGGGCAAAAACAGGATAGGCGTCGTACCGCTGGAAAAGCCTAATGTGGCCGGGCGTGGCAATGCCCAGCCTGTCGCCCACACCGAAGCTCCGGTCATACTTAAGCACACGGGAAGGGGCGGTAAAGGGGAACAGCTTTCGCAGAACCCCGGCGTTAGTATGGTTAAGGGGCGCTTTGAATATCCCGCCGGGGGACTGCGTTCCGGTAAATCCGGGGTTATTGCCCTGAACAACAATGACATCCGCCCCGCCTTCCCTAGCCATGAAAACGGTGAACTCCCCGTTTTTGTGTATTGATTTTTCGTACACGTCAAATCCCAGATATTCCATGCGCCAGCTCCTTATGTTCCCCCTACAGGTATGTTGTACCGTCTGTTACAATAATGCGTGTTCCTGCCAAACTTGAATAAATTGAAGGGCGAACTGCTGTATGCCTTCAAAATAAGTGTCGATAAAAGCGGACAGCTCCCTGCCGACATAGCGGTAATGCCAAGGCTCAAAGCGGTAGCCGGTTATTTCCTCGTAGCCGTCGGGATAGGAGAGAGACCAGCCGAAGCGGCTCGCGTTGGCAAGCAGCCAGCGGTTGGCCGGGGTTTCGGCAAAGGAGTCGTTAATGGGGGTAAAATCCACCACCGTGCCAAGCTGGTGCTGGCTGTGACCGGGCCGGGCCGACTGGCGCTCGGCCATCTCCTGCCCGAAGGTTCGTACCTGCCACGCGAATATTTCTGCTTGGCGCGCGGCGGAGCGGTAGGTGGAGCCCACGGTAAGAACCACCCCATCGGCGGCGGCGGCGGCGGCCATTTCCTCCAAAGCGTCTACCGCCATCCCGCGCAGTTCAAGGTCGTCTCTCGTTATGCGAAACGAGCCCCCCGTTGTAAGGAACACGAGGTCGTCCGGCGAATAATAAAAAGGCAGGGCGTGTTGTTTGTCCACCAGCAAAAAAGTAAAGGGATCCTGTTGAAGAACCACAAGCAACTCCATGATAAAAGAGGGGCTTTCAAGCACCGACGCAATGATGTTGCTAGCCATCCGCTGTGGAATGCCGGCCTCGCTCAGTATCCAGCGCCAGAAATCACCGACAAAGGCTTCCCTGCCCGGGCCGGTTATCACGGACTGCCCGTGCGGGATGCCCGGAGGCAGCATGGCGACAGCCCCGGTTCCCGCCGGGCCCGTAGCGCCGGTATGGGCGTGTACTGTGTTCCCTTCCCCGCCCGGACTGGAAAAAAATATGGCGAAGAAAACTATCAAAAAGACCACCGGAATCCCCGCCGCGAGTTTCACCGCTAAGGGAAAATCTTTCGTTTTTTTGTGAATGCTCATAAGGTGAATTATAGAGTACCGAGGGGAAAAAGGGAAGCGGGCACGATTGCCCGGGAAGCGCGGCTTTCCGTGCCGCCGCGCATTACGGTATAATTTTAGTTATCCGCGCGCAATCAAAAAATTGCAAGCAACAGCAAACAACATACAGGAGACTCGGTGTGTCCGGCAAACTTTGGAACAGGAACTTCATCCTGCTTATAACAGCGCAATGCCTCGCCATGTTTGGCAATGCCATTTTGGGCCTTATATTACCGCTCTTCATCCTGGACATCAGCGGCTCGCCCGCGCTGTTCGGCATGGTCATGGCAATGTACTTTATCCCGCTTATCATAATGTCGCCCATCGGGGGCGTGATAGCGGACAGGGGCAGGAAGCAGCGCATCATGTTCGGCGTGGACATTGGCACGTTGGCAGTTATAGCGCTGCTGATTCTCGCGCTGCACGTTCTGACGGGCAACGGCTATGCCTCGGCAATAGCGCCAATCGTAATCGTAAAGCTAATGGCGCTTGCCACGCTCAACGGGCTGTACAACCCTGTCGCAACGTCATGCCTGCCGTTTCTCGTTCCGGAAGACAAGCTTGTCCGCGCAAACGCCGCCGCCGAAATCATAGGGTTTTCCGTGCCGAACTTCGCGGGCCCCATCATCGGCGGCATTGTTTACGCGGCTTTCGGCATTTTCCCCGTGCTGATAGCCTCGGTCGCAATTTACGCCGCCGCAGCAGTTATCGACCTGCTTATCCGTGTTCCTTACGTACAGCAGCCTCCCATGCAAGACAGCCTCGCCGCAACGCTGAAAAACGACATAGCGCAGAGCTTGCGCTTTGCGAAAAAGGAAAACCCGAGCATGGGCAAAATCATACTTATTTTTGCGCTGTTCAGCATTTCGTCAACCGGCATGATCATGATAGTGCTTCCCGTGCTGATCACCCAAACGCTGGGCATGTACACCGGTCTTGTTGGGCTTAGCTACGGCATTATGATGGGCGGCGGGATTCTTGGCGGCATCGTGATAAGCGCGCTGGAAAAAAAGCTGCCCCTGCAAAAAGCGCACTGGCGGCTATTGCTTTGCGGCATGGTGATTGCGCCCGTCGGCCTTGCCCTTTTCCTTGGCGCGCCGGCAAGCGTTTCGTACATCATTGTAACCGCGTCCGCCGCGCTGGTAATGCTCTTGTCGGGAACGGTCAGCATTCAGATGTACGCGCTCATCCAACAGGAAGCGCCGGAAGAGCTTGTGGGGAAAATCATTGCGGTAACCATATCAGCTATATTCGTCGCGTTCACGGTGGGGCAGTTCTTTTACGCGATGCTCTTTGAGCGGCTCTCCGCGCTGCCCTGGATTGTCCCGCTTGCCGCCGCGCTCGTAACCTGCGCAGTTGCGGTTTGCTCGGGCAGGCATTTTAGGAGGATTGGTGTATTGCCCAATTCAGATACCATACACGTTAAATAAACGCTTCGCCGAATCCGTTCAATACGCGGAGGATGTAGTCCCGCAGTTTCAGGATTTCGTGTTATGCCTGTGGGAAATGCAGCCTCTTTCAGAGCGAAAGACAAGCGTGGAAAACGTCATTTTGGCTGACGGATGCATAGACCTTGTTGTGCTTTACGGCGAAAAGCAGATCGGCTTTGGCGGAATGAGCAAAACCATGTTCGAGGACAAACTTTATTTGCCGTCCTATTATTTTGGGGCGCGGCTTAAACCGGGCGCGTTTCACGCAATAACCGGCATCCCGGCGGCGGAAGTTATGGATACATTTTTGCCGTTAGCCGCAATTGACAAAAAATTTAATGCCCGCCAGTTTTTTGAACTGCCTTTCAGCGAAGCGAAAGCGTTTTTCAAGGATTATGTCGGCGTTTTAATCGAGGGCAAAACCCCCGGTATATTTGTTTCGCTTTTTGATAAGCTTAGCGGCAACATTCCCGCCAACGTGTCGGAAATATACCGGATGATGGGCTACAGCCCAAAGCAATGCCAGCGCCTTTTCTACCAGCACTTTGGGCTGTCCCCGCAAATGGCCCTGTGCGTCATTCGGTTTCAAAAAAGCCTCGAAATTCTTACCAAGCGCAAAGCTGGTTCGGGCGACGTCATGAATTCGCTGAATTTCCATGACCACTCCCATTTTATCCGCGATTTCAAAAAGCATATCGGGATAACACCTTTGGAACTGATGCGAAAATATGCGTGATGACGAATTTTTACAATACAGCCCCGCTGTTTTTCGCTAGACTTTATCCAACATCACAATTTAAAGAGGTATGACAATGCGTTTCAATGAAGCGGCAGCCCGGGTTATGGTTCGCAAGGACTACGGAAAGTGTTTCGATTTTTACACGGAAAAACTCGGGCTTGTACCAACTTGGGGGGACAGGAACGGCCCCTACACTTCCTTCGCGGTAAAAGAAGGGGAGCCCCCGTGCTTTGCCATTTTTTCCAGAGCGGGCATGTCGGCGGTCAATGGCTACGCGCAGCCGGAAATGGGCGCCCAGCAGGACACCTTGGTGATAACGCTCCCCACGGACGACGTGACCAGGGACTACAAGCTTTTGAAAGAAAAGGGCGTGGAGTTCGTGAACGAGCCGCAGATCATGGAGGACTGGGGAGGCGTGAACGTCGCCTACTTCCGGGACACCGAAGGCAACTTGATTGAGCTGACCGACGGCAGCACCTAATGCGCCTTTCCGCCGCTTGCGCCGGTTTTAATGGTTTATACTCCGGTGATACTCCCGGCTCATTTTGATATACTATTTTTGAATAGGCTTGCTCTGGAACCTGCCGGGTGTTAGGGCAAGCAATATCAAACAGGAGTTGTTTATTATGGTAGAAGCCTTAAAGAAAAATCCCGCATGGAAGGGGCGGAAGGGGCCGGTTGTCTTGCTTATCATGGACGGCGTGGGTTACGGCCAATACAAAGAAGGGGACGCTGTGGCGGACTCGAAAATGTTCAATCTGGAAGCGGTCAAGGCTAAAAGCCCCCATACAAAACTAAAAGCCCACGGCAAGGCGGTGGGCCTTCCATCGGACGAAGATATGGGCAACAGTGAAGTTGGCCACAACGCTATGGGCTGTGGAAGGGTTTTTAATCAGGGGGCGGCGCTGGTGTCGGCTTCCATTGAAACCGGGGCCATGTTTCAGGGGCAGGCGTGGAAAGAAATTATTTCCAACGTGCTGTCAAAGCCTGAAAGCGCCTTGCACTTTATCGGGCTTTTTTCGGACGGCAATGTCCACAGCCATTTGGATCACCTTAAGGCCATGATACTCAAAGCCAAGGCCGACGGCGCAAAGAAAGTCCGCATCCACGCGCTTTTCGACGGGCGGGATGTGGGGGAAACCAGCGCCCTTGAATATCTTGACCCCTTCGAGGCTTTCCTGGAAGAGCAGAACTCAGGCGGCTTCGATGCCCGGATAGCGTCCGGCGGCGGCAGGATGTGGATCACAATGGATCGCTACGGAGCCAACTGGCCGCAGGTAGAGCGTGGCTGGAAGACGCACGTGCTGGGTCAGGGCCGCCAGTTCAAAAGCGCCCGCGAAGCGGTTGAAACCTACCGGAAGGAAATTCCCGGCATTATCGATCAGGACTTAAAAGAGTTCGTTGTTGTTGATGCTGTTGACGGCGGTCCTTCCCCTATCGGAACGATTGAGGACGGCGACTCTGTTGCCCTGTTTAACTTCCGGGGAGACCGTGCGCTGGAAATTACCGCCGCCTTTGAAGAAGAAGCCTTCGACAAGTTTGACCGTGTCCGTCTGCCGAAAGTCTGCTACGCCGGAATGATGGAATATGACGGCGATACCCGTGTGCCGAAACGTTACCTTGTAAGTCCGCCTTCCATTGACAAGACTCTGGGCGAATACCTTGCGGCAACCGGCGTGCGAACTCTGGCAATTTCGGAAACGCAGAAGTACGGACACGTTACGTATTTCTTCAATGGCAACCGGACAGGCAAGTTTGACGAAAAGCTCGAAGACTATGTTGAAATAAGAAGCGACGTTGTTCCCTTCGAGCAGCGCCCGTGGATGAAGTGCGCCGAGATCGCCGACCATGTGCTGAAAGCCATCGCCTCCGGCAATTATGACTTGATACGCCTTAACTTTCCCAACGGCGACATGGTGGGCCACACTGGTGTGTATCAGGCTGTTGTCTGTTCTATGGAAGCGATGGATATTCAGATAGGCCGCATCGCCCGCGCGGTGGAAAAGGCCGGGGGTGTTATGCTTATCACGTCAGACCACGGCAACGGCGATGATATGTACGAGCATGACAAAAAAAACGGAGCCGTATCCCTAAAGCCGGATGGCAGCCCCAAGCCCAAGACAGCCCACAGCCTGAACCCCGTGCCGTGCATAGTGTACGACCCGGACTGCAAAGGCGAATACCCAAACGCGGCAGGCGAGGGCGCTCTTAACGAAGGCTTGGGAATAAGCTCTGTTGCCGCCGCCTGCATTCAGCTTTTGGGGTATATTCCGCCAGAGGACTACGACAAAAGCGTGTTGAAGTTATAGCGCCTTGATTGTTTTCATCGGGCACTTTCGCGCGCACTCCATGCATGACGTGCATCTTTCGTAGTCGATGCGGGCGATGTTGTCCTCTACGGTAATAGCGCCTTCAGGGCAATTCTTCTGGCAAATCTTGCAGGCGATGCATCCGGCACGGCAATGCGCCCTGACAAGGTTTCCCTTTTCCCTTGAGTTGCACAAAACACGCACCCTATTTTTGTCCAGCGCTGTTTCAATCAGGTTTTTGGGGCAGACCGAAACGCATTTTCCGCAGGCGGTGCATTTTTCCCCGATAACTACGGCTATTCCGGCGGCAATTTTTATGGCGGAAAAGGGGCAGGCATTCTGACAGCTTCCAAGTCCTATGCAGCTATACTCGCACGATTTGTTTCCGCCCGTGGCAAGCTGGGACGCTGACACGCAGCTCTTGGGGCCGTCGTAAATGTAGTTTCGTTTTATGTTGTCGTTTGTCCCGCCGCATTTTACAAAGGCGGTTTTCCGGTTCAAGGGGCTTGCGTCTATCCCCATGAATTTGGCGATTTCCAGAGCCGCCGCTTGTCCGCCGGGGGGACAGCCGTTATACCCGGCCTGCCCTTGCGCCACACGCTCGGCAAACACAGCGCAGCCGGGAAAGCCGCACCCGCCGCAGTTGGCTCCGGGCAGCACGTTGATAATCCGCTTCACATTCGGGTCGGGCTGGACGGCGAATTTCTTTGCGGAAAAGCCAAGGATAATTCCAAAGACAAGCGCCAGCGCGCCAACGGTAAGAACCGGATACAGAATGCCTTCAAGCATAACGCCTCCTTAAATTAAACCCATAAAGCCCATGAAAGCTATGCTCATAAGCCCGGCGGAAAACAACGCGAGCGGGAAGCCCTTGAACTGTTCGGGTACGCTGGAATTGGCGTCATACTTTTCCCGGATTCCAGCCATAAGCAGCATCGCCAGCGTAAACCCGGCCCCCGCGCCAATGCTGTTAACCATTGCCTGCGCAAACGTGTACTGATCACGTATGTTTATAAGGGCAACACCGAATATGGCGCAGTTTACCGTAATCAGCGGAAGGTAAATTCCCAGCATGGAATAAAGGGCGGTAAACATTTTTTTCATGAACACTTCGACAAATTGCACGATTGACGCGATAATTAAAATAAACACAACCGTGCGCAAAAACGTAAGCCCAAGCGGAACCAGAACAAGCTGGAAAAAAAGATATGTCATGGCGGAGGAAAGCGCCATAACAAACATAACGGAAAGCCCCATGCCAAGGGCGGTTTCCGTCTTTTTGGAAACGCCGAAGAATGGGCACATTCCCAGAAATTGAACCAAAACATAGTTGTTAATAAACACCGCGCCGATTAGTATAAAAAATATGTCCATACTGTCTACCTGTTTATGTGTTTAAGCGCCAAAATAATTACCCCAAGCGTAAAGAACGCCCCCGGCGGCATAATCATGATAAGCATATGCGATGTGGTGTCGTGCAGTATCTCAATCCCAAGGATCGATCCTGATCCGAAAAATTCACGTATTACGCCAATTGTAAAAAGCCCCAAGGTAAAGCCCGCCCCCATGCCAAAAGCGTCAACCACCGAGGCGAAGGGATGGTTTTTTGAGGCGAAAGATTCTATACGGGCAAAAAGAATACAGTTAACGACAATAAGCGGTATGTAAATGCCGAGCGCCTCGTTTATGTGCGCGGGAGCGTAGGCCTCCATCAGAAATTGTATTACGGTAACAAAGCCCGCTACAATGATAACCGCCGCCGCAATCCGTATTTCGCCGGGAATAAGCCTGCGCACAACGGAGATTACGGTACTCGCGCACATCATAACAACGGTGGTCGCAAGCCCCATAGCGATGCCGTTCTGCGCCGATGTTGTTACGGCAAGCAGCGGGCACAAGGCTAAAAGCTGTACAAACGTAGGGTTTTTGTGAATAACGCCGTCTTTTATAAGCTGAAGGTAATTCATCTTCCGTCCCTCCCGTTAAACCACCGGATAGCTTCGTTGACAGCTCCAGTAACAGCCCTTGTCGTAATTGTCGAGCTTGTAATCGCGCTTATTTGATGTTCGCCGGGGGAGTACCTTACAACTTCCAGCGGGACAAGGGGCCTATTGTCAAAGCGCTGGTAAAAATTTTCCCTCGCCGCCAATGCGCCCAGCCCCGGCGTTTCGCTGTGCCTGAGTATCCGCATTCCGGTAATTCTTTCGTCAGGCACGGAAATCCCGGCGACAAGATCGATAGTGCCGCCATACCCGGCGGGGGAAAGTTCCACGACATAGCCTACAAGTACGCCGCCTGTCAGTCCTTCGTACACGGCGACTATGCTGCCTGGAGTTTCAGCTTCGATCAGGCGAAATTCTTCGGCCCCCGGCAGAACCGCCCGCAGCGCCGCTTCCTGCGTTCTTTGTATCTGCCGTTCAATAGGTTCAAGAGTAAGATTGTACACAACGCTTAGAGCGGCAATGGTAATTACGGCGGTAACAAAAAGCGTAACCGCCGGTTTTATAATATAGTTCATGCCTTCCTCGCTTTTCCGTGTCCGTACACACGGGGGCGCACATATTTATCGATCAGCGGCACAAAAAGATTCATGATAATAATCGCGTAACTGACTCCTTCCGGGTAGCCTCCGTAAAAACGTATGACGACAGTTAAAAACCCGCAGCCAATCCCCATGACAATTTTGCCGTTAGGTGTAATCGGAGATGTGGCGTAGTCCGTTGCCATAAAGAATGCCCCCAGCAACAAGCCGCCGGCCAGTACTTCAAACAGAATGTTTCCGGTGAAAAACCCGGTTCTGCCGAAAATAAACGCGAAAAGGGCGAAGCTCCCTAGGTAAAAAACCGGAATCCTCCAGTCTATGACTCTTCTGGCAAGCAGATACAGAGCGCCGATAAGAAGGGCTACCGCGCTTGTTTCCCCGACACAGCCGCCGGCCCCGCCAAAAAGAAGCGCCATGTAATCGGAAAGCTCCGGGGAAAATGCCGGGTTTTCCCTGAGCATCCCCAGATATGTAGCGCCCGAAACGGCAGAAACGCCTGAAGCGGCATCCGGCACTGTCCAGTTTGTCATGTGCACGGGGAACGACACAAGCAGAAAGGCGCGGGCGGCAAGGGCGGGGTTCATGAAATTTGCCCCCAGCCCGCCGAACAACTGCTTTACCACAACCACCGCGAAAAAACTCCCGACAACCGGAATCCAAAGCGGGGCAGCCGACGGAAGGTTGAACGCCAACAGCACCCCCGTAATGGCGGCGCTGAAATCATGTACTGTGGCGGGCTTTCCCATGACCCGCTGGAATAGATACTCGAACACCATAGCTGATATGACGGCTATCGCTACCAGAAAAAACGCCCTGGAGCCGTAGTGGTATACCGCCATAACAAACGCCGGAGACAGCGCGATAAGCACATCGCACATACGCTTTTCGATAGTGTCTGTTCCGTAAATGTGCGGCGGGGAAGAAACGGTCATCATTTGATTTATTACTATTTTCACTATGCGGATACTCCCTTCGTTTTGGTACGCATTGTTGTTACGCCTTTCCCTTATTCTGCCGCTTTTTAAGCTCGACCCTTCTGATGGTGCGGATTGCTTGAGACAAGCGTCTTTTGGCGGGGCAAATGTACGAGCAGCTTCCGCACTCGATGCAGTCAAGACCGTTGTGCCTGACAAACGCTTCGCTGTCCTCTTTTAGAATGTCTGCGTTTAGTTCTGTCGGTATTAACCCCGAAGGACAGCGCTCTACGCAGCTTCCACAGCGGATGCAGTTTCTTTCCGGCGGAATGTACGCTTCTTCCGCGGTAAGAAAAAGTACGCCCTCGGTAGTTTTGATAACGGGAATATCCGTGTCAAAAACCGCCACGCCCATCATTGGCCCGCCCGCGACAATTTTCGCGGGATTTGTCTTAAAGCCGCCTGCCTGTTCAACCAAGTCGTTCAGTTTTGTGCCGATGCGCGCTTTGTAATTGCCGGGGTTTTTTATCGCGCCGCCTGTCAGCGTAACAACCTTGCGCATAAGCGGGCGGCCCCGGAGAACCGCGCGGTGTATGGCGATGACGGTATCAACGTTATTCACAATGCAGCCGACATCTATCGGAAGCCCCCCGGACGGAACCTCCCTCTTTGTAATGGCGTTGACAAGCTGCTTTTCGCAGCCTTGCGGATATTTTGTTTTGACTATCGCCACTTCGATATTGGGAATACCGGCGCAGCTTTTTTTCAGCGCGTCAATGGCTTGCGGCTTGTTGCTTTCTACGGCGATAATTCCCGTGCCGCTTTCTATCAGCTTTAAAATGATCTGTAGGCCAATTACAATGCGCTGCGACTCTTCGATCATGACCCTGTTGTCTGTTGTTAAATACGGCTCACATTCACAGCCGTTAACAATAACCGTGTCGATTTTTTTGTCAGGCGGGGGGGAGAGTTTTACATGGGTAGGAAAGCCCGCGCCGCCAAGACCGACGATTCCGGCCTCCCGGATTATTCCCAGCACCTGCTCTTTTGAAAGCTCCTGGAAGCCGCTTCTTTCCTTTATGCTTTCGTGTTCTGTAAATTCCCCGTCATTTTCGATAATTACCGAATCGACAGTTGCGCCTACAGTCAAATGCGGGCATATATCTTTTACAATTCCCGACACGCTTGAGTGTACCGGCGCGCAAAGAAACGCCTCGCTGTCGCCTATTTTTTCGCCCAGCAGCACTTTTTGGCCTTTTTCGACAAGGGGCTTACAGGGGGCTCCTATATGCTGTAACAGGGGAAACACCAGTTCACTTCCGGCGGCGGGAAGCAGGGTATGTATGGGCACGTTTTCCGTGCATTGTTTTTGCTCGTTAGGGTGAATGCCCCGCTTAAATGTAAAGGCCAATTTTTTTACATCTCCTATGAGTCCGTTCAAAATCTGACATTTTGGAACAGGCTCCTATTCTAATTCTAGGCTGTATTGCCCGTTAATGCCAAATATTTTTGCCATGTTCGGCGATAAAAGAAGCATACTGCCTGTCGGAAACGGCGATATGGCTTAAAATCCAGTCTTTAAGAAGGCGGACAAGGTGATGCGGCACAAATCTTTTGCCTTCGCTGTAGTCTTTTGCCGCCTCAAGGATATTTTTAATCAGAGTGGTATGCTCTTTTATGTGCCCTTTTAAGCCGGGGTAGTCAATCCGCTCCATGATCTGCTGCTCCACGCCGAAGTGAAAATGGACATACTCTACCATCCGGCTCAAAGCGGCCTTGAACGCCGCCTCTACATCTTCCCCGCTGCAGCACGCGCGATACAACTGGCTAATAAGGTTCACCAGCTCTTTGTGCTGAGTATCAACCAGCGCGATGCCAAGGTTGTACTTTTCTTCCCACACAATTATTTCCGCGTCCATATATACATTATATTTGTATTTTTCCCATTTACAAATTTTTCCGCCCCCACTGCGCGTGAGCCAACATTACCGCTACGCTCCGGCAGGGGCGGGCACTGCCTTGGAAAACCCTGCCTGCTCGTGTATACTGTACTTGGTATGTACAGCGTACTTATTGCCTATATCTTATGGCTTGGCTCGTTCTTCGGCGCTTTGGGCTTTCACCGCTTTTATCTGGGCAAGACTCTTACAGGGTTTCTGTGGATGTTTTCAGGCGGGCTTTTTGGCATCGGGTCGATTTACGATCTTCTTACCCTCCCCGCCCAAGTGCGGGAGGCGAATATGCTAAAGGCCCTGCACGAGCAAATCCGCCGCCAGCACACAGGGAAGGTGGGCTGGCGTTACGCCAATGACGCCCAGTTTCGTGTCATGGACGGCAAGGCCCCTGAAAAAGAACACCCGGAGCAGGTAATCCTAAAAATCGCCAAGGAAAACAACGGCATCCTTACCGTAAGCGATGTAGCCCTTGGCGCGAATGTCCCCATGGAAGAATCCAAAAAGCTCCTTGAAGCGCTGGTGACCAAGGGCTTTGTGGAACTTAGGGTTCGAAAAAGCGGCTCGCTTGTGTATGTTGTCCCCGACATGCTGGACAAAGACCAGCCGCTGGAAAATTTTTAGATGTAGAGAAGTTTTGTTAAGAAATTCCCCACAAAGGCCGATACTTAAAAGGTCAGGCGTATGGTTCCCCTCCCAATCACTGTATGCCTGATATGCCTCAAGGGCAGGGCCTGTTGTAGACGTATGTTTGCAACAGGCTTTTTTTCGGCCCATGCCCGTAAACACCCGCTCCCCCGACATTGCGCAGGGGCGGGATTTTCTGTATAGTTGTTGTATGCCTGTTCTGACCTTGGGAAACGAACTGCTCAGGCAAAAAGCTCAAGCAGTCAAAACCATCGGCCCCGAATACCTGAATGTCGCGGAAAATCTGCTCAGCGCGCTGCGCGCCGAAAAAGGCATCGGCCTTGCCGGGCCCCAAGTGGGGCTTATGCAGCGAATCTTCGCCGTCCACATAGAGGGGGATGTCCCCCGGATTTTTATCAATCCCTCCATTATCGAGACCTCCCACGAAACGGAAGAGTACGAAGAAGGCTGCCTTTCCATTCCCGGTGTCTATACCGATGTGGTGCGCCCGCAAACAGTGAAGGTTCAGGCATGGAATGAAAAGGGCCGGCCCTTTACCCTGGAGGCCGACGGCATCATGGCGCGGGTCATACTTCATGAGTACGATCATCTGGAAGGCATACTGTTTATTGACCGAATTCCCGAGCAAAAGAGAAACCGCATTCTCGCCAAAATCCAGAAGGCCGCGGCCAAACAGCAGGCCTAGCCATGAAAGAACCTTCCGGCGCGGAGCGTCCCGGCAGGGCTTTGCGGGTTCTTTTCGCCGCAAGCCCCGCAATAGCCGTCCCTTCGCTTCAGGCCGTGTCCCGGCTGGAACTGGAAGGCAGGGGGGTAGCGCTTGCCGGGCTCCTTACCAATCCCGACAGCGCCCGCAAGCGTGGCCTTGCCCAGCCGACTGACGTTTCCGCCGCCGCCTTTGAACTTGACAGAGCGCGAAGGGAAAGGGGGCTGGCCTCCATACCCCAGTTAAAGCCCGAAAAACTTGACCTACAGGCGCGGGAAGAGGCGGCGGCCCTTGCCCCTGACCTTCTTGTGTCTTTCGCCTACGGGCGCATATTCGGCCCCCGCTTTTTAGCCCTGTTTCCCCGCGGGGGAATCAACATTCACCCCAGTCTTTTGCCCAAATACCGCGGGGCGGCCCCCATCCCTGCCGCCATTCTGTCCGGGGAGCGGGAGACCGGGATATGCGTCCAGAAACTCGCCGTGGAAATGGACAGCGGGGACATACTGGCGCGGAAAAGGATAGAGCTTTCGGGCCGTGAAACCACGCTATCGTTAAGCGAAGCCGTAAGCCACAGGGCCGCCGCCTTGCTTGACAGGCTGCTTGTAGACTTCGACCCTGCCGCCGCCCGGCCCCAGACTGGGCAGGCCGTGTACTGTAGCCAGATACGGAAAGAGGACGGGGCTATCGACTGGGCAAGGAGCGCCGTCCAGATTGACGCCCAGATACGAGCCTACACGCCTTGGCCCCTTTCGTTTACTGAACTGGGCACGGACACGCTTTTTATACTGGAAGCCCGCCCACTGGAGCCCGCCGCCGTCGGCGCTGCCGTGCCGGGGACGGTTTTGGGCACGGACAGGGAGAATGGAATATTGATACAAACCGGGGACGGCGTTCTGGCGGTCTCGCGGCTTCAGTGGCAGGCGAAAAAGGCCCTGGACTGGAAGGCGTTTTGTAACGGCGCGCGGAATTTCACCGGCGCGCGTCTGGGCGGCGGGTAGAAAATGGGCAGCGGCGGCAAAGCGCTGAAGACGCACGAATCGGCGGAGAACTATCTGGAGACGATCCTCGTGTTAAGCCTTAAAGGGGACAAGGTTCGCTCGATTGATATTGTAAACGAGCTTGAATACAGTAAACCGAGCGTAAGCGTCGCCATGAAAAACCTGCGCGCGAAAGGGTACATCTCCGTAGACGCCGACGGTTACATCACGCTGACTGGCGAGGGCCGGAAAATAGCGGACACCATGTACGAAAGGCACGTGGCGATTTCCGGCTGGCTTGCTTTTCTGGGTGTTGACAAGGCCACCGCCATACACGACGCCTGCAAGATGGAACACGCCATGAGCGAGAAGAGCTTTCTTGCGATAAAGCGGCATTTTGAAAGCCTAAAAACACTCAGGCCCTAGCAGTTCGGCTGCCCCGTAAACGCCTCTTTCAAAAAATCAAGGTCAAGCTGGGGATACACGGGAAAGCGGCCCATAAGGTTTTTTACCCTGTCCAAGACTTGAGCCTTCGCCGCCTCGTCAATGACGTATTTGGCCTTGCTCGGTTTGGACGGGTCTTTGGCGTCTTGCGCGGGGCGGGTGTTTTTCAACACAAGGGCGATTACGCTTCCAAGTTCTTCCATTTCGCCCGCTCCCATGCCCAGAGTGGTAAGCGCGGGGGTTCCCATCCTGAGCCCCGATGTATACCACGGGCCGTTGGGATCGAAGGGAAGGCTGTTGCGGTTCAGGGTGATGTTGCAGTCGAACAGGGCGCTTTCCGCCTGCCTGCCGGTTAAGCCCAGCGCCCGGACATTGGCAAGGAAAAGATGGTTGTCCGTGCCGCCGGTAAGCACGTCAATGCCGTTTCCGGCGCAGGCCGCGGCAAGGGCTTGGCTGTTTTCCACGACTTTTTTGGCGTAATCCCGGAACTCCTGCCCGGACGCTTCCTTAAAGGCCACCGCTTTGGCGGCAATCACGTTTGGCATGGGGCCGCCCATAACCAAGGGGCAGCCCTTGTCCAGAGCCTCCGCAAACTCCCGCGTGGAAAGCACAAGCCCGGCTCTGGGGCCGCGCAGGGTCTTGTGGGTTGTTGTGGTAAGCACGTCGGCGTGGGGCACGGGGTCGTCGTCCCCGGTAAAAACCTTGCCGGCCACAAGACCTGCGAAGTGGGCCATGTCCACCATGAACACCGCCCCGACAGAGCGGGCAATATCCTTCATTCTTTTGAAGTTGATTTTGCGGGGATAGGCGGAATACCCGGCAAGAAGAATCAGGGGCTTTACGTCCCTGGCCTGCCGCTCGATTTCATCGTAGTCAAGGAGGCCGGTCTTTTCGGAAACCGAGTAGGTGTACACATCAAACATACGGGACGAAACATTGTAGCGGTAGCCGTGGGTCAAATGCCCGCCTGAGTAGTAGTCCAGCCCCAAAAGGCGCTGGTTTCCCAGCTCCGCCCTGAGCGTTTGCCACTGGGTGTCGGTTAATTTGTACAGGTTGGTCTGGGCGTACCGCGCGAGGATGGGGTTTTCTACCCTTGTGGACAGTATCGCCCAGAACGCCAGAAGGTTGGCATCGGCTCCGCTGGGGGGCTGGACATTGGCGTACTCGGCGCCAAAGAGCTTACAGGCTTCCCCGGCGGCAAGGGCTTCCAGAGCGTCAACGTTCTCGGTTCCCGCGTAAAAGCGGCGTCCGGGAACTCCTTCGGCGTATTTATCCGTAAGCAGGTTCCCCAAGGCAAGCTGTACGGGCAGGGAACAGTAGTTCTCGCTGGCAATCAGCTTGACACGGCTCCTTTGGCTTTCCAGTTCTTTCACGATTAGGGCGGCGACATCCGGGGCGACACGGGCGGTCTCTGTCAGGTTGCAGAGGTAGGCCAAAAAACCCGCATCGGCATTGGGGCCTTTGGCGGCTAGATACGAGGCGACAGCGTTCTTGTTCATGGTTCTTTCAGCATAGCGTGAATGGGCGGGTGTGGCAATAGCCGGACAGGCTTATCTGGCCCGCAGCGTTACTTCCGCAAACCCCGCGGATAACGCGAATACCGCGAGTACCAGCCAGAACGCCCACGTAAACACTTTTGGCTTTCCGGCGGCGGCGGCCTCCGGCTCAGGCGGCGGCGCGGAGAGGGCATGGCGCGCGTGGCTAGCGCTGAGTTTTTTTAGCAGTATAACAAGCACGGGAAACATAGCGGCGCTAAGACCGCCCGCTACGAGCAGGAACAAGGCCGGGTTTCCCCAAAGCTCAAAATAACCGCTTGTGAAAGAAGCGGAGCGGAACATGATAACGGACAGGGAATTGTTGACAAAATGCATCAACATGGGGGCGAAGATGGAGCGGGTGTAGTACAGTATGTAGGCGTACAAAATCCCGAACAATCCGGCGTACAAAAACTGGTGGAAATTGATGTGCATAATGCCGAAAAACAGTCCGGTGATAATGGCCCTTTTTCTGATGGAAACTTCTTCGTACTCCCGGTAAAGGGCTCCCCTGAACCAGAGTTCTTCAAACAGGGAGGGGAGTACGCCGATTACCAGCAGGCTTACCCACAGCGGCGCGCTGGCAAGCCCCATGTTCCGTAACGTGCCCAGCACCATTGGGTAAAAGACAAGCGAAGCCAGGAAATTTACCAAATGCACCATAGGTATGATCCCTATGGTTATAAGGGTTACAACAAGCGCGTTGCCCGGACTCAGCGGCGCAAGCTGAAGCACTTCCGGTAGTTTTTGTCTGGTGATACGCAGATAGAACAGGAAGGGAACGAAAAGGCCGGCAACCTGTGCCAAGGCCATAACCGCCAGGGCGTCCAGTTCGATGCCTGCCGCATCCAGCGCAATGGCTATGATAACCTGGCTTACAAGAAGGTATAGTAGGAGAAAGAGCATTACCTTGTTGCCTTTGGCGGATGAGCGCATGAATGAAACCGTACAACAGGGATTTGATAGTGTCAACTGTACCGTTGGCTCACGCGCGGCGGGGGGCGGGGCCTTTCTTGAATAAAAGCGCATCCCCGCCCTTCTCGCTGTTCTTGTCCGCCGTAACCGTGTCGCCTTCCTTGATCTTTCCGGCGATAATGGCTTTGGCAAGCGGGTTTTCCAGATCAGCCTGAATCGTCCGTTTTAGCGGCCGCGCGCCAAAAAGCGGATCGTAGCCACGCTCGGCAAGGAGTTCCCGTGCCGCGGGGGTAAGCTTTAACTCCACCTTGCGCCCGGCAAGGCGGGCATAGAGACTGGCAAGCTGAATGTCCACGATTTTGCCGATTTCGCCCTTGCCCAAGCGGTTAAAAATCACCGTCTCGTCAATGCGGTTAATAAACTCCGGGCGGAAACTCTGCTTCAAAAGTTCCATGAGAGCGCCCCGTATGTCATCGAGTTTTTTCGCCTCCAGTATCAGTTCAGAACCCAAGTTGCTGGTCATGATAATGATGACATTTTTGAAGTCCACCACCCTGCCTTGCCCGTCGGTCAGCCGCCCATCATCAAGTATCTGCAGAAAGACGTTAAAGACTTCCGGGTGGGCCTTTTCGATCTCGTCAAAAAGGATAACGCTGTAGGGCCGGCGGCGCACTGCCTCCGAAAGCTGACCGCCCTGCTCGTAGCCGACATAGCCCGGCGGCGCGCCGATAAGCCGGCTTACAGAATGCTTTTCGCCGTACTCGCTCATGTCGATGCGGGTAAGGGCTTTTTCATCGTTAAAAAGAAAATCGGCAAGGGTCTTGGCAAGCTCGGTTTTTCCCACCCC
>WQUW01000050.1 GCA_009781915.1 Treponema sp. | reverse complement strand
GCCCCATGATGCGTGGTGTAACTGCCAACAGACAAGTCTATTTCCCGAATGTGGGCGTTTTTTGCCCGAATTCGCCTAATTTGGCACGTTTTCTTCCATTAAACACACACACACACACACACATAAGACTCACTCGATCCTTCTAAAAAAATTTACCCAAATTTTTCCATTTTTCCCACTCACACCCCGGTCAGGCATTATCCACGGGAAGCTCTCTTTTTTCCCCGGAATAACAGGCACAGCGCAGGCCCACAGCTTGCGCAGCCTTTTGTTATTGTGTCCCGTTGGGGCGCTTCTGCGTAAAAGCGGATAACTTATTCGGGCTGTAGTTCTTCTGGACTGTAGCCCGAGCGGTTACCCGCTGTAAGGAAGCGGGGGCCGCAAAGAGGTGTATGTATGAAGAATGTTGTCAGGGTTTTAGGCATGGTTGTCCTTGCCGCGCTGGTCGGTTTTACTATGGCGGCCTGCGACACAGGCGGCGGTGGCGGAGGAGCCGCTAGCGGCGGCGTTCTTACCGTGAGCGCTACCGATGGGCGTTTAACGATTACCGGGCTTGAAGCGCATGACGGCAGGCGGGTTATTGCGTTTGGTGCGCACGACCAGGAAGTTATCGCTGCCGCTGAAAGTATTTCTGTTCATGCTGTGTATACCGGCGGCATAATCGCGGATGGAACCGTTGAGCTTAATGTATGGGCCTTTGTTGGCGACTACAACAATCCCGGCTACACCAATTTTGACGGAACCGGCACAGCTTACTTCTTTGAAATACTCGTTATAAACCGGGCCTCTATTGGCGATGGCGAACGGGATGCCATTGGGGAGTACTTTTACGAAGGCGGCCAAATGCCCGATTGGTTAATGGACTATTCGCTTGCTAGCGTTGAATTTGATTCCGGCATAGGCAGTATGCTGTGGTATGGCAACGGCGGCAATGGCGATAACGGCATTGTCCAAAATCAAACCCCCATTGCCAGTCATTACACTTTTGGCAACCTGAACCAGATTGCCGGAAGCGTTACTGCCGTTACGATAGCACCAAACCCCGGTGCGTCTCCCGGCGCGATACTCAACATTCGCTATAACGGTGAAACAACAATACCGCAAATTGTAGGCACATTTGACGTAACCTTTGACGTAGAGGCGGCGGCAGGCTGGTATGCCGCGACAGGATTATTCGCGGGAAATCTTGTTGTTGTGGACAATGGCGGCAACGGCGAGCCCGATGACCCTGCATATACGGCAGGACTTACGTTTACTCCAGTTGCCGGAGGATATGCGGTAACTGGCTTTACTGGCACGGATACAGACATCGTTATACCAGCCGCCCATAACGGGCAGGCGGTTGTTTCCATTGGCAATAATGCGTTTTCCAGCCGCCAATTAACCAGTGTTATCATTCCCGACAGCGTTACCAGCATTGGCAACAATGCATTTTGGAATAACCAACTGACCAGCGTTACTCTTGGCAGCAGCGTTACCAACATCAGCGGTAATGCATTTGCGAACAACCAGCTGACCAGTGTTGTTATACCCAATAGCGTTACCGCTATTAGTGGGTTTCAGAACAACCAACTGACCAGTGTTATCATCCCAAACAGCGTTACCAGCATCGGCGGTAGTGCGTTTAGCGGCAATCAACTGACCAGCGTTGTCATACCCGACAACGTTACCAGCATCGGCAACTGGGCATTTGAGGGCAACCAACTGACCAGCGTTACCCTTGGCAGCAGCGTTACTACCATTGGCAATAGTGCATTTGCTGGCAATGCGCAAGGCACTACTAACCGTCTGACCAGTGTTACTATTCCCGACAGTGTAACCAGCATCGGCGATAGTGCGTTTCAGAATAACGCCCTGACCAGCGTTACTATAGGTAACAGCGTTACCAGCATCGCTTCTAACGCATTTGCAAATAACCAACTGACTAATGTAACCATAGGCAACAGCGTTACCAGCATTGGCCTTCAAGCATTTTGGGGTAACCAACTGACCAGCGTTGTCATTCCCCCCAGCGTTACCAGCATCGGCAATAATGCGTTTTTGGGTAACGAACTGACCAGCATTACCATTGGTGGCGGCGTGAATATTGCCAACAACGCATCTATGGGTACACACGGTCAGTCTTTCCTGACGCTATACAACGGCAATCAAAGGATGGCTGGCACGTACACATGGTCTGCGACCCCGTTGCCCGGCAGTTGGACGCGCACAGATATAGCAGTGTTTACGTTTGCTCCAGTTGCCGGAGGATACGCGGTAACATCTCTTGTGAATATGGTGACGGGCATAGCTATACCCGCTGTCCACAATGGCTTGCCTGTTGTTTCCATTGGCGTTGGTGCGTTTCAGTTCCGTGGATTGACCAGCGTTATCATTCCCAACAGTATTACCGCCATTGGCAGTGATGCATTTTGGAACAATCAACTGACCAGTGTTACCATTCCCGCCAGCGTTACCACCATTGGCAGTGGCGCATTCGAGAGCAACCAACTGACTAGTGTTACTATCCCCAACAGTGTAACCACCATTGGCAACAACGCATTTCAGAACAACCAATTAACCACTGTTACCATAGGCAACAGTGTTACCAGCATTGGCAATAGTGCATTTGCTGGCAATGCGCAAGGCACTACTAACCGGCTAACCAGTGTTACTATTCCCAACAGTGTAACGACCATTGGCAACAACGCATTTCAGAACAACCAACTGACCACCGTTACCATAGGCAGCAGCGTTACCAGCATTGGGGCTTCAGCGTTTGCCAGTAACTCCCTGACCAGCGTTACGATTCCCAACAGCGTTGCCAACATCGGCAATAATGCGTTTCAGGGTAGCGTCCTGACCGCTATAACCATTGGCGGCGGCGTGGAAATTGGCAACGCTGCCTCTATGGGCAACCACGGCGCTCTTTTTCTGACCACATACAACGGCAACGGCAGACTTGCCGGTATTTACACGTGGTCTGCGGGCCTTCCCATCATTGGTTCGCCCAGTTGGACACGCCAGTAAACTTTCAGGGCTTCCGGCGGCCTTCTCCGCATTTTGCGGGGAAGGTTCAGTGCTTCTTCTCCAGCAATGCCCCCGCCGCGCATGAGCCATCACGCACAATGCCCGGCAGGGGAGGATATACGTTTTAAGAAGCCATTTGCATGGTGTTTCCGCGCAGGAGACCGTGGCTCCGTAGCGGGTTCCCCATGCGGGATTCTTAAAACGTATATCCTCCCCTGCCGGAGCTTTATGCGGGAATGCTTGGCTCATGCGCGGCGGGGCCCGTCATTTTTCCGTCAGGTTATGCACCCCGTCCCAGTCATCCCCGGGCGCGGACGCCATGAATTCCCGGCAGCGCCCGATAAACACCCCGGAAGGACTGTCGCCTTCGGCCTCCAGCGTAAGGGATTCCCTAAAGCCCTCTTCCGCCTCTTTCCAGTTCCGCTTCTCGTAACAGCGCAGAGCCTCGTGGAAAACCTCGACCAGTTTCCGTTCTTCCGCCGTGGCGCTTTCCTGTGTGTTTACCAGTTCATGGATTTGCACCGGCTCGTGGATGCCCACCACCCGGATACGGTCGAGCCTGCGGGAAAGCAACAGGCCCCCGGTTTCCTGAATGGTAGCGTCCGGGGCGAGTATCCATGTCCCGTATAGCTTATTCGCCCCTTCAAGGCGGGAGGCCAAGTTTACGGCGTTGCCCATAACAGTGTAGTTCATCTTGCTTTCAGTTCCCATGTTGCCGGCGACCATGTTCCCGGTGTTAATGCCGATTCTGGTTAACAGCGGCGTGGGGGAAATCTTTTCCTCCATTAGCGCCCTGCTTAAATCCTTTTCGATCCGTCTCATGGTAAGGGCGGAATGGCAGGCTTTCAGCCCGTGGCCGGGAAGCTCGACCGGAGCGCCAAAGAAAGCGACAATGGCGTCGCCTATGTATTTGTCAATTGTCCCTTTTTCGGACAGGATCACGTCGCTCATGGCGGTAAGGTAGCGGTTTAGAATGTTTACCAAGGCTTCCGGCGCAAGCTTTTCGGAGAGGGTAGAAAAGCCCTTTAAGTCAGTAAAAACCGCCGTCATGTGGCGGTTGGTTCCGCCAAGTTCAAGCCGGGAAGGGTCGGCGAGGATTTCCTTTACCACCTCGTCAGAAACATAGGTAGAAAAGGCTTTGCGGATAAAGCGTTTTTCCCGCTCCGAAACCGAGTAAGCGATTATTTCCCGCAGGACAACCACGCTGACAAGGACGAACGATGTTATAAGGGGGCTGAAAAAAACGCCGGTGAAACGGAACAGGAGAATTGCCGAGACAACAACAAAGATGGCGGCAAGAAAGCCCGAAGCGGCCCTGAGTGTGGGCGGGAGTTTGGAACTTGCCAGCAAAAACAACAGCACAAAAGCCAGCGTAAAAAGTATCCGCCAATGCTCGTCTACGGGGGTAATAAAGGTCTGCGAAAGGATCATGTCCAGCACTATCCCGTGGGTTCCGACGTTAATGTATTCCCCCCAGAAGGGGTTGGAGCCAATATCGGTAGTTCCCGTGTCTACCCGCCCCAGAATGCCGAACTTGCCCCTTAGCTCGCGTTCCATGCGGGCGTCTATTTCCTCGTACCTGTCCAGATTTATGGCAAGGGACTGCGAGAAGGCCGCTATAAAGGCGGCTTCGTCATAGATTTGCGCTTCGGCCCAAGGGAAGGTCTCGGTCAGTTCGGGGACAAGGGCGTTTACCCTCGCTTCAGGGCCGGTGTCCAGTATCTGACGGATTAGGCCGCGGCTTTGGCGGCGGAAATGCACGTTGGCGTCGAAGGATTCGCCGCAGGCGTATTCGAGGGCTCTGGCGCGGGTTTCGCCTATGACATCGTAAAGCTCCAAAAGATCGCCTATGATAAAGGGTATCTGGTCAAGGGAAGGGTCGAACTGGGAGAAAAAGAAAAAATCCGCGGCGCTTAGGGCGCGGATATAGGTTTCCATGTCCGCTTCAATCTGGTTTAGAAGGGCGAAGTAGGCGAATGAGACATGGTTAAACTTGCCAAAGTAGTCTTGGGGCGGCCAGTCGATCATCATTCTGCCTTGAGTGTCCAAGGGAATGGTGATGTCCCTTGTTTCACCGTCCGGCATCCGCGCGTCCCGCAGAATCATCCTGCGCCTTTGCAGTTCCAGTTCGGGGGTTCCCAGATAGTGGACAAGGGGGGCGAAGGCGAGTTGAAGATACCAGTGTCCGTGTATGTTCTGGGCAAGAAATATCCGCCGCCGTATGCCGTCTTCGTCAATTGCTATGTTGGTAAAGCCCGCTCCCTGGGCGGACAGGGCAAGGCCGGGCAGGGGGGGCAGAATATCCACGAATATTCCCGGCTGGACATTCGCGGCGGCGTTGACGGGGTGCGACAGGTGTTCTTCGGCTATGACCCGCCGCTCGGCCTGCTCGCCCCAAAGGGGATGGGCCCGCAGGTTCAGGGAAACCCAGCTTCTGCCGAACAACTGGGACGCCTGAACCAGATACTGGTCGTTGTCTCTGGCTACACGCTGGACGCTGGTAAAGAGCCTGTCCCGCTCGCCGCTTATAAATTCGGAAAACGACAGGGCGTGTTCGCCAATGCCCGCGGCGTCCATTGTGCCCGCCCCTACCGCCTGAAAGACATCCATCACGGCGGAGTTTATTCCGGTAAAGCTCCGGTCAAAATCGGCGGGAAGGCCCCGGCTTAGGTGGATGGTGTCCACGCCCTGATGCCCCCTGTCGATAAACTCAATATCGAATATAAGGGCGCCCAGCCCGTACTCTTTAAGCCGCAAAATCCCGTCCGCCGTTACCGACCGGGGCCAAGGGAACACTCCGTGGTAGGCGATGGCGTTGTCGTCAACGTTAAGAAAGACGACGCCGGAGTCCCGTACCCGCTCGGCCCGGAAGCGCAGGAAAAAATCGTAGACCTGATTCCCCAAATGCCCAAAAACGCCCACCGCGTAGGCAAGGGAAAAGAATACGGTTACGGCGGCCCCGATGATTAGTGTTTTCGATTTCATGATATACCCCGGTTTTTAGCGATCATGAATATCATACACCATTTTTTGGCGGGGGAAAAAGGGGTTGCGGCGGGCTTTAAGCCAGATATTCCTCGGGCGGCATAGCCGGAACCGGGCTGTTCTTAAAGTCCCTTGTGTTTCGTGTAACAATACAGCCTATTTTTTTCGCTATTGCCGATTCAACAATGACAGCGTCCTCGAAGTCAGCGATGGTTGACAGTACCGCTTTTTCCAAAATGGGCTTATTAATCTCAATTACGTCGAATATCTGCAAAATCCGGGAAATAACGTTCATGTTTTCGGTTCTTTTTTTGCGGGTTTTTCCCAAAAAGTACGCCAAAGTCGTAATTTCATGGGCGCACACATACCCTTTCAGTTCCCCCTGAAAGCATTTCGCGATGAGTTCTCCCGCTCTTTCACAGCCGCCGCGTTCTTCCAAGTAGTCAAGTATGATATTCAGGTCAACCAATATGGTCTTCATGAAACAGCCTTTTCAGCTCCTTTTTGTCCGGTATGTGCGCCCCCTTTAGTATGCCCCGCAGCTCCGCTACTTCCCGTGGTATGTTGGGGTTGGCGCGCGCTTTTAACTCCCGAAAGTAACTCTCGACTATCTGAGAAACCGGCCTTCCAGAATGTTTTGAGTAGGAATGGGCGAAATCAACCATGTCCGCGTCAAGGCTCAACGTTAACTTTTGGTTCATAATAACCTCCATACGTACACTATAAATCATTTGTACGTGCATTGTCAAGCCCGCGCCTTGCCGTTTGCCAAAAATTTCATTTGACTCATTTGACTAAAATCCCCCATATAATGTAGAATGTAGGTGTATGAAAGAAGCTGGCGTACTGCCGTTTTTGCTGGTGATACTGCTCTGGTCGTGCGGCTCGGTTCCGCAGCCGGTGGAGCCGTTTGCCCCGGCTGTGGATAGGGGCGCTGTGGCTGTGCAGCCCGTTCAGGTTACCGAAGAAACGTACCTGTCCACAATGGCGGAACTCCAGACATTTATCGAGGCGCTGAACACGATAATCAGGGCCAGAGATTACGATGCGTGGGTCGGTTATTTGGCGAACTCGTTTTACGCGGAGATAAACTCCGGGGAATTCCTTGCCAGAAGAACCGAGGAGCTTTTCAGGCGGGATCAGATGGTGGCCTCCAATATGGGCAGAAACCCCAGACTGGTGCAAAGAAGGGAACTACAGAATTCCCGGGACTTTTTCTACCATGTCGTGGTTCCCGCCCGCTCAAACGACCGGCTGGACGCCATCACCTTTGTTACCGAAACCCGGGTTAACGCCTACACCGTGGATGCCCGGGGAAACCGGCTTGTTCTGTACGATCTTGAAAGAATTGGCGGCAGATGGATGATTATCAACTGATATAACCAGAATGTGCCGATTTATATAAGTGAGTTTTGAGTTTATAAGGAGTTATTATGGCGATTTTTAAGCGAATGTTCGTTCTTGGCGTGGTGTTCGTCATGGCGGCGGCTGTGGCCACGGCCCAAACCGCTCCCGGCCGGGCATTAACTGTAGAAGAATCCTACCTTTTGGAGTCGATAGAAGCTATGATTATCCGGGAGCAGAGCCGGTCGCCGAGCCGCGACATGAAAATGGTGGCGCTGGAGTACATAGGGGACGCTATCGAGCGGGGCAATAGAGGGCCGGAAATCCTTTCCACTCTGGAATTCCTTGCCCTTGAAGGAGTACGGATTCAGTCCCGCGAATCGGGCCGGCTGATCAACAACTTTCCCGATGTAAGAGTCAGGGCGGCGACCCGCCTTGGTCAGATGGGGACAGCGGAAGCCAGAGATGTCCTAATCTCGATGGTTCTGGCGGATAATGAGCCTATGGTTATTGCCGAGGCGGTGCGGTCTTTGGGGGTTATCGGCCTTAACGAGAACGATGTAACCGCCAGCGCCATTTCGTGGGCTGTGGCCCGCTTTGACATTATCAACCCCGACAACCTTTTGGCCCTTTCGGCGCTGGAGGCTTATGAAAGACTGGCTGTGGCAAGCGGCGGCTTCATAAGCCCCGTCGCCATAAGCTCGATTATCCGCATTGCCGATGGCAACTATGTGCGCCCTGTCCGGGATCGGGCCAGAGCCCTGCTGTCGGAGCTGCGGGTCGGGGCGGCGTTCAGGTAAGAGCAAACTGGAAAGGCTTTCGCGGGTGAATTTGCCGCGCGGGGGCCTTGACATTTGTAGAATTTTTTTTTATAGTTCTTTCACGCAGAGCCGGAAGGCTTTGCCGTTTGTCTCCATCGTCTAGGGGTTAGGACATCGGGTTTTCATCCCGACAACGGGGGTTCGATTCCCCCTGGAGATGTGCGAGTGAAAAGCCCCATCAAGGGGCTTTTTTGTTTGAGGCACTTTCGGGGGGAATCGAACCCCCTGGAGATGTTTTGCAAGGATTGGGCCGCCGCCAGTGGACAAAAAACACCAGCATACTGTACCATTGCCGTATGAACGAACCAATACGGAAGTATTTCCGCCCCGGCATTATTGCCTTTATGTCGTATCCCTCCATCATACGCGGCGAGGGCGATATTGAAGGAGCGATCCGCAAAATCGCTGTAGACCCCTACTTTGACGTGATCGAAATATCATGGATCAAAGACCCGGATGTTCGCGCCCGTGTCAAGAAAACGCTTGACCAGTCGCGCCTTTCGGTCGTGTATGGCGCTCAGCCGCGCCTTTTAACAACCGGAATGAACATAAACCATCTAGAGGACGCTCAAAACGCCGCCGCGCTTGAAACCCTTAAACAGGGGATTGACGAGGCCTACGAAATGGGGGCGTCTGGCTTTGCCTTCCTGTCGGGCAATTATGACGAGGCGAACAAAGAAAAAGCCTACGAGATTCTTGTAAAGAACACCTGTCAATTGTGCGAATACGCCGCCGCCCGCGGAGAGATGGCAGTAAACCTTGAGGTGTTCGATTTTGACATCGACAAGAAATCGCTTGTAGGGCCGGCCCCCCTCGCGCTCCGCTTCGCGCAGGATATGCGTAAGCTCCACAAGAACTTCGGCCTGCTTGTCGATTTGTCGCACGTGCCGCTGTTGCATGAGACAATACGTGAGTCGATACTCCCGGTAAAGGACTACATCGCCCACGTGCATATAGGCAACGCTGTGTGCGGCGACCCGTCGCATCCGGCCTACGGAGACGCCCACCCGCGCTTCGGTTTCCCCAACGGATCAAACGATGTCGAAGAACTGACGGAGTTTTTGCGGGTGCTATTGGAGATTGGCTACCTTAACACGGAAAAGCCGCCCATCGTGAGCTTTGAAGTCAAGCCTTTCGGGGACGAAGACCCGGACATTATCATCGCCAACGGAAAGCGGACGCTCGAAACGGCTTGGGCGCGCGTGTAGGACGCCTTGTTATGGCGGCCACGCGAGGGGTGCGCTTACCAGTCCTCTCTGGCGGCTACGGGCTCTGACTCGATGTGGGCGGCGTTAAATGCCGCTACGACGTATATGTACCGATCGGGGTCTTTCAAGCCCGCCTTAGGGGTGAATTCGAGCGCTGTCCGCCCGTTCCGCCAGACCCTCGCTACGATGGTATGGGGGTCTTCGATAAGCCTGCCCAAACAGCCCCTGTCTGAGGCCTTTAGCCTTTGGACACGGTAAATGACGTAGTACCTCGCGTTGTTGTCCCCGGTATCGCTCCATGTGATTGCGCCGTCCTGCCGGATAACGTTCAAGGGCGGCGCGGGGGCGGCGCTTTGGAGCCACGGCTTTGGGGGAACGATTGTCTTGTGCGCCTGAAAATGCGCCCGCAGGAGTTCTATCGCCTCGTTTGCCGCCCTGTGCCGTGGCTCTGTTTCGGGAACGGGGAGCATCCTTCGGAAACGGAAAAAAACACTGCCTGAAACTTCCGGGCGCGACTGGTTGTACCGTAACTGGTTAAGGATTTCCCGTGGGTTCATCCACGCCGCTTCGTGGGGGGCGTTGTCCAAGTGCTTGTAGTTTGCGTGCCCTATGTACAGGTTCACGTTTACCCCCTCGACAAGCGAGGCCCACCAGCGGACAAGCTCGGCGTAAGGGGCGGCTCCTTGGTCAAAGCTCCAGTACACTTGCGGAACAATGTAGTCAACGAGTTCTTCACGCACCCACAAGTAGGTGTCGGCAAAGACCTGCCCCGAAAACGTCCGGGCCGATCCTGTCGGGGTGTTCGAGCCGCGCGGGTCGTTCTGTCTGTGTTCCCAGATACCGAACGGGCTTATCCCGAACTGGATCGCCCTGCCCGACCTTTGGTTTTCGCCGGTAATGGCGGCTCTGACGGCTCTTACCAAGTCAGTGTTGTTTTCCCTGCGCCACGCTTCGATTCCGGCGGGCGTGTCCGGGAAAACGTCCAGCCCGTACCGCTCAAAGGCCTCCCTGTCCTCGTTCGCCGCGCCGAACACCAGCGCCCCGGCACGGTAGGGGTAGAAATAATCGTCAAAGTGGATGGCATCGACATCGTAGTTCTCGATAACCTCGGTTATTGTTTCCACAACATGGCGGCGGACAGCGGGAAACCCGGCATCCAGATACAGCCTTCCGTTAAAGCGGTACACGTATTCGGGGTGCAGTACGGCGAAATTGCTATCAGCCAGCATCCCCGCGCCGTTTAGCGCGCCGATAAGTTCCGCTACGCTCATTGCAGCCAGTTCAGCGGGGGTATAGCCGGGCACTGAAAGCCAGCGGTAGTTCGCCGCCGTAACACGGTACGGGTTAAACCACGCGTGAAACTCCATGCCCCGCTCGTGTGTCTGGGCGATCATCCATTCAAGGGGATCCCAGCCCGGATCCGCCCCCTGCCTTCCTGAGAGAAACTGCGACCACGGGTTTATCCGGGACGGGTAAAAGGCATCAAGTTGGGGCCGCACCTGAAAAATAAGGGCGTTCATGTTCCATTCCTGAAACACGTCAAGTATCCTGCCGAACTCGTACTGGAACTCGTCAGGGGACGCTGCCAGCGGCATATCGAGGTTGTGAACGGTGGCGACCCACGCCGCCCTAAACTGGCGCTTGCCGGGCACAAATGTACGGGGAAGCATGACTACTTCGTCCGTGAACCGGTGGTAGGTAACGGGTAAACTGAAATCGTAGCCGTACACGCCGCCTTCAAGCCTGACAAATCTAAAAAGGGGCTCGCTGGCGGGGGCTTCGTCCATCTGGACTTCGCGCTGGAAGGGAAGGAACGCGCAGCCGGCGAGCGTCATTACGCACAGAAACAAAGCGGCAAGGACAGGCGTGGAAACACACGCCGCCACGCGGGACAGTCTTGTCATACATACAGTTTCGGTACGCAGGCGCGGCAACTAAAAAAAATCGCCTTGTTTCGCACCGGGTACTTTCCCCTGACAAAGCGCCCCCGGAAGCGGCGTTTAAAGCTTAAACAACAACTCCTCGTAGCCCGGGAAAGGCCATGCTTCCTTGGACACAAGTTTCTCCAGCGCGTCGGCGCAGGAGCGTACCGCGCTCATGGCAGGGCGAACATGCTCCGAGTAAGAGCTGGCTTCGGCAAAGGTGTCCCCGATGTCATGAGTTTCGTTAAGGATAGTTTCGAGCAAAGCGGTTTTCTCGCACAGTTCACTACAGAGCGCGGCGATCTTTTTGGCCCGCTCTTCCTGAGGCGCGTTAACCGCTCCAATGGCAGCCAGCGCGACAGCGTCCCGCGCAAGGCTTGCGGCGTAGGCGCTAACCGCGGGGAATATCTGGCGGCGGGCCATTTCAACAGTAACCCCGGCTTCAATGTTGATCTGCTTGGAATATTTTTCCAGATAAATGTGATAGCGGCTTTCCAGCTCCTCTCTGCTTAGTACGCCGTGGGTTTCAAAAACGGAAACAGTCTCGTTATGCGTAAGAACGGCAAGGGCGTCCACGGTGTTCTTCACGTTAGGAAGGCCCCGGCGCTCCGCCTCCCGCACCCACTCGTCCGTGTAGCCGTTCCCGTTGAACACAACCCTGCGGTGTTTGGAATACGACTCCCTAATAACGGCGTACACCGCGTCGTTTAGGTTTTCCGCTTTCTGGCTGGAACTTTCGAGCTTGTCGGCGAATTCCTTAAGAACCTGGGCCACCGCCACATTAAAGCAGGTGGTAGGGGGAGCGACAGACTCCGAAGCGCCCACCATGCGGAACTCGAACTTGTTTCCCGTAAAGGCGAAAGGACTGGTGCGGTTTCTGTCAGAAACGTCTCTTGAAACAGCCGGAAGGCTGGAAACGCCGATTTTTATTTTTTCCTTTGACGAAGATTTGCCCGCGCCATTACCCTTGGCAATGTTGTCAAAAATTTCGGTTAGGGGGCCGCCGAAAAAGATTGATATTATCGCCGGGGGGGCCTCGTTCGCGCCCAGACGATGCTCGTTTCCGGCGCAAGCTGTCGAAGAACGCAAGAGCAGGGCATAGCGGTCAATGGCTTCGATTACCGCGGCGACAAAGAGAAGAAAGCGGACGTTACATTCGGGGCTGGCCCCCGGCTCAAAGAGATTGGTTCCATCGGTAGTCCCCATAGACCAATTGTTGTGCTTGCCGGAACCGTTGACGCCGGCAAAGGGCTTCTCGTGAAAAAGCCCTTCCATGCCGTGACGCCGGGCCACATTGTGAATCGTTTCCATAATAAACTGGTTGTCGTCCGCCGCCTGTGTGCTGTTGGAGTACACCGGGACAATCTCGAACTGGTTAGGCGCAACCTCGTTATGCTGGGTTTTGGCGGGGATGCCCACCTTCCACAGCTCCGTGTTGACCTCCCGCATAAAAGCGGCCACCCGTTCCTTGATAGCGCCGTAGTAGTGATCCTCCATCTCTTGGCCCTTTGCGGGCAGCGCGCCGAAAACCGTCCTTCCCGTAAGCATGATATCCGGACGCTTGTCGTAGAATTCCTTGTCAATAAGAAAGTATTCCTGCTCAGGCCCCAGGAACGAGGTAACCCGTTTGGTAGCGGTATCCCCAAGGGCACGGAGAACCCGAAGGGCCTGTTTGGAAAGGGCTTCCACGGATTTAAGGAGCGGCACTTTTTGATCCAGCGCCTGACCGTAATAACTAATGAAGGCAGTGGGAATGCACAGCGTAGTGCCGGTGGGATCGGACTTTAGGAAGGCCGGGCTTGTTACATCCCACGCGGTATAGCCTCGCGCTTCGAAGGTTGCCCTTAGACCCCCGGAAGGGAGGCTTGAAGCATCAGACTCGCCCTTAATAAGCGCCCTGCCGGAAAACTCCATCATCATCTTGCCGTCCCCGGTTGGGGCAACAAAGGACTCGTGCTTTTCCGCCGTAAGACCTGTCAGAGGCTGAAACAGATGCGTATAGTGAGTGGCCCCCTTGGCAATGGCCCATTCCCGCATGGAGGCGGCGACAATTTCCGCCACTTCCAGGGTCAGCTCTTTTTCCCCGTTCTGAACCGCCGCAATCTCCTTGTAGATATTCTTTGGCAGCCGCTCCCGCATGACTGTGTTGGAAAAACAGTTGCGTCCGTACAACTCCGTAACCGGCGTTTTAGTAAAGTCGATTTCCATTGCGGCGTGATTACCGCATTTTTCTGACTGACAACTCATATAAACCTCTCCTGGGTATCATCATCTCCAATTTTTTACAAATAGGCAAGAACCCAAAAACGCCTATAAAGCTGCACAGCCTTACAGGGCATTTTCCTTATTTTGCTTAAAGTTCCACACAGTATTGTGCTTTAAGTATTTTGTCAAACGCTTATCCTTATGGTTCAATAAGTGTAGCACACAAAGGAGATTTTATTGCAGTGATGAACGCTCAAGGTTTACGGGTTCTTTTGGGTAAACGAATCCTGTTTCACCGGAAACAGCGGCGGTTTTCTCAGGCCGTCCTTGCCGAAAAGGCCGATATTTCAATCACATTCCTAAGCCAGATTGAACGGGGCATAAAATACCCCACTTCGCAAACCCTGTCCTGTATTGTAAACGCGCTGGGGGTAGACGTGTACGAATTGTTCCAGAAGGATGAAATACCAAAAGAACACCAAATATTGCTCGCAAGGTTTAAAAATGATGTGTTGAAGTCTGTCGAGGCGGTGTATTCGGCGTACGAGGAATAGCCCCCTGTCCCGTCCCGGCGCATACCGCCGGGCTTGCGCCGCCCCGCGTCAGCCGCCCGAGGGCTACTTCACAACAAAGCCTCAATATCCATCTCTCCGGCGATGCAGGGCATAGTCAGCCCCCAGTTCTCCAGCACCTGCGGGTGAAGCTCGCCGAAAACGCCGATGGGGCGGCCCTTGTAGACGACTGACGCCGCCCTGCCCGGAATAAAGCGGGGGTCAGAGCTTTCTTCCACCTCGTAGTCCCGGACAATGTAGTAAAAAAGGGTCTGCATCTGGGCGGCGGCGATGTTGAAATTGGCATCCCGGTCGGAGTGCAGAAACCCCAGATACTGGCGGGTAACGGAAAGGTAATTGTCGGCGCTGTCCAGATAAGCGACCTTGCCGATTTCAAAAATCCTGTGCGGGTACACGGCATGGCCGGACACAGCTTCGCTTGAAAGCAAAGACGGAATAACAGCGTCTCGGACGTACTCGTAATTTTCGGTCATGGGGTTGGAAACACGGATGATGCGGCTCCCATCGCCCCTCATTTTTTCCACAAAATCCTTGCGGGAACCAAGGTAGTTGTAGATCATTTCCTGATACCCCATGCCCGCCATAAGCTCTTTTACCGCGCGGCTGAACATCGTTACCGGCGTCAGCCGCCCCACGGTAAAATCGCGGGGGCGCTCCGGCTTGAACGAGGCAAGCCCGCGGCCTATCATCACGTCCTCGGCCACGTCGGCGGCGTGCAAAAAATCGTTGCGGTACTCTGGCGGCCAGACTTTGATGCCCTCCTGTACCAGCGTTTCGCCCCGCTCGGCCTCTTCCGCTCTTTCGGCCTTCACCCCCATTTTGGAAAGGTTCAGGACACATTCGCCAGCATTGAGTGTTTCGCCAAGCGTTTTTTCAATCCGGTTAAGGGAGCAGAATACCGGCTCCTGAAAATAATACGGCGTAACGCAGGTTCTGCCAAAGGGCGTGTCGAACCCGTATTCAATCTGGACAGGATCAATCGTAAAACCGTTATCCGCAAGGTCGCAGGCCACGATTGACGCGGCAAGCGTAACGGCCTTTATGTCAGTGCCGGTAAGCTCGACAAAAATATCGCTATCCCCCACCTGAACCGCCCCGATACCGGCGGAGTTGATGATGGGCGGGTAGGAAAGCACGGCCCCTGTCGAATCGGTTAAAAAAGGGTGAACGCTCTCGTGTTCCAGAATGGAGGCGTACTCTTTTCCCTTGGGGTGCTGTTTTAGAATCTGCCTAAGGGTAAGCGGGCCTTCCCACTGGAGCGGCACAAAAGAAACGCTGTCGGGGTCTACGCCCTTGTAGACGATGGGCCATTTGATGATGGCGGTGCGGTAAATCCCCATAGAGATAGTCCGGCGCTTGCGCCCGAAATTCCACGCCAGCTTTTCCTGCGTCTGGATAATGTCCTTTAATACGGGATCGCTAATCGCCTTGCCGGAAGCGACAAAGCCTACAAGATAGGGCCGCACTCCGGCCACGCTTTTTTCAACCAGCGCTTTGTGTTTCGCCGCTTTCACGTTCCCCGCGCGGGAAAAGAAGGGGTACTCAGGCAGCTTGCGGCCATGATACACGCTAAGCTGGCGGGCGCAGCCGGCAGTGCCCCAAAGGTCGGGCCTGTTGGTATCGTTCAGCTCGATTTTCAAAACACGATCGGCGGCGAGCAGGCTTTTGTCGCTGTCAGCGTCCAGCTCCGCCTTGGCGCACATCAGGGCTTCCTCGAACTCCTCTTTTGATGTCCAGCGTTTTCCCGCGAGGGCGTAAAACGCCTCTTCGTTTACATCTATTTTAGGCATTTTGCCCGTCCTTTGTCCGCCGTAAGCGCACGTGCTCGATGTCGCAGCTAAAAAGGTCGCGAAGGTCGTTAAGGCCCAGCGACATAAGCGCCATGCGGTCTATGCCAAGGCCCCAGGCCGCTACGGGCACATTCACGTTAAGGCTCGCGGTTACTTCCGGGCGGAAGATGCCCGACCCGCCCAGCTCGAACCAGCCCAGCACCGGATGCTTGATGTGGATTTCCACGGAAGGTTCGGTAAAGGGAAAGTAACCGGGGACGCATTTGACTTCTTTGGCTCCGGCGACTTCCCGCGCGAATATTTCCAGCATTCCCAAAAGCGTGCGGAGGTTTACGTCCTCGCCCAGAACAATGCCTTCTGTCTGGTAGAAATCGGGGAGGTGCGTGGCGTCCACCTGATCGTAGCGGAAACATCGGACAACGCCGAAGTACTTGCCGGGGATGCTCGCTTTCGGCAGGGTTTTGGCGGAAAGCACCGTGCCTTGGCTACGGAGCAGGAGCCGCTTGGTAAACTCCCTGTCGAAGCTGTAATTCCAGCCCCGGCTTCCGGTCTTGCCGCCGTTTTCGTGAGCGGCGGCGACATTGGAAAGCCACGGCTCTTCTATCGCTTTGGCCTGCGCCGCGCCGCCGGAAGGGCTGCTTATCCGGTATACATCGTGAATGTCCCTTGCCGAATGAAACTGCGGCATAAAGAGGGCGTCGCAATTCCAGAACTCTGTCTCTACCACGGGGCCGTCGAACTCCTCGAAGCCTAGAGAGGCGAGTTTGTCCTTGACATCATCAAGAAACTTGGCGTAGGGGTTTGTCCGTCCCGGCACAAGGCGAGTGGGCGGAACTTTTACGTTATACGAGCGGAAGGGTTTGCCCTTCCACGCGCCGGATTCCAGCATTTCCGGCGTAAGGTTTCCGGTTTCATCGCCGGAAATCCCGGCTGACCTTAGCGCCGCCGCCGCGTCCTCGGCAGGGACACCGCCGTCTTCGGTTACGGTAAAGCCAAACACAACAGTTTCCCTGTCCACTTGGCGGAACGCCGCGTCAGCCGCGCCCCGCTTTTTGGCGATCCCCGCCATAGCGGTTTTTTCCGGCGGTGAAAGTTCTGCCTCCGCCAGCATGCCTGCGTTGGCGGCCTTGTCCAACAGTCCCCGCAACACGGCGAAATGGCGGGCGGCGTCTCCCACGGCGGGCCTGCCGCCAGAGAACTCGTCCGGGCGCAGGGCCACGGTTACTCTTTTATCAGCGTCCAAAGCCAGAACGCCTAATTTGGAAAGGGAGCCGAAAGCGCTCCCTATGTCTTTGTTTTCAAGCCCAAGTTCCGCCGCGATGTCGGGCAGGCGAAGGCCGCTTTTGCCGAGTACCAGTCGGGCAATCCGCTCTTCAACGGTTCCCCGCTCTTTCCATTCCCGGCCCAAGCTGGTCAGTTCGTAAAACACAGCCGGTTCGCGGCGAAGCTCGCTAACCAAGCCCTTGCCGGACAGCCAAGACAGGGCCTGGTTGCCGTTTCCGCTCTTGAGCCCCAGCTCGCTTTCTACCTTTTCGACCGTGAGTTCATCGCCCTTTTTATAGGACAGTATGATCCGCACCTCAAGAGGGTGAAGGTTTTTCACCGTGGTTTGAATATCAATACCCATAGGGAATGATACCGTTTTCGCGGGGTTTGTGCTATATGGGTGGCGGATTATTCGCCAAAACGCGCGCGGATCAATTCCATTGCTGAAAACAAGTAATGCTTTGCGATAGCTGCTCCCTGAGAAAATGCACGCGGCGCACGTAGTGCTTATGCCCTTGATCCGGAGGGCATTGCAAGCGGGCCTCAGCAGGATGTCCGCCTGGGACGCGCTTACCTTCAAGAGCAGGGTCTTTATCTGCACGGTTATCCCGTAATCGGGCTCCCCCCGCGCTTTCCCTCTGGGCGCGGCCTACGCCTGTCCTTTGCGCCGTCCTGGCCCTTCTTGCCGGGGTTTCTCAGCGCGGTCACAAGGTAACTGCGGTTCATCCCCGTTACCGGCACGAGGCGGTCCAGTATTTCCGTCCGTCCTTTCTTCGTTGCCCTCTGATATTCCCTGAAATGCTTGTTCAGGATTTCACGTCTGCTATGCATGTCCAGCCTCATTCGCTCCACTTCCGCGTCAAGCCATTGTATATTCGGGCTAGGTTTTTAGTTATTGGGCATCACGGGGGGTGTTGGCTTATCTACTGGCCGTTGACACATGGGGAAACAGGGTCTTTACAAAAAGAGCTGTCGCCATTATCCTTTATTCAGACCTTACCCTTAGCCTTACAACTGGGATGGAACACCGCAGAAGGAGTTTGTCATGAAGAACGGGTTTAAATGTCTATGGCTGTTGTTCTTGCCGCTGGCGCTTGCGCTTTTAGTATCCGGATGCCCCCAGCCGGTACTGGAAGACCAGCCCGTCAGTGGCAACGGCTCCATGCAGTCGCCGGGGGACACCGATCCCGGCGACCCCGGCAACGACACTGATCCCACGGAGCCCGGCGATCCCAGCGATGGCAACGACACACAACCCACGGAGCCCGGCGATCCCGGCAATGATAACGGCACAGAGCCCACGGAACCCGGCGATCCCGGCAACGGCAATGACACTGATCCCACAGAGCCCGGCGATCCCGGCAATGGCGGCGGCACGGATCCCACAGAGCCCGGCGATCCCAGCGATGGCAACGACACACAGCCCACGGAACCCGGCAAACCGGGTAACGGCAACGATGCCTCCCCCGAAAATATCCAAAGGCACAACTGGATGAAGCATCTGCCTGACAATACCTTCCTTGGAAACATTACGATACCGGGAACGCACAATTCAGGCTCGGAAGAAATGAGAGTGCAACTATTCGGCCCCGTGTGGATCCCCGATATCACGGACATAGCCCGAACCCAAGAGCATCCCATCTACACGCAGTTAAACCACGGCATCCGGTTTCTGGACATCCGGCTTGCTTTGGAAGGGAACACCCTGTTCGTAGTACATAGAGTTGCCAATGCTTTCTATGCGGGCACTAGGCTTCGTTTTGAGCAAGTGCTGGAATGGTCGCATCAGTTTTTGCTGGATAACCCTTCCGAAACGATTGTAATGTCGCTTAGAAACGACAGGGGCAACGCCGATATGTCCGCGGTATTCAGGAACTATATCACTACGTTGAATACCGGGCGATATAGCCAGTTATTTTTGCGGACTGCCAATGTCCCCACCTTGGGCGAGGCGCGGGGAAGAATTGTCCTTTTCAGGCGAAGTCCCGGATTCAACAACTTCACCGAATTTGGGGTTAACTGGGCCGCAGTAGGGGCAAACGGAAGAACTACATTCAACAGCGGGGGAGCCAGCTTTGTGGTTGACGACAGGTTTGAAGAACAAAACACCGTTACCAAGGCCCACTATGTTACCGAAAACATGAGAAACGCCGCAGCTTCTACTCAGGCAAACTCGTTTCACGTTACCTTCGCCAGTATAGCCGGGGAGATTGGGCGGCCTCCCCGCCATTTCGCGTGGGATGCCAATCCCGCTATGAACAATGTGCTTACGGATTTCCTGCGGGAAAACACCACGGGCAGGTTTGGGGCCGTGCTTATGAACTTTTACGACAACAACGGACAGAACGAAGACCCCCTTATGAGCCTTATCCGTTCCAACTTCTAACCTGCCCCCGCCGCGCATGAGCATTCCCGCCAAAAGCTCCAGCAGGGGAGGATATACGGTTTAAGAAGCCGCCCAGGGAACCCGCTCCGGAGCCACGGTCTCCTACGCTAAAGAGCCTAGGCAAATGGCTTCTTAAACCGTATATCCTCCCCTGCCGGGCATTGTACTGATGGCTCACGTGCGGCGGGGGCATTGCTGGGGGAAGACACATTTCTGGAAATGTATGAAAATTTTTGAAAAAATTCCCGCAAGCATGGCGTGATGCCTCAAAAGAAAACCTAGCCGAAGGTTTCTTAAGAAACCTTGCCGGAAGAGATGTTGGCCTGTATTACGGAAAGTTTCGAGAGCCGATCCCGCGCCGCGTCCATATTACGTTTTAATTCAACCGGCTTAAGGAGAGCAGCCCTCAGGCGAAGTTCAACTTTACATTCATCACTTATATCGCCAGATTCAAGAAGCCGTTGAT
>WQUW01000049.1 GCA_009781915.1 Treponema sp. | reverse complement strand
TCTTCTTGGAGCTCGGCCTTGGACTGGGCATAATGGATGTATGGAGGAGGGAGGAGCGGTCGGTACCTACTGCTTGGGGCTCGACGTCGATGTGGTATTGGGAACGACACGAAAACGTGGGGGGTGATGATAGTCCCCGCCATTGGGTACAGACTTGGTGGCAGAAGGCCGTGGGGCGGCTGGGCATGGAGTTGGCACTGGAACATAACTGTGGCCGCTCCCGTACTAATTGGTACCGAGGGCATTTCTCCCCGCTTCCACCCCGGCGTTGCGCTGGGCGTTGCATGGTAGGCGGCTTTTCCCAACCTGCCGGAACTCGTTCCGGCAGGTTGGGGGCCGTGGCGCAGGCGCTTACAAGCCGCCCCCGCCGTGTATGCGGGGGATATGTTAAAGAGGAGTTTGTATATGAAGAAGATTGTTAGAGTTTTAGGCGTTGCGGTTCTTGCCGCGCTCATCGGGTTTTCCTTTGCGGCCTGCGATAATCCCGCTGGCACTGGCGGTATCAGCGAAGGTGGCCCCACAACCAACGGCGGTGGGGGCGATCCCGGCGGCGGCCCCACGCCAGACCCCGGCCCCGGCGCGGCAGCGTTTACGTTTGCTTCGGTTGCCGGGGGGTACATGGTAACAGGCTTTACGGGCACGCAGACGGATATTGTTATCCCCGCCGTCCACAACGGCCTTCCGGTTGTTGCCATTGGCCCCAATGCGTTTCAGAATAGGGGCCTAACCAGCGTTGTTATTCCCAACAGCGTTACTTCTATCCATGACGGCAATGTACACATTGCGGGGAGCGCTTTTGTTTTTGTTGGCGCGTTTGCTGGCAACCAACTACAAAGCGTTACCATACCCGACAGCGTTACTTACATCGGCATTAATGCGTTTTTGGATAACCAGCTTGCCAGTATAACCATTCCCGCCAGTGTGCTTACCATTGGATATGGCGCGTTCGCAAACAACGAACTGACAAACGTAACCATTCCCTCTAGCGTTACCAGCATTGGGTATGGTCATTGGTTTTTGGGGAATGTCGGCGCGTTTCAGAATAACCTGCTAACCAGTGTGTACATTCCCTCAGGCGTTACTCACATCAGCGCTTTAGCATTTCGGGATAACCAACTAGAAAGCATTATCATCCCCTCGAACGTTATAGTTATTAACGGTAATGCATTTGCCGACAACCCGCTTACCTGCGTAACCATCGGCATGGCTAACATCCGTTTTACTATGTTTGACCCTAATTCCCTTCTCAGCGTTATTAACGCCCCGCTGACCAGTGTAACAATTCTGTGTAGCGTTAGAACCATTGAGCATGGCGCGTTTGCAGGAAACAACCTTACCAGCATTACCATTGAGTACGGCGTAACCACCATTGGATATGGTTTTTTTGGTAGCAACGTCAACATTGGCGCATTTCATGACAATCAGTTGACCAGTGTTTGCATACCCGACAGCGTTACCAGCATCGGCAATAATGCGTTTCAGAATAACGCCCTAACTACCGTAAGAATTCCTGACACTGTTACCGCCATTGGCAATAATGCGTTCAGCGGCAACCGGCTGCAAAGCGCCTACATAGGAAGAGGTGTTGTTACAATCAACACTAACTCGTTTGCCAACAACCCGCAGCTTTATAGAGTAACGATAGGCATGGCTAATATCGTGTCTAATATGTTTATCAACAGAGGGCTTACCAGCGTAACGCTTTTGGAAGGCGTTACCACCATTGCCAGTAGTGCGTTTCGGAACAATGAATTGACCAGCATTGATATTCCCAACAGCGTTACCAGTATTGCCAGTAGTGCATTTGCCAATAACCAATTGTCCAGAGTTACCATTCCCAACAACGTTACCAGCATCGGCAACAATGCATTCATGGAAAACCAACTGGCGGATGTTATCATAGGATCAAGCGTTGTCGACATTTACTCTGGGGTATTTATGTATAACCGGCTTACCAGCGTTGTCATACCCCCAAGCGTTCGATACATTGGCAGTTGGGCATTTGCGGGTAACGATCTGACACGCATTACTATTGGAAGCGGCGTGGACATTGACCATTTCTGGAACGACTATACTATGGGTACGCATGGACGGGCTTTCTGGTCGATGTACAACAGCCAAAACCAGGGTGGCGGCTTCCGGCAGGGGGGTACATTTACCTTTGTCCCCGGTACTGGCCCTGGCACTGGCTGGTCAGGCCCCTAACCCCGCCCCGCCGCGCGTGAACCTCTGACCTAATGCCCAGCAGGGGAGGATATACGGTTTAAGAAGCCATTTGCCCAGATTCTTAGGCGCAGGAGACCGTGGCTCCGTAGCCGTGTTCCCTGGGCGGGATTCTTAAACCGTATATCCTCCCCTGCCGGAGCTTTTGGCGGTAATGCTCACGCGCGGCGGGGGGCGGAGCGATATTGACACAAGCCCCGCGCAATTACATAATAGGGTTGCGCTTTGATCAAACAGCAAGGAGGCCGATGGTGTGTGCCGTTGTGGTTGACGGTAAGAACTTGAGCTTGAAAGACGTCGCTTTAGTGGCCCGGCAAAACTACAAGGTCCAGTTAAGCGGCGGGGCCAAAGAGTCCATCAACAAATCCAGAGCCTTCGTGGATCGCCTTGTCAATGAAGGGCGTGTTGTGTACGGCATTACGACAGGATTTGGGGAGTTCAGCAAGGTCAGCATCGCCAAAGATCAAACCGAGCTTTTACAGAGGAACTTGATCATTAGCCATGCGTGCGGCGTTGGCAATCATCTGCCTGCCGATGCTGTGCGGGCGCTTATGCTGCTTAGGATCAACGCGCTGACTCAGGGCTATTCGGGAATCCGGCTGGGGACGGTTCAAAGCTTTGTCGATATGCTGAACACAGGCATCGTCCCTGCCGTGCCCGAAAAGGGTTCCCTTGGGTCATCCGGCGATCTCGCGCCGCTTTCCCACGCAGTTCTCCCGCTTTTGGGGCTGGGCGAGGCGTACTACGAAGGCAAACTGATGCCGGGGGCCGAAGCCTTAAAGCGGGCCGGACTACAGCCGGTTACCCTTACGTCCAAGGAAGGGCTGGCCCTGATTAACGGGACGCAGGCAATGACGGGCATTGGCGCTCTTGCCCTGTACGACGGCCTTAACCTTTTAAAACTCTGCGACATCGCCGCCGCCCTGACAATGGAGGCGCTGAACGGCGTAGTCGATGCGTTTATGCCGGAGATACACGAAACAAGGCCCCACCGGGGCCAGATGGATGCCGCCTCGAACGTGCTGCGGCTGGTTGCCCAAAGCCAGCGTGTAACGAATTCCGGCGAAGTCCGGGTTCAGGACGCATACAGCCTGCGCTGTGTCCCGCAAGTACACGGGGCAAGCAAGGATGCCCTGCGCTTTGTCGCCGGCAGTGTCGCTATCGAGATAAACTCCGTTACGGACAACCCGATTATTCTGGTAGAAAAAGACATGGCTGTCTCCGGCGGCAACTTCCACGGCCAGCCTATGGCCCTAAGCTTTGATTTTCTGGGCATTGCCCTGGCGGAACTGGCGAACATCTCCGAGCGGCGGCTGGAACGGCTGGTAAACCCGGCGCTTTCCGGCGGGCTTCCGGCGTTCCTGACAGAGCGGGGCGGGCTTGAATCGGGCTTTATGATTGCCCAGTATACCGCCGCCGCCCTTGTCTCGGAAAACAAGGTACTGGCGCACCCTGCCAGCGTTGACTCCATTCCGTCCTCCGCCGGGCAGGAAGATCATGTCAGCATGGGTACGATTGCCGCAAGAAAAGCCAGAGAGATATACTTTAATTGCAGCCGTGTCCTTGCGATTGAGTTATTCGCGGCGGCTCAGGCCATCGACCTTAACCGCGCGGACAAGGGCAAAAAGCTCGGGCGTGGCACACAGGCGGCGTATGACATGGTGCGCTCCGTCTCGGATACGGTTACGGCCGACCGGGAGCTTTATCTGGATTTCAACAAGATTGCCGCCCTTGTTGACACAAACCAGCTTGTCGAAACTGTCGAGGCGGCGGTTGGGGAACTCTTGTGAAAAAGGCTACTGTCTGGTTGGCCTTAATATAGTATGGGGAGATTGTAAGGAGTTTTTTATGTTTGCTGATCTGTTTCTGAATCCAGTAACGCTTTCGGTTCTGGTCATGGTTGCGCTGTGCTTGCTCAAGTTCAACATCATTCTGTCGGTGCTCATAGCCGCCGTTTTCGCGGGGCTGTACGCAGGGATGCCGCTAAACGCGGTCATGGGGGCATTCATCCCCGGCATGGCAGCGATGAACAACATCGCGCTTGCCTACGTGCTGCTTGGCGCTCTAGCCTATGCGCTTCAGGCTTCCGGGCTTGCCGCCAAGTTCGCCAATTTGTTGAACCGGCTTTTTGGCAAGACCGGGTGGCTGTTCCTTCTGGTTCTCGCGGTGGTTGCCAGCTTCTCCCAGAACCTGATTCCAATCCACATCGCCTTCGTCCCGATTCTGGTTCCCCCGCTTCTCATAATGATGAACAAGCTAAAGATCGACCGCCGGGCCGCTGCCTGTTCCATCGCCTTTGGCCTGAAAGCGCCGTACATCCTGTTGCCCTTTGGGTTTGGTCTTATTTTCCACAACATTGTGGGCACTCAAATCACCACCAGCGCTTTCGGAAGCGAGACCGCCGGCGGTGCGGGCGCTGTGTTGCCTGCGTATGCTGACTACTTTGACATCACCGGAGAAGTGCCTGCACTGGCGGTCTCCATTTGGCCGTACATGATTCCGCTTGCCGGCGCTATGGTTGCCGGCTTACTGATTGCCATCTTTATCTCCTACCGCAAGCCGCGCCAGTACACGAACAAACCCCTCCTTGTGGCCGCAAAGGTAGACGAGGACGATATTAAGGGTGAGTTTAAGCCCAAGCATTGGGGCGCGCTTCTTGGGGCCTGTGCGACCTTTGGTATGCAGGTGTGGGCGAACGCCGCCTTCCCCGGCTCTCCTCTTTGGGCGCTTTCCCTTGGCGCTACCTGCGCCCTTTTGATCATGTTTGCCTTCGGCACGCTCAGCCCGCGCAGGGAAAAACTGAACGAGTCGATTAAAGGCGGCATTGGACTTATGGGTTTTATCGCCTTTATCATGCTGGTCGCCGCAGGGTTTGCCGGAGTATTGCGCGCCACAGGCGGCATTGATACGCTGGTTCAAGCCGCCTTCTACCTCGCAGGCGATAATAGGCTTGCCGCGCTCATTGCGATGCAGGTAATCGGCCTTTTAATCACTATGGGTATCGGCACTTCCTTCGGCACGATTCCCCTTATCGCCGCAGTCTTTGTGCCCTTTATGATGATGATGGACTTCTCCATGGCATCCATCATCATAACAATTGCCGCGGCGGGCGCTACCGGGGACGCTGGTATGCCCCAGTCCGACACGGCCTTGGGCCCCACCGCCGGTTTGGACGCTGACGGACAGCACGACCACATTTGGGATACGTGCATACCGACCTTTGTCCACTTTAACTTCCCGTTAAAGATTGTCGGTATTATTGCCGCCTTGATCCTCGCCTAAGGTACGGCGCGAAGGGGCTGTAGCTTGACGTTTTTTAGCGGCAAGCTGCGGCCCTTTTTTTATGTGTTATGGGGAGCCGCTATGGAAGTGGATTTTGTAAAGATAAGCCCCGTGCCCGCTTCGCACTTTCTTCCCGGCTTAAAACAGCCCCGAAATCTTCCCCGCATTGTCAACGTCAATTTTCTCGGCAGAAGGAACTTCCGGCAGGCCCGGCATGGTCATGATTTCGCCCGTAAGGACAATGACAAAGCCCGCCCCGGCGGAAAGCTTGACGCTTCTTACGGTAAGAGTCCAGCCGCTGGGCGCGCCCAACAGCGCCGGATTGTCCGAGAAGCTGTACTGCGTTTTGGCCATGCAAACCGGAACGTTATCCAGCTTAAGTTTTTCAAGCTGGGCGATTTGCTTTCGGGCGGCAGGCAGAAATTCAACGCCATCCGCCCGGTATAATTTTTTCGCAATGGCCTCGACCTTTTCCCCAATCGAAAGGTTTACATCGTAGGCAGACTCGAAGCCGCTTGGCTGTTCGCAAAGGCGCACGGCTTCCAACGCGAGCTTTTCGCCGCCTTCGCCGCCCTTTGCCCACACTTCAGACACGGCGACATTGACGCCAAGCTCCCGGCATTTTTTTTCAACCAGTTCCAGTTCCGCCTGTGTGTCGTTAGGAAAAACGTTAATCGCCACCACCGCCGGAAGCTTGAAAACAGTCGTGATGTTTTCGATATGGCGCAGAAGGTTCGGAAGGCCCGCTTCAAGGGCGGCGAGGTTTTCCGTGCCCAAATCGGCCTTGGCGGCGCCGCCGTGAGACTTGAGCGCACGGACTGTTGCGACAACAACAACTGCATGGGGCTTAATGCCGGCGAAACGGCACTTGATGTCCAAAAACTTTTCCGCGCCCAAATCTGCGCCAAAGCCCGCCTCGGTAACAACGTAGTCCGCGCATTTAAGCGCGAGCCGGGTCGCCATAAGCGAGTTACAGCCGTGGGCGATATTGGCGAAAGGCCCGCCGTGAATAAAGGCCGGTGTGCCTTCAAGCGTTTGCACGAGGTTCGGTTTTAGGGCGTCTTTCAAAAGGGCAGCCATCGCGCCGTGGGCATTGAGCTGCGCCGCGGTAATGGGCTGGTCAGCGTGCGAGTAGCCCACGATAATTTTTCCAAGGCGCTCCTTCATGTCGTCAATGTCCGCCGAAAGGCAGAGAATCGCCATTACCTCGGAAGCGACCGTTATGTCAAACCCGTCCTCGCGGGGGGAGCCGTTGGCCTTGCCGCCCAGCCCGTCAACGATAAAGCGAAGCTGGCGGTCGTTCATGTCGATACAGCGCCGCCACGTTATTTTGCGGGGGTCGATGCCCAGCTTGTTGCCCTGATGAATGTGGTTGTCGATCAGCGCCGCAAGAAGGTTGTTTGCCGCTCCTATGGCGTGAAAATCGCCGGTGAAGTGCAGGTTTATGTCCTCCATCGGGATTACCTGCGCCCACCCGCCGCCGGCTGCCCCGCCCTTTACGCCGAACACGGGCCCAAGCGAAGGCTCCCGAAGCGCGACAATCGCCTTCTTGCCTATTTTGCACAGGCCATCGGCAAGGCCCACGGTTGTCGTGGTTTTTCCCTCGCCCGCCGGGGTGGGATTGATTGCCGTTACAAGAATGAGCTTGCCGTCCTTCTTGCCCCGGTTCTCCGATAGAAATTTATAGTCCACTTTTGCTTTGAAATCCCCGTACTGCTCAATATACTCACGGGAAATACCGGCTTTTTTTGCTACTTCGCCAATGGGAAGCGCACGCTGGGGGTACACGGACTGGGCAATCTCAATGTCCGTACCGTAAAATTTTTGTAGGTTTTGCATTAGACAACTATGTTACGGTAGTGCGGAAAAGTCAAGCGTTCACGCGGCACAGCGTCTGTTCGTGCCTTTGCTTTATTCAGCGTATTGGTATATGATAGTAGTATAGCAAGTCATTCCGAAAAACGTAAAATGAAGCGAGGTTTGTAATGGTAATTTTAACGTTGAACTGCGGATCTTCTTCCGCAAAGTATCAGTTGTACGACTGGGAAAAGAAAGATGTACTGGCAGTGGGTGTTGTGGAAAAGGTTACCCAAGGGGGCTCCTCCATCAACCACAAGGCACGGGGCCGGGAGGAGTATACTCTGTCCCATGATTGCCCGACTCACACGGATGCGGTAAATCTTATTATCAAAACGCTGACGGATTCCAAGGTTGGGGTCATTTCCGACATGAGCGTTATCAAGGCGGTAGGCCACCGGACAGTCCACGGCGGGGACAAGTTTCTGAAAAGCGTAATTGTGGACAGCGCCGCCATTGACGCTTTTAACGCCATAAAAGACCTAAGCCCGCTGCACAACCCGGCGAACATTATGGGTATCGAGGCTGCCCAGAAGGTGCTGCCCAATGTCCCGCATTGCGCCACTATGGATACGGCCTGGCATCAGACCATGCCGCCTTCTTCCTACCTTTACGCCCTTCCCTACGAGTGGTACGAAAACTATTCGGTTAGAAGATACGGCTTTCACGGCACAAGTTTCCTCTACACGGCAAAGCGGGCGGCGGTGCTGCTGGGCAAAGACCCCTTTAAGACAAATGTCATTATCGCCCACCTTGGCAACGGCGCTTCCATAAATGCCGTAAAGGACGGCTGTTCTTTCGATACAAGCATGGGTCTTACCCCGCTTGAAGGCCTTGTCATGGGAACCCGCTGCGGGGACGCCGACCTTGCCATGCCGTTCTATGTTATGCGAAAGTCGGGAATGAGCGCGGCGGATATTGAAAGCGCCCTGAACAAAAAATCCGGGCTGTTGGGCATTACCGGAAACCTTGTTGACCGGAGGGACATTCAGGCGGCGGCCCTTAAAGGGGACGAGCGGGCGATACTGGCCCAGAAGATGGAGGCCCACCGGGTTAAAAAGTATATCGGCGCGTACCATGCCATTTTGGGCAGGGTGGATGCCCTGGTCTTTACCGCCGGCGTGGGCGAGTTTTCGGCATGGATGCGGCAAGCGATACTGGACGGCCTTGAAGAAACCGGCATTGTCTACGATCCCGCCAAGAACGATCTGGCCCGCACCCGCAACGCCGAGACGCTTATCAGTACGCCACAGTCAAAAATCCCGGTGTACATCATCCCCACCGACGAAGAGCTGGTAATGACCGAGGATGCCTATGCTCTTATGGCGGGAACCTACGACGTGCATACCAAGTTCACGTACTCCTTCCAGAGCAAGGACTACGTGAACAAGGGCCGGGCCGAGGGGCTTAAGGAAGAGCTGGCCAAAAAGCCGGAGCTGAAGGGCGTTATAGCCGTGCCGAGGTAGCGCCCCGCCGGGCGCTTACCCTACCGCACAATTCCGTTCTGAACGATCAGCATTTCCGCCGGGTTCATGGTCGCCGGTATTCCCGCCCGGTGAAGCTCGTCCATAGACAGCCGCATCCAGTGCCCGAACGTTCCGGGCTCCGTGCCGGCAGGGTTCATCGCCGGGGCGCGCCCGCCGGGAACCTGTGCCGCTTCGGGCATAAGCACGTGCCTTGTCGTCCAGTAGTCCAGCGCGAAGGCATCGGTCGAGGCGGCAATTTTGTTTACCTGCACAGCCATGTGAAAATCAGCACGGGGCCCGCGATCCGGGGCTACCCAGATCATGTCGGTAATGTTAAGCGTGGGAAGCCGGGTGTGTACCATCAGCGTGCCCATGCCGCCGGTAAAAACACTGTCGTGGGCGCGGCCCCCAATCGTCCTTGTCAGCATATCGGACGGTACGCCCATGTAGTTCTTGACTGCCGCGGTTACCTGCAGCAAAAAGTGCGACTTTAGCACCGGCATATTTATGACTTTAAGCGAGTCGGAGTTGTAGGTTCCGGCGGCGGGGTTCCAAATGCCCTCCCTAAAACTGACGTGCGTACCAAACTCGGTGGTGAACTTGGGGTAGGAAACCGCAATGCCGGTGGGGTGAACCACGTCCTCCATCACAAAGCCGTCCCTCATGTCACCGGCGCTGAACTCCTGCACTCTTGTGCGGGTAAACTCGTCCCACAGCACACCCGTAACACGGTAGTTCATCGCCTGAAAATAACGGATTACCGTCATAACGGACTGGCTTTGATCCACGGCGTTGTTGCGGGCAAAGTCAAGGCTCCCGCCGCCGCCGGGCGCGCTGCCGAACTGCGCCTGCCCGTTGTCAGCCACAATAATTTCCCCGGCAAAGCCATCCGGGTGGTCCAGTATCTCCCGGATTACGGCACGGATAAGGTCAGTGTTGGTTCCGCCGCGCTGGTCCCACTGGGCGTTAATTTTCAGTATCACGACATCGCCGGGAGCGATAAGCCCCGAAGGGGAAGCCTGCGTTTGGTGGAAATTAAGCCCGTGGTTTTGCATCGAGCGTACCAGCCGCGCTACTCCGTCGTCTGTGCCGTCGGAGTCCTCAACGAAAACCGCGGAGACGATGTCCCCCCCGGGTGTCCAAGGAACGTTTTGTTGTATGTTTCCGTTTGGCACGCCAGCGGCAACCCTTCTTTGCTGATCAGCGCATCCAGCGCCGATCACAACCAGAGCCAATAAGACGGCCCCAGCCGCTATTCCTGTCTTTTTCATGGTAACTCCTTTCGTTTGAAATAAGCGCGTCCCAAAGTCAAAGCCCCGGGACACGCTTATAATTCTACAGCCGGAGTGAAAAAAAATCTACCACGCAGTCCCGTTCTGTACAACCAGCATCTCGGCAGGGTTCATTGTAACAACAATCCCGGCCCGGTGGAACTCGTCCATGGACAGCCTCATCCAGTGACCAAACGTCCCCGGCGTGGTTCCGGCGGGGTTCATCGAGACAGCCCGCCCGCCGGGGAACCGCGCGGCTTCGGGAATAAGGACGTGCCGGGCCGTCCAGTAGTCCAGCGCGAAGGGGTCGGTCGAGGCGGCGATTTTGTTTGTCCGCACGGCAGCGTCATAGCTGACCCACGGCCCGCGGTCGGGGGCTATCCAAATCATGTCGGTGATGTTAAGGGTGGGAAGCCGTGTCTGCACCATCAGGGTTCCCATGCCGCCAGTCAGGACGCTGTTGTGGGGGCGTCTGCCGGAAAGCCCGTTAGACGGCACGCCCATGTAGTTCTTCACCGCCGCCGTTACAAAGGTCATATAGTGCGCCTTTAGCACGGGTATATTTATCACCTTGAGTATGTCAGAGTTGTATGTCCGCGTGGCATCGTTCCATATCCCGTACCTGAAGCTGACACGGGTGCCGAACTCGGTGGTGAACTTGGGATAGGAAACTTCAAGACCGGTGGGGCGGATGTTGTTTTCCACAACAAAGCCGTTTCTCATGTCCCCGGCGCTGAATTCCTGCACACGGACATTGGTAAAGGTGTCCCACAGAACCCCGGTAACACGGTAGCCCTGCGCCTGAAAATCACGGATTACGCTTATGGCGGACTGCCCGTGGTTTTCGGCGTTGTTCCGGGGCCAGTCGAGCCTGCCAATCCCCTGCCCGTTGTCCGCAACAATAATCTCGCCAGAGAAGCCTTCCGGATGGTTCAAAATCTCCCGGATTACGGCGCGGATAAGGTCGGTGTTGGTTCCGCCCCGCTGATCCCACTGGGCGTTGATTTTAAGCAGCACCACATCGCCGGAAGCGATAAGCCCGTCGGGAGCCGCCTGAGTCTGGTAGAACGCGAAGCCGTGGTTGTGCATTGAGCGTACCAGCCTCGCCATCCCGTCGTCCGTGCCGGTGGAAGCCTCCACGAAAACCGCCGAAACGACCCCTGCCGGAAGCGTCCCCGGCGTGATGTTCCCGCCCTGCACCTGAAAGCCGCCAGCCGCAGGCGCGGGAACTGCCTGCGCCGCAACAGCGCTGCCCTGCTGTCCCGCGCGCACGGCGCTGAACAGAACCAATGCCAGCAACACAATGCCGGCTGCTATACCTGTCTTTTTCATCGCAAACTCCTTTCAATACTTATTGTAGCTGCTTCACATCCTACATCCTGCCCGTGATAAATTCTATAGTCCAGCCAGCGATCATGGCGAACAGGATATTGTAGGCAAGGTATAAGGCAAAATGCTTCGCGCCGAATATCATTTTTACCGCGCTTAGGTTGTTGATTTTGACTGTCGGCCCGGCAAGCAAAAAAGCCATCGCGTCGCCTGTGCCCATGCCGGCGTGCATCCACGCCCTTACAAGCGGAATTGTTCCCCCGCCGCAGACATACAGCGGAATGGATACTGTTGTGGCAAACAGTACGCCAAGTCCCCGCCGGGCCCCGAACATTCCGGCAACCATGTCGGGCGGAACGTATCTTTCAAACCATGCGGCAAGCGTTATGCCAAACAGAAGATACGGGGCGGTAATTCTGAAAGCCTTGAACAGGTCAAGAAAAAAGGGGGCTTTCTTTTTGTCTTCCGGCGACGCGAAACGTTCAAAGGCAAACACCTTCCTGTTCCGGAAAAAGAGAAGAACAAGGCCGCCCGCTAAAATCCCGCTCAGAAAGCTTAACGCCAGCCGCATCAGCGTAACGTCAACGCCAAGGGCAAACGTGAAAAAGAAAATGTTGGGGTTTAGCAGAATGGAGCTAATCATGAAAGAGGCAAGCAGATGCTGCGGCACACCCTTTTTTCCAAGCGCGGCGATAATCGGAACCGTGCCGTACATGCACAGGGGCGACAGTATTCCAAGAAAGGTAGCCACGCAGAGCGGCAGCGGCCAGAAACTTCCTGATGCTAGGGCAGCCATTTTTTCGGCGATCCGGCCTGATAGCAGAACGGACACGAGCGATCCCGCGACAAGCCCGGCGGCCCAATACGGCCCGATTTGCTGGAACTGGAGCAAGATGCTGCCAAGCAGCATGATAAATTCATGCGTCAGCATAAGCGGTCGTCCGTTTTTGTTTTTGGCTATAGACAGTCTGCACGGCAGTCATAATGCATAGTGTAAACGGCTTTTTAATTCACGGCAAGGGCGGGCAGTTGCCAAACTCTGGCGGTAGCGTGTACTCTTAAAAGACACAGCCTGCAAGGGGAAAAGAGTATGCGCCTTAACATTCAGGAATTAGCCAACAGGGATCAATGGGAAAAGGCGGGAATACGCCTGCCGGAATTTGACATCAAGGCCATGATCGCCAAAACAAAGAAAAACCCCCAGTGGGTGCATTTTGGCCCGGGCAACATATTCAGGGCCTTTCCCGCCGCCAAGCAGCAGACCCTTCTGGAAGAAGGGGAAGCGGACACAGGCATTATCGTGGCGGAAACGCATGACTACGAAGTCATAGACAAACTGTTTCTGCCCCACGACAACTTGACCCTTTCGGTTACGCTAAAGGTAGACGGCAGTACAGACACGGCAATAATCGCCAGTGTCGCCGAAGCCCTAAAAGCCGACAGCGGAGACAAAGATTTTGATCGGCTTGAAGAAATTTTCCGCAGCCCTTCCCTGCAAATGGTCAGTTTCACCATCACCGAAAAAGGCTACAACCTTACGGCCGCCAGCGGAGCCCTCGTTTACGGCGTGGAAGAGGACTTTCGCAGTGGCCCCGCGGCTCCTGTCAGCAGCATGGGCAAAGTGGCGGCCCTGCTGTACCAGCGCTATTTGGCGGGGCAACTTCCCGTTACCTTGGTAAGCATGGACAACTGCTCCCACAACGGCGACAGGCTGCGGGACGCGGTACTGGCCTTCGCCCGCTCATGGCGGGAAAACGGCCACACCGAGGCTGGGTTTGAAGCGTACATCGAAAACCCCGCCAAAGTGGGCTTTCCGTGGAGCATGATCGACAAAATTGTCCCCCGCCCGGATGACAGCGTTAGCGCCATACTCGCGGACAAAGGCGTTCAGGGGATGGAAGGGCAGGTAACCGCGAAAGGCACGTACTCAGCTCCCTTTGTGAACTCGGAAGAACTGGAATACCTTGCCATTCAGGACGTGTTCCCCAACGGCCGCCCGCCGCTGGAGAAAACGGGCGTCATATTCACGGACAGGGAAACCGTGGACAGGGTGGAAAAAATGAAAGTCTGCATCTGCCTTAACCCCCTGCACACCTGCCTTGCTATTTTCGGCTGTCTTTTGGGCTATACCCGCATAAGCGATGAAATGAAAAACCCCTGCTTAAAAAAACTTGTGGAAATTGTCGGCTACCGGGAAGGGCTTCCCGTGGTGGTTGACCCCGGCATAGTCTCGCCGCGGGAGTTTATCGACAACGTTATTACCGTCCGCCTTCCCAACCCCTTTATGCCCGACACGCCCCAGAGAATCGCCACGGACACCTCGCAAAAAATCCCCGTGCGCTTCGGCGAAACCATCAAAGCGTACATGGCAAGCGAAACCCTCAACGTGGACGACCTTAAGCTTATCCCCCTAGTTTTGGCCGCGTGGCTGCGTTACCTTATGGGAATAGACGACGAAGGCAAGCCCTTTGAAATAAGCCCCGACCCGCTGTTGCCCTCTCTAAAAGCGGCGCTGTCCGGCGTTAAGCTGGGGGACAAAGGCCCCTTCCGCAGCGTCCTACAGCCCATCCTTTCCAACAAGGGCATTTTCGCGGTAGACCTTTACGAAGCGGGCCTTGGCGAGAGGGTAGAACGCTGCTTTGAAGAACTGGTACACGGCCCCGGCGCTGTCGCCGAAACGTTGAAAAGGTATGTTTGGGGGGACTCCGCAGAGCATTAACTTGCGGCATTAGCCCCGGCATCCGTCCGCTTGACAGTTACGCCAACAGTTAGCATAATACCAGCTAACGTTTAAGATTGACGACGTTTGTGAGGGCTAACCGAGCCCGAACAAATGTGGGTGAGGTTTTGCGTGGGAACGAGCGTAGCGACTGACCTAGCGAAAACCGAACCCCGGAGCCGCCCGAATGGGCGGCGGAGCGTTAATTATAATACCTAGCAACATACATTTTCTCACCCACACCCCAGTAAGGCATTACCCAAGGGAAGCTTTCTTTTTTCCCCGGAATAACAGGCCAACGCCAAAGAGAAACCTGCGGCGGCCTTTTATGTATGCCTTGCTTGTATAAGCGGGTAATTTTTCAGGACTTCGATAGAAACCGGTGGTTGCCCGCCGTAGGAAGCGGGGGATCGCAAAGAACAAGGAGGCCACTATGAAAAAACTGATTCTTGGGATCGCTATGACGGTGATGCTGGCATTTGCCGCCTGCGCCCAGCAGCAATCTGACCCGGAAAGTGATTTTACCTTTGAAGTCATAGACAACGGAAGGGCGGTACAAATTACCGGATACGTGGGGGGCAATACCGTTGTGCGTATTCCACCTCGGATACAGAACCTTCCGGTTACTGCGATTGGAGAAATGGCTTTTTTGCCCGGACACTTTGAAGGTGAAGCCCATACTAGACAGCCGCTTACCAGCGTAACTATACCCAACAGCGTTACCACTATCGGCTTGGGGGCATTTGGTAGTAACCAACTGACCAGCATTACCATACCCGACAGCGTTGCCAGCATTGGACAGAATGCATTTGCCGGAAACCTGCTAACCAGCATTACCATTGGAAGCGGCGTGGATATTGCCATTGGCGGCGGGTGGGCCGGGACCCGGCACCATGCTATGGGCACACATGGAGCCTCTTTCCGGGATTTTTACAACGACAACGGCAGACTGTTCGGCACGTACATCTTTGCTAGCGGCAGTTGGACACGTCCCCGGCCTTTGCGTATGTTGCCTTGCCCGTATGGGCAGGTATATTTTTGGGCCATCGTCCGCATGGATGCTGGCTCGTATAACGTTTAAGATTGACGACGTTTTGACAGCCCATATAAGCAAAGCAAACCGGAAGTCGCACCGCCCTCTGGCGGCGAAGCGTTAATCACATGTTAGGTGCTGGTTTCGTATTTATTAAAATATTTCTATTTAACTAAAAATTTTTGAGGGATTTATAATTATTCTTAAATAATATTTTGCTGTTACATATGTATCTTTTGGAACAATTGTTGGAAAAACCTTCTCTTTGTTTAGATTTTTTGTTGTGTCAATAAAAAAATTTCGACAAAACGGACTGTTATTAGTCCACATGTAGTCGAAAAATTTGCTATTATGTCTTATACCGTCCTTGAAATCGTCCATAAAAGAAGAGGTAGTATGAGTCAAAAAATAAAACTCAACATTGACTTAGGGAAGAACATAAAAAAACTTAGACTTGAAGCTGGATTTGGAGTTACTGAATTAGCAAAACATATGCAACTTTTAGGTTGTGAAGGAACAACACGAGAGAGTTTAAATAAAATTGAAGCAGGAAAACAAAATATCAGACTAACAGAGTTGCGTGCTTTTATATACACATTTGGTATCTCGTATGATGCTTTTTTTCGCTTCTTGGAGGAGGGTACTAATGAATAATGCAATTGAATACATAATATCGATTTTGTATCACAAAATTCAAGACTCTGATTTTACTAATATGTATGGTGTAAAAAAGCCAAAAAGTGGCGGAGGGCAAACATATATACAGGCTGCTGGTTACTCAAATTCTGAGTTGGACAGAATGTTTAAAGAAGCGATAGCTGTAGATACACCAGAGTATTGGGATGAAGAGAAAAAACATCCTCGTAAGAAATATACATTAACCGCATATACTGCAGGTAGTGAGGATATGGGAGAGCTCGAATTGGCACCTCGTACCGGTCGCAAGGATTACAGAATTTCAAGGCAGAATTTAAAATATAGACATCCAGCATGGTCACAAAAGCATGGATTTCCTTCACCAGACATGGATAAGAGTGGCAAATATGTATATGAAAAGAATTACCCTCAAAGAATTGATAACCTTTTTATTATGATTATCAAGGCCTGTGTTAGTATCTCAGAAAAGGTTAAATATTACGCTGCTTATGTTGATTCAAAAAATATTCCTGAAGGCTGGCCAAAAGATGTTGGACTTGAAAGTATTTTTTCTGGGAAAAAACAAGGAATTATTTTCTATGATGAACAGTTTCTTCGATTTAAAAACGATAAAATAAATTTCTTCTCTCCGGGGTCGGCCGTAGACAATTATTTAGATAATGTTGAACTGCCTGATAGTTTGACATACAGTACAGAAGATGCAATAGAATACGCAGTAAAAGAAATAGATCTCTCTTTAGATGTTGCATCCATCAAATTTGTATTTGTAGATGTTCCTATTCACAAACGAAAAACCAAATCAAATAACGAAAAAGTAATAACAAAAGGTAAGAATTTCGATAGACAACAAAGAAATCTAAAAAAATTGGGTGATTTAGGTGAAATGTTAGTTCTTGAGATGGAACGAAGGCGGCTTGTCGAAGCGAGAAGAGAAGATCTGGCAGCTCGAATTGTACATTCATCCAAGATAATGGGTGATGGATTGGGATATGATATTCAGTCTTTTGAATTGAGAGGTAAAAAATATGTTGAGATATTTATTGAGGTAAAGACAACTACGGGCGGGAAAAACAAGCCTTTTGATATTTCTGCAAACGAAGTAGCGGTTTCAGCGGTGAAGCGTGACAGTTACTATATATATCGATTATTTGGACTTGGTAGTGGTATAAAGGAAATTAAGTATTATAAAGTCAAGGGCTCCATTACAGAACGATTTACTTTAATTCCTACTGTATATAAAGCCTACGCAAAATAGATATTCAAAAGAAAAATTGATACTAGCTAATGTTTCATAATTTTGATGATGAACTCATTGAGATTTTTCCCTAATTTGCTATTGTTACTACGAAAGCGTGCATATTCTATATTTTTTACACTAACTTTACCGAATTTTTTAAAGAATAACACTAGTTCATCGATAGATAATAACCCGTCTTCGCTATAACTAATCAGAAAGATAGGACAGTTCATTGTTGTAATAACTTTTTCGAAGGAATCTCTAATTTTTGTTTTTGTGCAAGATTTTGAGTGTTGATCCCACCAGTTTCTCAATCCGCTTTTACCTATTGCTTCCGGGCAGTCACCCTGCGCAATGGTTTCCAAGATGTGATAATTTGCTGCATACTGTCGCTTCATATAAGGTGGATCGATATAACATAGATCTGCGGTAATTTTACTAGCTAAATCTTCCGCGAATCCTTGAAACACTAAATGATCGATCGCACCCATTTTTTCGAACACAACAGGAAATAGTAAAAGTTCGTTTAGCGAACTACGGGTAAAAGATGATAAAAAATATCCATAAGTTCCAGAAATGTTTGCTACTTCATTAACAGCCATGATTAAAGTGTGTTTTAATACAGATTCTTCATTGTCAGTAATAAGATTTTTTTTTTTCCAATTACTTATTTTATCCCTAATGGAATCGATTTTTTTTGCATTGCTTGACGTAAAATATTTTCTGCCTGAAATACCATTGAAAGGTTTTCCATCAGGAGAAAATTCCTGGTAGAAATATCCTTTTTTTGGGGTTAGTGTGTTAAGATAACGCAAAATAGCATGATACATAGGTTCATCCGTATCTTTGCCAATTTCGTTTTTTAACATATGAAATGCAGGGGGAGCCTTAAATAATAATTGTGTTACTAGGTGATGTTTTGAATAGGTCATCAAATCTAAAGCTATAACATGGTATCCATTTTTTCGCAAGGCAAGAGAAACACTACCCGTTCCTGCCATCAGATCTACTACTGAACTCCCTGAGGAAACGTTTTTTTTGATTTCTTTTACAAGAAATGGTAGTAACTTTGTTTTATTGCCTATATATCTAAACATAATTTGCTGTTTGTAATTTTCATATTATTAATAGCACTTAAATTAGGCAAACGGTTCATCTCTGAACGAATATATTTATAGTCTGCCTCAGAAATACCATATAACTTCATTACCATTGCCTCTATTTCCATATCAACATATTGGTCATAAAAAGTTATTAAACGTTTAACCTTTTCTGCAATGTCCATACATAATTTGTAATTCTCCATTGTAACTGTTTTTATTGGCAAAGAAAATATTATTTCTTTTGTTAAGTATGGATGGGATTTCCATTCATTTTCACCATATCTTTTTAGATAATAATAATAAATTAGCCTTGAATTTAAAACTCCCAAATAATACTCCAAAGGAACTTCTTGTTCACTACACTTAAAATTGCAGGAATAAACTGTTTGATTAATATATGTACTATTGTAATCAATACAAGCATAAATACCAAGTCCTGTCTTTCGAATTAGTATCTTGGGAGGAGTATATAATGATGAATTCTTATAATTGATTCCACCTACGTTAAGACGAAGATACTTAATCCCATTAAATGTGTAACGCTTTATATTTTCTCCAACATACATTGGCATATACTGTTTTATATTTTGTTCTGAAATTATACTTTCCAATTGTGATCCATTAAATCTTATTTCTTTTTTACAATGTTGACAAACTTTTTTGCCGGCAATTAATTGTTTTTTTGAATATCCCTGAGCCTTTTTACAAAAATTACATATAATAATCTCACCTGACTTCGAAATTTCTACACCACGTCCAAATTGAAATTTATCTTCCCACTTCAATTTATCTTTTTCAATTCTTCTTAGAATAACTTCTTCTTCCTGAAGAGTATCTATATCAAAAACACAATTTGTGTTCTGCAAAAAACGGTTTTGTAATATCTTGTGTTGCTTAGCATGAAAAACATCATTAAGCTTTAATTCACCATTTATAAAACGCTTTCTATCATCTGTGTTTAGACGATAACATTTTGTTTGAGTTCTGTTTGAAGGTTTGCATTTTTTAAGAATTATAATACTAGCAGCTCTATTTACATTCGGGAATATTTTTTCCCCCAAACGAGCGATTACTTTGATTTCAGTATTTTCACACAAGTATTTTCTTAATGCTCCATTCTCCCCAGAAAATAAAGAATCAGGTATAATAAATGCAATAATACCGTTATCATTTATTATTTTTATACATAATTCCACGAAAAGGACATAACAATCGTATTGTCCAACTAAGAAACTATATCCCGCCTTATTTAGTGCTTTTTCATTGAACACTTTTTCAGAACTCCAAGGCGGATTGGCAATAATGATTGAAACATTCTTTAATTTTTTTTTCCAATATAAGTCTGCTCCTGTCGCTAAAGAAGGCAAAATAGAATTTTGACATATATATATGTAACTTTCTATCGATGTGTTTTTTTTATTTTTTTTTATTACTTTTGTATCTATATCAACGCCGACATACTTAAACCCATTGTTTTTTGGAAGCAATCTCTCAACAGATTTAAGAAGTATTCCTTCTCCACAAGCAGGATCTAAAATAACAGTATTCTTTCGTGATAACTTGCTTTTTATGTATTCTTTTGCGACAAGTTGCGATACAAAATCAGATAATTCAATTGGTGTGTACACTGCTCCATATGAATTCTGGCAAATCATAAAAAAACCCCTTTGAATTGAACAAAAACGCCTGTATTACTCATTTCCGACCCATTCGGAAAATAACCAATATCAAAGGCTTTAGTATTTACATAGAAGTTAAGTATATCTTTTTCCTTATAAAAAAACAAGTGGGTTTATATAGCTAATTTAAAAGATTTTCTTATTCTTCTGAGATATCTGCGAAACTTGCACCTAACTCCCGCTTACAAGGAAGCGTGGATCGCAAAAAACAAGGAGACTATTATGAAAAAACTGATTCTTGGGATCGTTATGGCGGTGATGCTGGCATTTGCCGCCTGCGCCCAGCAGCAATCTGACCCGGAAAGCGATTTTACCTTTGAGATCAGAGACAATGGAAGGGGGCATTGTTCAACTAAAACTGACAAGATAGACAAAGAGAAGAAAATGATGTTATAACAAACCTGTGAAACCCAAATGTTTACATTGCGGCAGCCAAAGCTACCAACTGAACGGAACAAAGGGCGGTGTACAAAGGTACCGTTGCAAGG
>WQUW01000048.1 GCA_009781915.1 Treponema sp. | reverse complement strand
GATTGAAAGGTTGGTCTATTTGGGCCTTCCACCGATGGGAATTTACCGCTCCACGTTAAGATACCAACAACACGCGCCTGCTGACCGGTTCTGGGGTTTGTTACAAGGGCTCCTATCGCCAAGTCATCGACAGTCCATGACGCTTGTAGTCTGCGCCGGGGAAAACGCTCAATACCCGATAGATCGTCCCACTCAATCCAATTAATGTTTTGCGGTGTGCCTGTTACTTGCCTGTTGGCTCTTATGATTCGCCTGTCGCCTCTCGTAGCAGTCCACGGTTGCCAAATGCGAAAATTGTTGATCATAATTGGATTATTTGCAGGAACATTATTATTCCATACAGGAGGGTTGTTCCCATTGTTTATCGCGTTGTAAGTCGCAACCGGAACAAGCTCGTACTCCTCGGCTCTATGGCTCCAGTTTTCCCAATCCCCCGGCAGCCCTTGTTCCCTTGGGATCAAGTCGTTAGGGTATTGGATAACAAGTTTGCCTATAGGGTATATCTGATCAAGGCTAACTAGTCTGTCGGCCATGTTAGCCCGGTCAGCTTGTGTTGCTCTATCCGCAAGAGTTGCGCGGTCTGCCTGTGTTGCCCGGTCTGCAATAGCAGCCCGATTAGCTTGCGTTGCGTTATCCGCTGCCCCGGCGCTATCTGCCCTGTCTGCCCGCTGCACCCTGTTTACATCGCCGTCTGTATTGCGGGCAAAACGCGCATTAACATCATCCAGACGGTTACTGTCTGTCCTGTTTGTGTGCGCCTTTGCGTCCGCAAGCGTTTTATCATCGCCTGTGGCAATCAGCTTTTCTATCGCCTTAACGGTATCAGATTCGTTGGCGTGATCCGGCTCTCCGCTTACACTAGCCAGCGATCCAAAAGCCTTTTGAAATAAAGCCTGACGGAATCCGTTAAGGCAGTTCATCCACTTTGCCAAAAAAGGCGTACCCTCAACGCTTTCCGGTGTTGGAGCGTCTACGGCTTTTCCACCGGGGTAGTTTGGGTCAGTGTCATCGCGGAAGTCCGTGTAATTTTCATCAATCTTTATCATGGGGTTTCTCCTTCTTGCCAGTCAATAAAGACAATGGCGGTTGTATGCGCTGGTTTTATTTTTAGAATTATGTACTCGACATAGTTCTTCCACACGGCATTAAGCCGCAAAGGGTTTACGTGTAAAATGTTGAGGTGTTCATTACGCACCACAGAATTGCAGATAAAAAAGCAATTTTCCCAGTACACTGTTTCCGCTGGTATATTGTATTCGGTTGTAGCGTCATTTTTAATGATGGTTGGTATAAAATTGTGGTGTCCTATCCTGTATCCGCAAACTGCCCTTGTGTACCCACACCGCATAATGCGATGAGCGCACACGGAAAGAATTACCACACTGGAGTGCCGCGGGTTACTTACTGGTATGTTCTCAATAACACGTATTCTTGGGTCAATGCGCTGGAGCATAGACTCAAGAAACGATGTGGACTGGTCGCCCGCGAATGTTTTCCACATTGAATCCAGAATATCCCTGCGCTTTATTTTCTCCGGCTCCGTAAAAATTAACGCGAACACTTTTTCCCATTTGCCGGGGGATCGTGTAGTATCCGGGAATAAATCAAAATAGGCAAGCTCGGCCTTTTTGCGAATATCTTCCGGAAGCGCTGAAAGCCCCTTGAAGAATTTGCGCTTTGAGTTGTTCGCAAACAGTTCAAACGCCCGCGAGCGCGGGAATAATTGTTTTATCGCCTCAAAAAACTTCCCGCTCATGCTGCTAGTGCCTCATTAACAAAGACTTGCGTCAATTCGGCTAATTCGCCCATATCAAGAAATTCACTGGAAACGGTTATTCCATCCCGTTCCAAAGATACGCTTTCAAATTCCGCCCGTATCGAAATGGAAATTTGATCAACTACGCTGGTAATGTTGTTTCTGGAAATTGTGTCAAGCCTGTTGTTATCGTCAGAAAGCCCGCGAATGTACGGCTCGCGTCCAAGAAAGTAGCTTTCGATTGCCGGTTTGACTGCGTTTGTAAAATCAGTTACAGGCATCCCGGATATTCCATTGATGTGTACCGTGTAATTTTTAATGGACACAGGGCGAATATTTTTGTACGTGCCATCAAAAGCGGGATCAATAACCGCTGTTATGGGTTTCCGGTTTGCCCTTCCGGTTACCGGATCGTATGTACAAGCGTGTCCGACCTGCCGCAAAAGGTCTTCCGTTGGAACACGGCGCGGAAACTGCGCCGGAACCCCGGCAACGTATACAAGTACACCCGCCGCAGAATCCGGGTCGCCGTAAGGATACGCGCCTAAAACACCGGGGACACTTGATGCCCATATTTGATAGTCGGATAACGCGCCCCCAAGCGGCGGTGAGCGGAAACGCCGTACTACACGCTCGCGGTATTCCGTTTCCGATTCGCTGTCTTGCCCATAGGCGCTTACCGATTCAACAATTACAGTTCTTTGCACATTGCCTAAAGGGGTTACAAAAAAAAGCGCGTCGCCTTTTTCCAAATTACCAGCAGGGCCAATATCCGCGCAAATAACCGGGACGCTTGCGGTATCATCATGTAACGGAATGCTTTCTTCTGTAATATACACGCACCCTGTAATATTACTTTTTAGTTGTGTGCCTGATACAAGTATGCTGCCGGTATGTGCAACCGTTACCGTTATTTTGCCTTTCCACTGTGTTCCCTGACGTGGTTCTCCGACCCCGATAAGTACCCCCCATTTTACCAGTGGGCGAATTGGCATACCTAAAGTAGTTACAGTCTGCCAATACGCGCTTTCCGGAAATATCTGAAGAAATACCCACGCAATCTGCTTATAACAGGTAACATACACCCCGGCGAGTACCGTAGCTAGCGTAAACAAAAAAGATTTTGGCAAGAGGCGAAAGGCGATGTTAAAGTTATTTTCCACCGCGTTGATTATTAAATCCCTAATTTCCTCGATTGTTTTATTTTCAAATTGCATTTGCCGCCCTCCAATAAATAGCAAAGGCATTATCGTATATTGTTTGCCCTTTCGCGTTTATTTTAACCTGCAAATTAAAACGATTATGTGTGATAGCCCTGCCGTCTGTCAAAATTTCATCTGCGATTTTTTCACCAATAACCCACGCAAGATCAAGCCTTGCCGCTTCTTCGGCGTTTAAGATGTTTTTTGTTGTCATGGGCAGCCCAAATACAATGGCCTGAAACCGTGATACTAAGCGCTGGTTTTCATTCACTCCACGCAATATGTTACCCCACCATGTTTTACGGTTTTTTATTCTTCCGTTGTCGTCTTTGTTTCCGCCAAAAAGAGATAAATAGACAGCAGTGTTAAACGCGCTGTCGCTTTCAATAAGTCCTTCTGTTATGTTAATATCACCGCCATCGGGCGTGTCATATAACAGGATGTCTCCCCTAAACGGCTGTAAGCTCATCGTATAACCATCCTTGTTGTTGCCCCTATAAACGGGCCGTGGTTTCCCGCCAAGGATGCCGGGTTAATAGTGGACAAAAGCCATGCGTAGATGTGTTCGCAGGCGCTTAAAAGCGGCCTTGGAAAATCTCCATGCAGTGGTGTTATTACTGGCGGCGTTATTGTTAAAAGACTGCCCGGAGCTACACCCGCAAAAGCAGACGGATGTTGAATTACACCCCCTGAAAAACACGCCCGGATTAACTGGCCCCATACGGCTGTGTTTTGCGGCTGTCCTATTATTTTGTCCGCAACTACTAGCCGGGAAGAAAATGAGGTTACCGGATCGGATGCTCCAGACGAAGGAGAAACGGCAGACCAGCCGTATTCTATTTCCATGTTATTTTCAACATATTCAATCAGCCCCTTATCAAACGCTTCCGTGTACGCTGTATCGCCCGGACGCTTTCCATCTTTCCAGCCTGTTAAGGCGGTAACCTCTTCCAGTTTTTCTTTTATCGCCTCGCACATGGACTGCGGATTCATAGCCATATCATCCACCCTTCAATCCCTGAATTCCCATTGCGGGGCCGCCATGCGGAGCGCCTGTAAAAAAGCAGTTGGTAACTCCGTTTGGACACCACATTGCCGATCCAATAGTTTTAAGTACGATCTCTGTGTCTCCGGTTATTTCTACTGTGGCCCCCTTTGCGTAAAGATTTCCTGCGCTGTCAAAAGTAATATCGCCTTTGATAATAGCCGTCAATTTATTTTCCGCTTCAATTTCAACCGTTCCGTCATTTTTCAAATACAGTTTGCCAACAACCGTTCTGCCGATGTCTCTGGCAAATAGAATTTTCTCGCCGGGCTTTGCGCCCTGAGACGGTGTTAAAACACCAACCGCTGCATATTTTCCTGTGCCGTCCACCTTCATCAACACTAGCCGTTCATCCGGCAGCGGAATAGAATCATCCCCGGCAGGCGTAAACAACATGGTGCTGACATTAAAATCTTTTCTTGTTTCACTTGTTACGGTTACAAATTTACTTGCAGCGTATTTTATGACCCTTGCTATTACTCCCACGGAAACACCTCCGGCAAATTGCCAGTAAAAGAGCCGGGAAGCACGAGATTTATTTTTGATTTTTTCCCTTCGGTTGTTCTTGTAAATGTTATTTTTCGTGCCGTAAAATTTGTTTCCCTTGTAATCATGGCTGTTGGAGCGTGGATGCAAACGGTCATGCCTTTTTGAAAACGCCCGCCGTCATTGTTATGATGCGTATCACATTCTAGTTCATACGATACGCAATCGGCGAACATTCTGCCGCCGTATGCCTCTACCGCATTTTGCAAATCACTTAAATTTTCAGCGTCATCAACAATTATTGAATGATGTCTCATTATTCCTTTATTTATTAAATATCTATTTTCCAGCGTATATGAAAAAGACGGATACTCCGCGGCTGTTTTGCTGAACCCGGTTATGTGTGAGTAAAATTCCTGTGCGGTAAATTTTGATGTAAGCGAAAGCATTGGCAGAGTCCCCTCCGTGAAAAATACAAACGCTTTTTTGTCTTTTGGGGTAAAAAATAAAAGTTCGCCTCTTGGTGTATTTGTAAATAAAAGGTTTCGTTGTTTGGCAAGCTTTGTCAAAAAGCTCATTATTTTTTCGGTTGGCTCTATGCTAACTTCTGTAAATTCAGGGCCAATATCACCGTCAAATATTACAGGAATATTGTACGGTTCACAGGCGGCTTCGGCAATGCCCCTCATATTTATGCCCATAACTTGCAGTGGATAATTTGTCGGCGGAACCGCGCAGTCATTCAAAATTCCGCAGACAGGGTATCCCTGTAGTGTTATCTCCCCGGATACGCCGGTTAGCTCCGGGTCTGGTGTTAAGAGGTTGCCTCTTAATATCAAAGCGCCGTCATAATAAATTTCGCATGGCTTAAATGTAAATGGCGTTATGGCGGTCTGCAATTCTTTCATGGCGTTGGAATACGGAGCTTGAAAACTAAATGTATCAAAAGAATCATAGGATAGCGTTAGCTCGTAGCTTGTAAATCCGGTGAAATTTTTTCCGTCAATTTTAATTGATACGTCTTGTTCGCCGTTTGCCAAAACAATCGTTTCAGTGTGAATGCTGTCTGACCGGGCTGTCTCATTTGCCGGAATGATAAGGGTATCGCCCACATGGATTATAGGAGACCCGTCTGCGGCGCGTCTGCGGTTGGCAAGCTGGGGATTGGCGGCGGTAATTTTACCCCATTTTGAACTTGATCCAAGATAGCGCACAGCTATTGAACCAAGAGTGTCCCCGGCGCTGACTCTATGTACTTTGGACATAGTGCATCACTTTTGTACCCATTGGCAACAACTCAATTTCGTCAATGTTAAAATTGTTTATCATAATAAATTCATCAAGGCAATCTACCGTGCCACATAACTCTGCGCATAATTCTATTATTTGGCGATCCCGGTCAATAGTAAAAATTCTTTGCATAGGAAGCGCGAAAGAGGCGTTGACAATCAATCTGGCACTCTGGAGAACAAGGGTTTTTAAGTTTATGTAACTGCTGGAATTTGCGTCAACGAAAATATTCTGCGCGATTCTGTCATCGCTAAAAGCCATAACATTGTGCAGCATTTCAAGTATTCTACCGGCAGTTTCAACCGCCTCATCCCGTGTGGCCGGGCCAGCGGCGGCGCTCGCGCCGGATGAAGACGCGGCATGGGCCGTGCTTACCGCCGCGCCGGAAGCAATCGCGGCAACCGCTCCCGTTAGGCCCAGCATGGCCGATGTATATGCGTTTCTGGTTTTTCTAAAATCGAAAGGGTCATGCCTGAATTGGTTAATCAGCGTAGCTGTCAATGCGGAATAACCCTGTATTTTTGCCGACAAATTTATTCCAAGCCTTGACGGTAATTTCATTGTTCGCAGGGTAAGCCGCGCGATATTAAGCGCTCTGACAAATGTGCTTTCAACCCTTCCGGCCTCTCCAGTTCCCCTGTCGTATAACCGTCCAATGGAATCTTTTAACTCGCTCGCCGAACTAAGCCAGTCGGCAAACGCTCTGCGGTCAGACGCTGCAAGCGGATCGATAGTATCAATCATTGATTGTGTTTGCGCTTGCAGCGCCGCCGTTACCGCAAGCTGTTCCCCTACCGATTCTATCGAGGCTATGGTTACGGCAAAGTCTTCCGCGGCGGAATCTTCAAACAATTCGTAATTTTCGTCTATGGCGTTTACGGCTGCCTCATTCAATATTTCTTCATCATCATCTAAAGATTCCGTAAATGTAATTGTAACTATTGATTGATTAGTGCCTGTAACAAGCGGGTCTTCCCGCGCGATGTTTCCTGTAGGCTTTACCCTGTGCGTTCCATAGATTGGATGCTGTAATTCTCCCGTGCCGCGCTCGGCAAGAGAATTTTCAAAATTTGTAGCGTCTGCCATGCAATTGACACCGTGGAATATACAAGCCAGCGGGAATGTCATAGCTCCCCTGCCTTGGTGTTGAACGGTAGCGCCATCCCGCATAGGATACGTGAATACAGATGTTTTTAATTCCGTTTGCCTACTTACATCGCCATAAGAAAAAACAAATTCGCTTCCGCTGGGAGATGTGTATCTGGCTTCTTTTATCGCGGTCATTATACATTACTCCCGGAATTGACAAGGTGGATATTTGGCGAGCGTGGAGCCCGTACAACTCGCGCTTGCGTTCCTTGCCCGGCAACAACTTCTATTGCCAGCCGCTGCTCCTGAATACTGTGCGTTATGCGCTCTTCGCGGGTAACCGGAGCTATGTTCCGTGGGTTTTCTTTTTCAACGTATTCTCTCTCTGTTTTGCCGGAGTTTACTCTAACGCTTGCCGACTCGATAACCCGAATTGACGCGAAAATTTCCCGCAATATGCCGCTTATTCCATACGCGGCGGTGCGGATTGCTTCCTGCACTGACACAGCCGGAGCGGCGGGCTGGTTTACGGTAAAGCTTCCGGGAACATCACCCCTTGAAAAATTCGGAATGGCGGACGCTGCCCCGCCGCCTGAAATATCAACAACACCCCGCACCCTTCCGCCGCCAAGGTTTATGTTTGGTACATTTAATTCCGATAAATCTATTCCGGGGACTTCGATATTGGACATCTCAATTGCCCGTACCGCGTGGTTGTACGATGATAAATCCGGCTCCATTTTGACAGTTTCTACTGCGGATTCATTTGTTCTTCTTCCCGTTCGCGCGGAAATTTCCGAGCCTTCGCCAAGGAGCGAGTTTCTAAGCCCCGCTATTTTATCGGCTCCGGTTCCGGCAAGATGCCGTAATCCCGGTATGTGCGACAGAATTTCCAACAGGCCCTGTATTGGAGCCAAAAGGCCAGACAATAGCACCCTGCCTATTTTTTTTATCGCGCCAAGTATGTCCCCATCCCTGAAAGCCTCCACTACACGATACCAGTTGTTGTGTAATTCCCTGATAACCGAAATAACATACCCGAAGGGGCCGGTAAAAATACTTATAATTCCAAGCGTTCTTTCTATGTTGTTTCTTATAGCATCGGTAACTCGTTCCCAGTTTCTTGCAAGGAGAATAATAAGACCAACGAGCGCTCCTATTGCGGTAATGACAAGCCCTATGGGATTGGCTTTAAGAACAAAATTGAAAATTTTCTGCGCTGCCGCCGCCGCTTTTGCGCCGATAGCAAAGGCCTTTAACGCAATGTTATATGCAAGTGTTCCGCCTTTCAATTTCGCAAGCGCGGCTGTCTGTCCTTTTGTTGCGAGCGTCCATGCGAATGTAGCTGTTTTCGCAATGCCCGTCCATACAGCGGATGTTTTTACGGCTAATGCCGCAAGCATAAGAGCGGCGTGATACGCCCCTAGCGTGGCGGCGATAACGATTAAAACAACGCGGAATCTCCACGCCAGATTTACAATGCCAAAAAACATTCTGCCAAGCCGTTCCATACCCCTGAACGCCCTGTCAACCGCTGCGGTAAACCTGCTAAAATCTACACTGGAAAGCCTGTCCGCCATTTCGGTAAACTTACCTATTATCCGTTCCGCTACAGGCAAGAGCGAAGTTCCAAGTCTTACCCCGGTATTTTGAATTCTGTTTATCGCTTTTCGCCATCGTTCAGCCGGCGTGTCCGTTACTCTGGCAAATTCTACCGCTACGGTGTCTGTCGCTTTTGACATTTCGGCAAGGGCCTCATTAAACGCTTCGGCCCCTGTTGTCGCCAGAATACTCATTGAACGTGCGACATTCGCGTTCCCAAACAAAGCTTCAAGAATGTGGGTGTCGCCTCCTGTTTTCCGGCGTATTTCGCTCATGAACCCAGCAAGCCCCTTGCTTTGCAGCGCCGCTTCGGAAAAATCAAGCCCAAGTTTTTGCGCTATGGCTGATGCGTTATTGCTAGGCGCTCTTACGGCGCTTAACGCTTTACCAAGGGACTGCATCGCGTCTCTTGTTGTAAGTCCGCTTGATGTCAATGCGGTTACGGAAGCAAACACATCTTCGGCCTGTACTCCAAGCTCCGCCGCAACAGGAATAACATACCTCATGCCATACGCCATTTGCTGTACTGATGTCCTTCCAAGCCTGCTTGCGCTTATCATTATACCGGCGACACGGTTTCCCTCCTCGGCTGTTTTCCCATAAGCGGCAAGCACCGTAGTAATGCCAGCGATAATTTTATCGGTTGAATCCCCGGTTACTCGCGCCGTTTTTGCGACTACTCCGGCAAACTCCGCCGAAGCTTCCGCCGCTACGCCAAAGCCAATTGCGGTATTGGCGATAGACGCAAGCTCATTTACCGCTACACCGGCTCTGCCCGCAACGTTCATTAAATTCTTTTGCAGTTGTTGGAGTGGAGGGCCTGTCATATTTGCGTTGGAGCCTATTCTTGCCATAGTGTCAGCCAGAGTTAATGCGTTTCTTACGCCGATTCCAACCCATGCCGTGGCTGCCGCTGTCGCCGCCAGCGCTGCCCGCTTGCCCCATTTGCTTATAGCTTTTCCAAAATTGTCCAGCCTTCTTTGCGCTGCGACAAAATCTCTTTGTATGCGGCGCGATACAGCGCTTGACTTAACGCCTATCTTATCAAGCGGACGGCTGACTCTGTCAATAAGCGAGAATACAGTTTCTAGCGCGTATTTAGATGCCATATTTTACCGCTTATCCTTCGCCGTCTTTTGAATTTTGCACAAGCTTTCTATCATTGGCACATAAAAAAAACGTATCTCCTCGATAGAGATTTTTTGAATGGGAATGCTTATGTTGTAATCTGCGTATATTTGTCTTGCCTGATACGCTACCCATTCTATCCCCAGCTTCCGTTGCCGTAAGCCTCCGACCGCCACATCGGAGACTATTCGGTTAAAAAAAGTACAGCGGCATCCTGAATAATCTGATAATCTTTTTTGTCCAAAGATGATATTTTATTTATTTCGTTCCTTGGAATTCTGCACAGCGCCGCCATGTACGCCTGCAGCTTGTTTTGCTGTTGGATGTCCTTGTAACCGTCCATAGCCAAAAGTGTGCGCCCGTTTGGCCGGTGGATGGTGAGTTTTTGCCCCGCCATCTCGCTTGATTTTTCGGAAACGGTGTACACAATTTTGTCCCCGTCAACTACAATACGTTTTTCGGCAATGGCTTTGAGAAACCGTTTTTTTATTTTCACAAAGTCACCGCGCGTATCAGCGTCCATTGCCGCTTCGTCATAATCAAATTCGTTTGCTTCGCAGTAGTTCCTGAACTCCAGTTCCTCAAAACTGATTTCAGAATTACTTGAGATTTCAGAACTGTTTTCCGCATCAAGCATAAATTAAAGCCTCCTAGATTTTACCCTTGCTTTTCCAGCGTTGGGCCTTCAAGTGTTATGGGCGCGAATCCTTCCCGTACTCCAAGCGCGGTAGAGTCGCCTGTGAGCATCATGCTTCCCGCATAGACTATCCCATCGCAAAGCGTAAGGGAAACATCAAAATATTCGTGCCTGTTTGCCTGTTCTTGCAGGTATTCAAGGTCGTTGCGCTCCGGGTCGATGTAAACATTGATACTGTCAATGCTTCCCGGCTTTCGTGATTTCGCAAAATGCGCTCCGCCGTCTCCGTGCATACGTGTTTCATTCGTAAAACCCGGAAGCTGTATGCTTACATCATCTTCGTTGTTGCAAACAAAGCGGCGGCCGGCAATTGTAATAGATTCCGCTGGGCCTGATGCCATAATTGATCCTCCTGTTATTAGGCTTCACCGAAGTAAAAGCCGAAAAATATATCCGTTGACGATACTTCAACATTCCCCGCAAGTTTACAAGGGAATTGTAAGTCAAGCCGTTTTGGGTTCATGCTGCTAATGCGCACAACAAGGTTTTCTTTGGTAAACTCCGATGTTGCAAGGATGGCAAACGCCGCCAAATCGTTTGCAAGGTTCATCATTGCGGTGCGGATGGTCTTTGGCTGTACCGCTCTTGGATTTCTGGTTGGATTATCATCCGGCACTAACGGCGCTCCTTTTACCATCGGGTTTTCCATTATCAGGCGGATGTTGAAAACAATGTTCATAAGCCTTACAGCGTCAACAACGTAGCGGCGGGACTTAACAGATTCGTTATCGGGATGCCACATTGTTATCGTATCATTCAGCGCGATAACATTGCCGCTTTTTATGCTCGTGCTGCTTCCGTTGTGTACAGAGTTATTACGGACAGTGTAATTCTCTTGTTCTTCATCCGGCCCGGCCCTAAGACCTGTCAGTAAGCCGTGATCATTCAGCGCGGGGTTTCTGTTGGCAGTGTTCATTATGTTTACAAGCCCCCTTGCGGCGATAACAAACGGAATTTCAGGGCTTCCAACTCCGGTAATCAAAAAATTAATGTGATCGTTTTTTCGCGGGCTGGTTACTGCCGTGCGTGTTTCAAAATTGTCTGTACAGCCGTGAGCGATAAGGCAGCCCATTTTTTCCATTTGATCCCAGCGGCCTTCGCCGAATGTTTTGTAGATGTTAAGGCGGGACTGGTTATTGTAAGAAAGGCAAGAAAGAATAAATGTTTCCCATATTTGCCCGATGTCCCTTAACGCTCCGTCAACATCGGGGTCTACAGCGCCCCCCGTCATGCTTCTGATCCCAAACGTAACGCCGGGCGCGTTTATCTCGATCTGAATAACTATGTCGTTGCCAGTGTTGCCGCTCCATTTGGCGGCAAGCGGAAGATCGCTGCCTTGAATTTCGCTGGGAATTACGGGCATTTCCAGCCTTCCGGCTATCCGCTCTTTTACGGCGGCGAGTATTTGGGCAGGGCTTTGCCGCTCGATTATCGCGAACTCCGTTTCTATTCCGCCTATTGTTACCGTACCGCTCCCAGTTGCGGTCGGTAATCCTTCGCAAAAGATTGCGCCAGTGGACGCGGTACTGCCGTTGGCTTTTTTTAGCGGAAAAAAAGTTACGGGGAAATTTGCGCCTCCCCCTCCATCCGGGAAAAGCTGCCTTGCGGCCAGATGAAGCGGCGATCCGTATCCGTATCGCTGGGCGATTGCGTCAGCGCTCCCTGATGACAGATGCTTTTTTGTATCGTACACAGCGTCATCGTTGCCTGCGCCGATTACGGCAAGGCGCTGCGGTAAAAATTGCGCTCCGCCTTTGTTAAAATTCCGGTGTTCTACATTTACTCCCGTTACACGGGAAATTGCCGATGTTGGTAACATTGTTTACCCTCCTGCGTGATTATTTATTCCTGTTACAAGGTCTCTAGTTTCTGCTGCCGCCACTATTTGCCCATCATCTGGAAATACATCAAAGTTGTACCCTTCAAGTACAACGCTTGGGCCGCCAAAGTATCCTTCAGCGAGCTGTACATCAAGCGATGCCCGGATCACGGAAAAAGCCTGCGCTCCGTATTCGCCGGGTGTTCCGGCCTCCATTTTTGTAAACGCCCTGTTGGTAACAACACCACGCATACCAAGATATGTGTAAGGCTCTGACATGATAATGCCCCAAACTAGGCGCATAATTTTCCACGCCCGAAACGCCGCGTTTTTATCATCGCGGAAATCTCCCGTTGCGTTTCCGTTGGCTATGCAATAAATTTCAAACTTAGCGCTTACGGCTTGGCTGCCTATGCGCGGGTTTGACTTTGGAACGCTTACATCTTGCAAAATAACATTAACGCGGGAAATTAATTCGTTTGCGGCTGTATCGTATGGGCGGGAATTTTCCACATATATTTTTACATCATAATCTGCGGGATGTACCCCGCGAGCTTTTGCCAGTTCATGCTGATTTTGAAATTCCAAAGACAATAACGCGGCGATTTGATTGCGTACTTTTTCAGCGTTTGCCGGGGCCTCCAGCAATTCAGTAATTAAAGGCGTGTTCATTCCGGCGAATCCTCCGAAAAATTATGCCCCAAAACAAAGTAGTACAGCCCGATTGTGTTGTCAGGCTGCACTTCCTGAATAAAATATTTTTTTGCCTCACCGTTAAGTTCTTTTAGATGCACTTCCCAGCCCCGCTGCGGATGTACAGGCAGCCGTTTTATAAGACAGGTAACAATAATTGCCCTGTCCTGTATGGCTTCGCCATTTGCGTCAACAGAAAGGTGGGTATCGCTTACCGTCCCGGTAACGGCATACTGTTTGTTTTCCTGTGGGTCGATGATGGTATAGGGAGTTCCCGCTCTGGCAGGGTTTTCAAGAGTTTTCTCCAAATATCTGTTTGCTGTTTCCCGCAGGTTTTCCATTATTCAGCCTTTGGCGCTTCCCTTGCCGCTTTGTCTTTCGCAGCTTGCTTTTCGAATGTTTCTTTTTCAAGCTGATCATTTTGTTTTCCGGGAATGATACACCCTTTCGCGAGCAAATTTTCGAATGTTCCGCTGAAAAAATCGCCCTTTTTGACTTCTTTGCCGGAGCCCATGACTCCCCGGAACGTAATAAGCGAATAGCCTTTTGCTACAATGTACATAGATTAAGACCTCCTATTAGGTAATGACTGTCATACAGCCAAAGCGCAGGCGCGATGCCGGTACGAAAAGCGGGCGGCTTCTGGTTCGGCTCTTGTATGTTTCCGCCTCTTCGTCAAACCAGACACGGACTTTGAAGTCGTACTCGCCTTCAACCGTAATCTTGTTTCCAAAAAGAGGATCAAAAACAGGATCGACTTTGATGCTGGGAATGCCGCCAAAATAACGCCGGAAGTCCATATTCTCGTAGGACGGCAACGCGATAACTTTATTCGGGTTAAGAAAGTATTCTGTTTCCTTGCGATTATTCCACGGATTGTATGTGGCATCGTATCCCCAAAAAAGCCTGATCCTGCCATCCAGATTAAGCTTTCCAAGGTACGCCGCCCCCTTGTCCCGCATCTGCGGCGAAATCTCAAGCGTGTTAAGAATGTTTTTGTCAAGGTTTGTGTGTACTTGCTCGTTCTTTAGAAAATGATTCCACGCTTTCTTGCCCATGACGTAATTTGTTACATCGCAAAGCCCTGCCGTGCGTATAACATCGTCCAGTGCGTTGAGGTCGTCAATGGGGTTCGCCTTGGGATCGGCCCATGAAATTTTTGATGCTGGAAAATGCGTACCAGGTATTTGGTAATCAAGCTCGTTGATACTGTTTCCGTCCTCATCGGTCAGGGTGCATTTTCCTGTAGTCAACACTTGCGCCGCCTGATACTCCATAGAATTTTTGATCATGCGAAGGTGTCTGGCTGTGCCGTCTTTAATAAGCCGCGCCATGCGCCCCATCCAGTTGACCCCGCGTGTTGTGCTTGTTAAAAAAGCATTTTCGCCGGGTAAACGGTTCATAAGCTGGCTTATGTTGACCGGAGTTTCCAGCGAATAAACCGGAAAGGGCACTTCCATGTTGCCGAATTTGTCGATTGTTACGACAACGGCTCCGGTTCCAAGGTCTCGCACAACGGGGGCCATATCGTTGCCGCCGTAAACCATGTCCATGCTGATCTTGTCAACATCGGTAAAGCTTTCCGGCCCCACCTTGAAAAGCGAGGTAAGAAACCCCATTTTTTTCATGTCCGGCTGCTGCTCGTACATTTTAACAACTTGCTGAAGCGTATCAGGCATACTGTTTTGTCCCATAATTATTTACTCCTTGTGTTAAGGGCTTACCCTTGAAATATCAGTGCTATCCACGGCGATAATTCCGCAGAAATCCCGAAGGCTGTCAGCTTGGGCGCTGGTGATTGTAGCTACTCCATCGACATTGAGCATATCCCTTCGCACACGCCCCGCGATGATCGCGCGGAAACCGAGGTTAGCGGGGGTTTTCGCGTGGTTTGTCATGTCAAATGGAACCACGCCAACAAAGGTGTCGCCCTTTGACGCTATCGCGAATTTCCGTTCGCCGGCCCGTTTAAGAATAGTTCCGCCTTTGACAGTTACTCCCGCCGGAACATTTATTGATCCCTGCTCAAAGCGGCAATTGCCTAACTGCAAAGACTTGCTTTCGATTTCGCTAAATCTTACTCCCATGATTTTCCCTCCAAGGTTTTGCCCTGCGCCCCTGCCCAGAAAGCTTTTGTAAGAGCGGCAGGATCGGCAGCGCCATCGGCGTTGTCAGTGTTAATTTCGCCGGGGTCATCGGCGTTTCTGGCATCGATGCGGCTGTTTCTCATGCTGGCTTGTATATATTCAGCGTGGATTTTTTCTTCCGTAGTGGATTCTCCGCCCTGAATATACTTAACAGCGATCTCCAGCGCCTTCGCTTCCGTGCCAAGCATTATATGCGCTTGAACTCTTGACCGCTCTTTCTCCAGCGCGGCTTGTTCGCCCAAGGCAAAAACGGCATCGTAGCAGTCTTTGTCTTTTGCCAGCAGTTCTTCTGGTTTCATTTTGTTGTTTCCTCCGTTAGGTTTATTTATCTGCGCCCCTGTAGCCAAATTTCCGGCAACAGGGAAGTTGAACCCTTGAACAAGCGCGGCGGCCTTTTTTATGTCGCTGCGGTATGACCCGCCATCTTTCTCTTTCGCAAAGTGATCGTTTCCTCTCATGGCCCCAAAAGCGCCCTGCGCACGCGCGATCAGTTCTGCCCTTGCGTTGATGTTTTTGTCTTTTTCATCGTTTGTTTCTTCCTTGACAATCGCGTCAAAATTATTAGCAAAGCCTGCGTCAACAATTTCTTTGCCAAGGTAATAGCTGACTTCATCCATTGCCGCCCGGATTATTTTTTCAGACTGCCCGGACACAGCGGCGTGGACAGAACTGTACATTGCGGCAAGTTTTTCAAGATATTCGGCGTCTTTTTTTAGCTCGCGGTAATCGCCCCACGTGTACATATACGGATTGTGAATCATCACAATTGAATTTTCGCACACGGTAATAATGGCGTTTTTATCAACGGTGCGGGCCGCCAGAGCGATATACGATGCCATGCTTAAAGCCATACAATTTATTCTTGTAGTTACCGGGTGCTTTTTCGCGTAATCCCTTAAAAGGTTAAAAATAACCGCGCCCTCGTAGACAGAGCCGCCCGGAGAATTAACCTCTACGTGAATTTCTTCGCCTTCAAGAATTCCATCCAGTTGCTGCTTTACTGCCTTGGCGGTAACGCCGGAATCCGTCCACCAGTCATAACCGATGTATCCATCTATGGTAACTGTTTTCATTTTCGCTCGATTACGAGTTGTAATATCTCGTCCATGTTTGTAGCGTATGGAATTTTCAACATCTCCGCCATGTTTTTTTCCATTACCGCCCCTCTACTGTTTTGCCATCCCGGTAAAAGAAAAACAAAGGTAGCTGTAGCCAGCTCTCTTACGCAGGCCCGCATATAATCTTCCCATTCAGGTGTTTTACCTGAATTCTTGAATTGCCTGTCTACCTTTGCCCCGATTTTTTGAGGATTTATGACTTTTAATTCCGGATGGTTTTTTTTGAATAACCATTTAATGGCCTTTTGCGCCGTCTGAAAATCCTTTTTGTTTCCGTCTGGCATTCCTGTTATAGGGCCAGAAATATAAAAAATCATAAATTTAGCCTCCGGTTTTTATACAATATACCAAGTTCATAAACCCTTCCTATTAACTTTTTGATTTTTTTTTATTTTTTTTCTACCGGAACCCTGAAACTGTCAAAGCTCCACGTTTTCGCCGCGGCGCGGGCAGGGTCGAGCGTATCCCACTCAACGCCGTTTATCTGCATGGTAAAATGTGTCTCGCCATAACCGCCCCTTACCAGCCGTCTGATTGCCGTGCCGTCAGCGGGCGGGTATCTTAAATCACGGCGAACATCAGCGTATGTACTACTGCCAAGCCCTAAGTTTAGCAAGGCCGGAGCGTTACGCACAAAAGCGTCAGCGCCGTTTATAAGACCCTTTACGGCGGCTCTTTCAAAAATACGGAGCAGGTCGTCATCGGAAAAGCGCATACCGTTTTTGACTTCAAGCCACTTCATTAAAACAAAAAAGTAGCAGCCGAAACGCCGTAATACTTCATGGGGGAAATTTGTTTGTATCCCTTCCCTCATTGTGGATGCCGTTGTTTCCTTCGTGTGTTCGTCCGTACTTGCGCGGCTTTTGATTTTTTTTATCAGAAGTTCCAGCAATAATTTTAACACTGGTATTAAACATTTGATCATGGCAGCCACCTCCAGCCTTGCGGATATATACGGGCATCGCTGTATATTTGATGATGTTTACTCACACGGAATAAACTTAAAATTGGAATGTTCCGCACTTTTACCAAGTCCTTGCGGAAATGGCGGAACCCCCATCTGTGAAGCGGAACGGTTGTAACTGCATCCGCCGGGTTAATCCAGTTGGTCAGAAACATGGAATTGTTCAAAATACGCTGCGCGTTATCGCCCCACGCCAGTTTAGGACTGCCAAAAATGACGCACTCGCACCGTGTTCCTGTGATGTCGTTCCAGTTTTGCGCGGCAAGCATCGCTAACGGCCCCCCATGCGAAAAGCCGCAGAACACTACCTTAAAGCCGGAAAGCCTTTCCGTGTATGTCCGCAGCTCTTCCATTACTACGTCATTGCCGCTGAGCCAAACCCTAGCGAACCCGGTATGGACAAACCATCCGCAGTCCTTGTACGGCTCCATGCGCTTTGGTATCGCTAAAAAATTATGGAGCCAGTCGGATAAACCATTGGAGCCCTGAAAGCAAAGGTAAATAACTCTGTTAGCGCGGTCGATAAAAAACTTGTAGCTAAGTTCCCGCCCTATGTGCCGGTAGTTACGGCGGGTGTGAATAAGGTCAAATAGCTTACTGGGGTGCATCATGGCTTTACCTCCTGCGCCGGAATCCATACGGTTCCGCTTTGCGAGCAGTAAAAATAGTCATATCCGACACCCCACGCGGTATACCGCTCGCATACATCGCACCACGAGACAAACGCTGGCGGCGGAACCGGGTTTCGCGATACGCAAGCGGCAAGCGCCAGCGCCACAATCAAAACCAATAGCAAAAATAGTTTCATACTCTCCCCCTAAAAATGTTATTTATCTCCGCAATTCTTGCTTCGTATTTATCGCAGTAAATATCCATGCAGTTTTTTTGTCTTGCGCGCAGCCAGTCATTCCAATTCGGAAACACCAGTTCGTTAATGGCGAATTCCGCGACAAGTCCATTGCCGCCCAGACGCAGATAGCAATCAAAGGCGGTCAGGCGATCTGTAACGGGAATTGCTGGATTGTAGATGTTCCCCATAAGCGCTGATTTATCCACGTATCCGAGTCTGCGGGAAACCCTTGATATTTCCTCGCCCTGTGCGGTAATCTTGCCGTTAATTTCATTCACAAGATCAAGGATTGATTTTCCTTCGCTCTTGCCTTTGCCTTTAAGCAGTTTTGAAAGATAGCCGTTGTTGATAAGCTGGCTTGCCAGCATGATAACCGCTATCACTAGCAGCGATGGTATGTTGCCATCGAACATTTCAATAAATTCCATAATCCCACCTGTTAATTTTTTACAATTGCGTTGACGCAATTGATGTTTTGTAGTTTTCCCATAGCTCCTGTAGCTCCTTGCTTCCGTTTGCCAGATAATCTTCAATTTCCTGCATTGCCGCTTGTACATCTTCATCTTCTGGCTCTTTATTGTTTTCCGTGTCTTTTGCGGAATGAGACAATGAATAACTTGGAATAAATCCATGATGCTTCATAAGATTGCGTTCTATTTCCAGCTTGTTTTGTACTGCCCTGAAATCCAATCCGCTGAACATACGGGAAACCATGTCATGCGTAACAACGCCCATAGAAAGCAATGTCCGCATCGCGTTTGCCTCTTTTTGTATGTCTACCGATGGGCGGGACAATCCTGACCATTCGCATTTAAGCCATGCGCTTTTTAGACTCCATTGAGCGGGATCAAATGCGCAATTAAGAAAACCCGGAAGATCAAGCATTCTGATAAGCGCGGCCTGTATAATGAATTCGGAGAATATTATTTGTCCAATGTCTTTTGAAGTTTTATAGGTTTGGTATTTAAGGTTTATTGTGTATTCGTTGCTTGCCTGCCGTGAGGCTGAATAGTTAGAATCAAACTGCATGACGGCAATTTCCGGCGGAATGCCCCTTGACCACGCAATAGTCGCGACCATTGTTTTTTCAAAATTGGTATAATTAACATTTGGGCGCTGGGTGTTAAAGCTTTCAGGTTTTTCTCCGGGCGCGAGGCGTTCAAGAATTGTTCCGGGTTTTAGTTCGGCAGTTATGTTTACCGGCTGTACTGATTGCCCTGCTTCAAGCGCCGCTTTCTCCGCCTCTACCGCCGCTGGCGTTCCGGCATCGGGGGAAGCATACCTGCCCATATGACCAATAATGCCCCTTGGCTGGGTTGGCCCGTCTTTCTCGCGCGAAATAAACATGGGAAGAAGGCTGTTTACCACTGCCGCGCGAAGTTCGGCGTTTTTATAGCGGTCTAAATCTTTGAGCATATACAAAACGTTTCCAAGAAGCGGAATCCCACGGACGCTGTTATGGAGCTTGTCCCCTCCGTAAACCATCCATGATATTTGCCGTCCTGATTTTTCCCCGATAACAGGAACCCGCTTAAAAGAGACATTATCCCCGTCAAATTCCCGCACATGATACGCTACGTGCCTGTTTTTTGAATCAAGCTCCACGCCGTGGATTACACGATTTCCCTTTCTAGGGTTGTACTCTGGGTCTGTCATAATGTAGTTGCCGTTAATCCAGTCCCAGCACGGAAGCCCTGTGCGCCTGTTTATTCTGCCAACGATAATGCCATCGCCGCAAAGAATTGATTCCAGACGGCACTGGTTTTGAAATTCTCCGAAAGTGTATTCCTGCTTGTAATCAAACGTATTGTAATCCGCCGCGTAAAGGCGGAACGCTTCGGTCATTTTTTCCGAATATTCGGTAGCCAGCCGTTCCCGCTCCTGTATATCCATGTTTGGCCAAATGATAGACGCTATCGGTGTCGCCTCCGGTATTATCCCGGTAAAAATTTCGTTGCGGAGCATCCTGTTTATAATGCCGGACACATACGGATTTTCAATATACAGTTGCATGGAGCGATGGCGCAGGGTGTAATAATCTATTCCGCCTTCCCAAAGGTAATTGCTGGTAGGGCCAAAAGAATTGGCGAATGTATCCCCATCAAACGTATCATGGACGGCATTACGCAGCAGGTACGCGAGTACATCGTCAAGTTCTTTGAGGTTGCCGTTTGGGGTATGCTCATGCTTTATCATCCAAAAACCACCTGTGTCAACAATGGCGGCGGCGCGTTGCGGGCTTCGATATGGTTTATTTGTTCAAGTAAATCTTTGCGGCGCTGGATTAAAATGGGAAGGTCAAGAGGCGTAACATTCTGCGCTGTTTGCCCTGTGTTAATCGAAAAGCTCCTAAGCCCTTCCCGTGTAAGGGCAAGGATAGCTTTATCAAGCTCAAACAGAATGATTTTACTATTGTTAATAATGTCAGCCCATGACTCCCCGGCAGAACCGGATAATACCGGGTGGCCTTCCTCTATAATCGCCATGATTTTATGGTATAGGGACGCCGGGGGTTTAAGCTATTAACTTTTGAAAATTTATTTTCAAAAGTTAAATTTTAATTGTGCCGCATCCAGTTTTATTCTGGCGCAGGCAGCGTTGAAATAATCATTGTCAATTTCACTCGCCACAAGATTAAACCCCATTTCGTTACAGGCAACAGCTATTGAGCCGCTTCCAAAATGTGTGTCGAGTATTTTATCCCCTTGTTTTGCATACTTAAATAAAAGCCATTTGTAAAGGGCAACTGGTTTTTGGGTAGGGTGGAATCTTTCAGGGTCTTGTGTGCGATACTCAAATACTTTTGCGTTCCCGCTAATGTTTGTCCATGCGTACTCTGCCATTGCCATGCTAAAATTTTCTGGCATTCCTTTTTTTCTCCATACGATAAAATTGCGACTTGGAGGCAAGTCAAAATAGTTGCCGCCCCATATAATTTGGTGTTTCGAGACTCTAAATAATTCTTTAAAATATTCGGGGTCTGGCGCAATGTCCCATGCTATTATCTTATCGCCGTATTTGGAGACCCATTTACCAGCGGAATCTTTAACAAGCTTTGTTCTACAGCCATGCGCAATTTTATATTTGTCAAAGAGTCCTCCGGAACGGGAATCCTTCCTCTTTGACCATTTTGCTTCCGGCGTTATTATCCCCCCCCCCCCCCCCCCCCCCCCCCCCGCATATCCAAACAGACATCCCCACCTCTCTCTCTGTTTTACACACAGCAACCCCACAAACCCCCTC
>WQUW01000047.1 GCA_009781915.1 Treponema sp. | reverse complement strand
GTTGTTAGTGGTCATTTGTCTCTCCTTAATGATTTATTTGGTGGTCAAATAATTATATCATTCGGAGGTACTTATGACCGCTATTTTTTTTAAACTGTTGGGTAAATACTCTACTTATACAGATTTCCAGCCGGGCTGTTTCGCTACGCTGGTCGGTATTCTTACGCCCAGCCCGGCGGCAAAGCGTCCCACAAAACGGGCATCCGTTGAGATAATTATTCTGTTTGCGAAAACGGTTTTATCAAGGCAGTACAGTCCGTTTTCGCTGAACGTTACAGTAAACTCATGGCTTTGGCTCGCGTAAATTTCCGTCCCGCCGCCCGTTGTGATACGCTCCCTGTCGCTCGCCGATAGCGGCCCGTGGTATTCCACGCGGATAGTAAATACCGTGCCGTCCGTGTTGCCTATCCCGACCGCTGACACGGGGCCGGGCTTTTCCAGCGTAATAACCGCCGGGTTTGTTATGCCCGCCGTTTCGGAGAGGGCCGCCGATTTCATTTCTTTGGGAGCGTCGGAGTATTGCGCTATGTCGTTAAACAGAATGGTAATATCCCGCCTCCTATAAATTGCCCAAAGGCTCGTACTGTATATCGCCGGAGCCGATAAGCTCGTTTATTACTGACGCTATAGTCTCTCCGTTAATGACAAGGTTAAACGTCTGATGGACTCCCGCCTGCTGGCCCGCTGGCGTTATGTCTACCGTTTCATTCGGGCCTACCATAAGGCCCACGCCGTCAACCCTCGATGTTGTGTTAGGCACAACAAACCGGCCCCCTGTTTCCGCCTGCGGTATGGGGGTTTTTATAATCCTGGTCTGCTGGGCGAGGCCGGATGCCAGAACCCCCGCCGCCGCTATCTTGTTCGCCGGAAAGGGAACTTCGGCGAGGGCGCGGGAAAAGGCGAGGAATGAATTGATGCCCGCCTGCGCCGCAGATAACGCCCTTCCAGCTATGGCGGCGGCTACGCTTTCTTTTCCGGCGGTTGTAACAAGGTTTGACATATTGCCGAACAGCCCGGCCATTTGGTTTACTTCTTCCTTCTTTACGGCGAGGCGGGCGGCGGATAGCTTTTGTTCCTCGGCGAGTATCAGCGCGTTAAACGCTTCCCGCGCCGACAGCCTTTCTTCATAGCTAAACTTTTCAGCGTCAAGTTCAATCTGCGCCTGTTGTCTAAGAAACTCAATCCGCTGCTGTCCGTGGAGGTTTTCGGCTTCGAGCCGTGATCGCATAAACTGCTCAAACGCCGCCCCGCGTTCAGCCCGCCCCTGCGCTTCGGTCTGGCCCAGAAGGGCGAGGCGGTCTCTAAGCGATTTCGCCATCATAGCCGTAAGCTCGTTTTCCGTTTCCTCGGCGATAGCGAGGGAAGAACTGGCGGCGGCTCTCGCTCCGCTTAATTGCGCTTCGTTGTCTGCCTCACGCTGGCGCAGGGCTTCCCGCCGGGCTCTGGCCTCATCGTTTGTCGCCTGAAGTACCGCCCGGTGCGTCTCTTGCGCTTCTTCCCGCTCGCGCCGGGCGTTTTCGATTGTTTCCCCAACGGCCCGCCTTGACTGCGCCGCCTTATCCCCGATTGCGTTACCAAGGCCGTTTACCGCTTGGCTCGCTCTTTCAAAGTATTGCCCGACAAACGGAAGCCGCCCCATTATTTCAAGCATCGCGCCGACAGCCCGGATTATATTGCCGTGTATAAAATCAATAAGGCTCGCTCCCCCGGCCTTGATTACGCTAAACGCCACGGACATTATTTCTTGTACACGGGAACCCAACATCCTGAACGCGAACACAAGGTGCGCCGTTCCCTGCTGTAGATACGTTTGCACTACGTCCCAATTCTTTTTTAGGAGAATAAGAGATGTTATTAAAAGAGCTACCGCTACGGCTATTAGTCCAAAGGGGTTCGCTTTCATGGCTAACGTAAGGCCCTTAACCGCCCCCGTAACGGCTGTTATAATCTTTGGCAGTTTGGCGATAACCATAAAAGCGCTTATGCCCGCCGTAACGCCCGCGAGGGCGATAGCCACATTTCGCATTACTACCGCGAGATTGTCTATGTTGGCGATAAAGTCAGCTATCTTGTTTATTACGCTTGTTACGGTAGGAATCAGCCCCGCCGCCATTTCGTTCCTCGCTCCGCCTATAGCTTGACGCAGGCGGTCTTGCGCTGTGGCGAATTCCTCCGCTTGCGCCGCCGTTTCGTTGCTGATAATGCCGAACCTGCGGGCCTCGCCCCGAAGCTCCGCTATCCCGTCCGCTCCTTCCTTCGCCAAAAGAATCATCTCCTGCCCGGCCCTGCCAAACGCGGCGTAGGCAAGCTGCGCCCGCTCGAACTCGTCCGGCGCGTCCCTTATAGCGCCTAATAACAGGTTAAAAGCTTCCTCGTTGGAGTTTACGTTTTTAAGCTGATCCAGCATCGCCTGATTATTCGCGCCCAGATGTTTTGTAAGCGCTCCGGTTCCGTTACGGACATCGCCCACATTTCGGTTAAGGCGTTGAAGTGAGCTTGTAAGGCCCTTGGCGGTTCCGCCTGACTGCCTCGCCGCGTATTCAAGCTCCTGTAACGTCTCGGCGCACATACCGATTTGCCGGGCGGTTTTGGCGAACCTGTCCCCGGCGGCGGCGGTTTGCACAACAGCGGCTGCGGCGGCGGCTTTAACGGCGGCGAGGGCGGTGGCTGACGCTTTGGCGGCGGTAGCCATCATCTTCATGCCCCGCTCTGTTTGTTCTTTGGCGGTGGTAAGCCGTTCATATTCTCTTTGCAACGCCCGCACCTGTTCGCTCTGCGGGTCAATGCCGGACGCTATAAGGCGTTCCATTTCTTCCCGCAGTTCGCCTTGCCGCCGCTTTAACAAGATAGCTTGGCGCTCGTGGTCGGAACTCGCCGTCAAAAGTTCCACCGTTTCCTTCGCCGTCTTTTCAAGGGCGGCGGCTCTTTCCGCCTCCGCTTCGACTAGAGCTTTGGCGGCTTCGGCTTCGGCCTTCGTTGCCTGTTTCGCCGCTTCCTGTTTTTCCTGTAACGCCGTATATTCCGCCTGTAAGCGCTGTATCGCTTCGTCTTGCGGCGAAAGTCCCGATTTTATAAGGCGTTCAATTTCCCGCTGGTACGCCGACATTTGGGAGCCCAAGCTTTCCGTTTCCCTGCCCGTGGCTTGCATGGCGATGGCGGTAAGCTTTTGACGCTCTACAAATCTGTCTACCTGTTCGGTCTTAAACTTTTCAGCGAACTTGTCCATTTTCTTGGCGGTTTCTTCGCTTGAATCTCTTAAATCAGAGAACGCCTTTTGAGCCTTTTCAAAGTCGGCGTTAAGTCTAAGGGTTAAATCAGCCATACTATTTAGTTATTTTCCCGTATGCCATTGCCTCGCGCTGTTGTTCCAGAGCGGCAAACGTCTTGCTTATCCAAATCATCCATTCGGGCATCTCCATCCAGTTTTTATACGGAATACCAAACATCTTGTTGTTTTCGTAAATATTCACGTAATACAAAAATTCGCTGTCAATGTATAAATGCAACTTGGTGTCATTTATCAGCTTTTCTCCCCATACAACAATAGGGTATGGCTCCTTTTCCCTTCCCGTACCCTTTACCTCCGGCGGGCTGTCGCTTTCATCCGCCGGGCGGTAGCCCATAAGGTAAAGTTTGTACGCCGTTTTTAACTTTTTTTTTCGCTAGCGCTGAACGTGTCGCTTTGCCGCGCGTATGTATAAAGTTCCCCCGCTATTTGCGATACAGCGTCTTGCGGAAGGGACAGGAAAGCGTCCGCCGTTTCAATATTCCTTCCGTCATACACAAGGTTTTCCACCCGTTCCACGCACTCGCAGACAAACCGCTTGTAGTCAATTCTCTGCGCCATCATGTTGTCTACAAGGTCATTGACAATGGTTTCGATTAGCTCCTCTTGCGCCTGTATGGAGTTGTCAAAATTTTTCATTACCTTGCTGTCCCGGATGTCTATTGTCCTTCCGCTCTGGAACGTCTCGCCGTCCAGCGGGAAGCGCTTAAAAATTACCTTCGCTGGCTGTTCGGCTTTGTCATTGCCAAACGCCGTAAAAATATATTCCTTTTCTTTTTTGAATACCGATTTAAGAACCGCCATATAGTAACCCCTTGCCGTTAAAGTACCCGCCCCGCTACTACACGGGGCGGAAAAATTCAATTTACGATTTTGTACAGAATGACCTGTCCCTCTCCCTTGCTGAATGACAAATCCTGATTTTGCGCGTCCGTGTTGCCAAGGGACGTACTCATGCTGCTAATGTTAATCGGGGCGAAAATCCAGTTTTCGACCTTTCCGGCTTTGCCTTGGGCGGTTGAGTTAAGCAAGACCAGAAGAAACATCTGCTTGTCGTCTCTTGGTCGCCTGACATACCTGCCGGAGCCGTCATCCTACATGATGTCAAGAAACCTTCCGATTATTTCGCTTGTTACGTCCTCGAATTCTTCCGTTTCGTCATCGTAGCGGGAAAGCCCGGCCAGAGACCCCGTGAACGTAACAATGCCGTCAAGGATGGTAGCCCCCGGATCGCAGTCGTCTCCAACGTCCACGCTCCCTTGCGAGAACTCAAAAGACGCTGACGTTTTGCAGAAGCGCATGGGGTCAATGGGGAAAATCCTGTCGCCTTCCGCAAGCTGTATCTGCTCTGCTTCGCCTCGTGGAGACTGGAAAAAGCTTCCCGCCGGAACGGGGACGCTGCTTTCTTCTCCCTTTGAGACGACAAAATACTTTGTCCCCGCCTCGGTAGTTCCCGGCCCGGTTACGATGTTGTCCGGGTTGAATGTGTCAAGAAATACATTCGCTGCCATGCCTGTTCGTTTGCTCATAGTTCTTCATTCTCCTTGCTGAAGTTTTCGTTGTGGATTGCCGTCTGCTCTTTTTGTATTTCGCAAGAATAGCAATTTTTTCTCTTTCTCCCTTTCGAGTGGGAAGGGCCGCACGCCTTTTCCTCGTCCGCTTTTCTCCGTGCCTGTTCGGTGGCATACACCGTTATTGTTTCGCTCATATAAGTTAGTTATTCCGCCGTTATTCGTATTTGAAGCCGGGCGGAAACAAGGTTAGCGTTCCCCTCGGTGTACTTGAAAAAATCAATCTTTTCGGCCTTGATTTTGTGGTAGTTCGCGCAGGCCCGCACCGTGTCCGTCATCGCGCCTGCGGCGTTCAAAAGGTATTCGTCAAGCTCATTGATTGTCTTGTTACGCATGACAATCCAGATATTGACGGTTGTGTCAAAGGCCGGGGAACAGTCATCGGTGAATGGCTGGTCGGGGAAGCTTACGGAGTCAAAATCAACGAATATTTGAAAGCTGTTTTTATGCTTGTCGAAATCAAGAAAATCAGTTGTGATAAAATGATCCGGCAACTGGTACTTGCCTGAAAAAGCGGGGAAGGCTGACGCTATGTAAGAGACAAGCCCGTCCCTGAATTTTTTAAGTTCCAATTCCCGCCTCCTTCATTTTGTTTAACAGCGCCTCTTGCAAGAGAGGCCACGCTTTGCCGTGTTCGTCAAAGTATTCGTTAAAAACAGGCTTGCCAAACGGCTGGGCAGGTGTCTTTACAGCCGCTACTTTTTTCCATTCCCCGTTTATTTTGAATACAAGATACGGCTCTTTTTTCGCCTCTATGTTTGCCCCGTGTTCCCGTATGTTTGAATACCACGCGCCGAATGTGCCGTACCGTTTCATTGTTGTAAGCATCGCCGTTGCGTCTTTTTTTAGAAATATAAACTTTATGTGGTCTCTAAGCTTCCCGGTTCTTACCGGGGCTTTGGACTTGGCTTCCTTGATAACGGGCTTTGCTATCTCGGCAAGAAGCTCGTTGTAAATGTTTCCCAGCCCCGATGAAAACAGGCTAAGTTTGTTATTGAACGCTTTGGTATCAAACACCGCTTCAATCGATCCTTTCATATCCGTATTTTCCTGTAGGCCGCTATTGGCAAAAGGTATTTGTCAAAATTGGTGTAGTTTACAAATGTCCTACTGCCGGAATCGCCGAAACTTTTACTTGTAACGCCGATATTCGATCCCCCTTCGGTCTGTAGCATCGTGGCGATGCGTAAACAGGTAACCTTGAACAAATACTGGATAGACGGCACGGCGGCGATGTCCCTGTACTCCTGTGTGCCGGGACAAAGCGCCTTTTCCGCGCCGTCATAGCCCAGATAGTCGTCTATTATCCGCCCCGCCGCCTCAATGAAGAACGCCTGATTTTCCGGGTGTTCGCCAACAGTGCCGGAGTATCTCTGTAGTTCTTCAAGGGTAACGTGGGGCATTACTCTACGGCCTCGCAGTCGGCCTTTAACGCGCCGTAAACATCCGCCGAAAGCTCATACACTCTGCCGTGCTGAAAGCTACCAAACTTGCCGATGTACGTGTTCCTGAATTTGGCCTTCACAACCTTGCCTGTTGGCCCTTTTGCCTTTTTGGGGTTGTCATTTTTAGCCTCGTCCGCTCCCGGTTCGTCCGTTATGGTTTCGTCCACTGTGTTTTCGGTTTCGTTCTCGTCCGTTTTCTTTTTCGCCATGCGTGATCCTCCATAATTGGGGGTTGCTAAAATACTTTGGCAACCCCCAGTTGTTTGTTATACGGTCCGAAGCCCGTAGAAATTCTTGTCAAGGATTTTGTTGCCGTTCCCGAACACTATCGCCTGAAAATATGTGTTGGTGTCGCCGACCGTCCTTATCGGTTCAATGGTGATTTCGCTGGCAAGGCCAAAAGCGTAATCTCTCATTCTTCCGGCTACCGCCGCCGTAGCCCCCGGCGAAACAGAGCTGGGCGCGTAGCCGGTAAGCAGAACGCTTACGCCCTCGACGCTCTTTGAACGGATAAGCTCCTCCTTGTACAGTTCGGCGACCCCGGCGGTTGAATCGGCGATAATGCCCGCGTAGATGGTAGGGTGCATGACGATAATCGCGTCATCGGTATAGTCCCGCATGGTAAGGGCGAGCTTTACAAGGTCGGCGACTTTGGGCGTTCCAGTAGCGGCGCAGTTTACCGTTTCCGTAATTCCGGTAAACAATCCCCGGAAGTTAAGCCCGGTTCCATCGCCGCAGATTACCTGCTTGGCGAACCCGTCCGCGAAAGCTTCCGCGAATATGGCGGGCAGTTCGCTTTCAAGGTTTACGCTTCCAAGGGTAAGGGCTTCCGCGCTAACCGGAAGTATCGAGACAAACGCGCGGGGCGTAATCGCCTGTACTCCCATCGCCGCCTGTTTGTCCACGGCTATGCCTGTGGCCCCCTCCGCCGCAGTTGCGGGAGTAGCGAGGCCGGGACTTAGCACCGGAATATTCGTGCTGGCGTTAGGGCCGTAAAAGTACCGGACAAGGTTCAGGATTGTTTTCTTCCGGGCCAGTTCCTTTTGGAGTTCCCGCACCTGATTGATCGCCCCCGTGCCGTTAAGGGTAATAGACCGCTTTTCAAGCATGGCCTCCCGCACGTTAGCCAAGGCGTTTCTGGTTTCCCCGGACACCGGGGGAATCGCCATCCGCTGTTCTATCTCGGCTTTTGCGAGCGAAGCTCGGTTAATTTCTTTTCGGCATCTTCCGCCCCGACCGAACCGTCTTTTACAGCCTCGCTGAGTTTGCGAAGCTCTATGTTTACGCTTACCAGTTCATCTTTTTCCATTTTTCTTCTCCCTTAGGTGTTTATTTCCGTTTCAATCCGCAAAAGGAATTTTCTTTTTTCGGCTTCACTTGCACTGCCATCTTCGGGCACGGGTTCCGTTTCGGTTCCCTTTTCCCCGGCGGGTGCTTGCGGCTCCGTAGTTTCCTTTATCAGACTGTTAAGTCCATCGCTTGCCTTGCGAAGAAAGATCATATCCTCCTCCGCCAGTTCCTGTTTTTCCAGTATTTCATCCAGCTTTTCAAGGTCGAGTTCCTCTAGCCGTCTTGTCTGGCTTGTGGTACTCGTGTACGCCGGGTATATTACCCCGAATGACACCTCAACAAGCTTTACTTCCTTCAAGTACCGCGTCTTTTTTCCCGCGTCATCCTCATACTTCACGGGGAAAAAGCCGAAAGACATAGACCGTACATCCCCACGCTGGATAAGGTTGTACAAATCGTTGGCGTAGGAAGCGTCCGGCAGTTCACAAACGCATTTAAGCCCCGCGTCCGTGCTTTCAAGGACGAGCGTCCCGGCTCTGGTATTGCCAAGTATTTTGGTTTCGTCATGGTTCCACAGGGCGCGAACCTCGTTTTTGTCGGCGATTGTTTTGTTAAACGCCGTCCGCGTGATGATTTCGGACACCCCCCACATCTTCAGCGATGCCTTGTCGTATGGGATAAGGCCCTCTATAACTTTTTTGTCGCCCTCGGCGGCCCTGACAGTAACGTTCTTGTACACAGCTTCCCGTTTCTTGTTCATACTAGTTAGTTATTCCTCCGTCTCTATATAGTTAGTTATTTTCCGCTTATCGTCCCCGGCGGGGCTGTGATTGCCTTTAATACCGGGGCTGTCAGTATTTAGTTGTTTTTGGGTTTCAAGGCTGATTTTTTTCGCGTTCGCCATGTAAGCGTCCACAATATCGTCCCGCAACGGCATAAGGTTTGAGGGGACAAAGTTAATATCTCCGGCCTCCACTTCCGGCAGGTTTTCTTTTTTCCGCACCTCGTTTACGCTTAATATTCCGTTGGTTATCTGCTTTACATAGGCGTTAATTCTGGCGATCAGGTTTGTTTTTAATAGGCTATTGTAGCTGTACTCATAAAACATACTCGCCCGCTGATACGGCGGAAGCAGCCTGTTGATCGCCTGTTCTATCTGGGTAGCGACCGGGCGGATAGCGTTTTCGATAAACAGGATGTACAGGCTTTCTATGTCTACGCTCTTGCCGGAGGCGGACAATAGCGGGTGGGGTATGCCGAACAGCTTTGCGATTTCCCGTTCCTGATACTGCCTGTTTTCAAGAAGCTGGCTGGCCCGGTTGTCTTTGTCCCCGGTGTCTATCTTTGAAAAATCAAGCCCTTTGGTTTTGAACAGGGGTTTTCCCGCGTTTGAAAGCCCCGTGTAATTGGCTTCAAACTGCCTTTTTACTTCCTCTATCTGGGCTATGGTAGCGTCAGGCAAATACTTTGATATGTCTATAATCAGCCTGTGCCCCGCGTTGTTGTTAAAAACATTCTTCACGTACACGTCAAGTTCATTGGCGGTCTTGAAAACATTCCGGCACTCGCTGAAAATCGACTTGCCCTCTAGCCCGTCATAGCCGAAGCGTGAGGGAATATGGAGTATTTTGTCCGCCGTGTATACGCTGCCGCCGTAAGCGTACAGTTTGCGGTGATCCGCTCCCAGCGTAACGGAAACCTTCGCTGGTTCCAGCCTGTAAAGGCTGGTTATACCGCCCTCGGCGTTATCGTGCTTGTACCAGTAAATGTTCCCGTGCTTGAAGTAGTCCCGCACGCTCTGGTACATGAACTGAAACCGTGTTTCATCGGCGTTGGGATTGTTCAGCACCCAGTATAGGCTATGCCTTGAAACCTTTTGCCGGGATACCGCCCCATAAAACGCCCCCGAAAGATTGGCAATTGAGGAAGCGATAAGGTCAATGGCGGCAAATGCCGTGCCGTCCGTCTCCGAATGGAAAACGCTTGAATCGGAGAAACTCGCGGGAAGGCCAAAACTCGCTATCCTGCGTCTCTTTAACATATTTAAAATACCCATACTATTTAGTTATTTTGGCTTTTGGCTATCTGAAAAGCGCGAGAAGGGTTTCAATATTCCCCGGTTTTTCCGCCGTTTGCCCCATGTATTGCTTCATTCTGTCCAGCGCCATAATGGAAGTAATTACCCCGTCTATCCTTTTACCGCTGGACTTGTTTTCCTTGCGGGGTTTTATGTTGCCGTTAGCGTCCGTGTAGATTACGGTGTTCGATACCATCCATTTCTGGCAGGGGTTATTGTCAACAATTTTGTCGTCAAGTATGGTTTTCTCGTAATCTTTCGATGCGCTGGACATTTTCGCCATGCTCTGCGGGTAATCGAAAACTTCGGTATGCGTGAGATCGGTTTCCAGTTCCTTAACCAACTGCTTTGACTGCCACGGATCAAAGGCAAGCTCAATCATGTTGAAATTTTCAGCGTCTCTTATAATGTCGTTTTTGATATACTCGTAATCTACCGTGTTTCCGGGTGTGGCGGTTACTATGCCCTTATGTATCCATTCAAGAATGTTTATGTTTTCGGTTCTGTATTTTTCAAACACCGCCTGTTCTGGTATGTAAAACCTGTGCCGGAAGTAGAAAAAGCCGTCTATGTGAAAACATAGCGTGTACGCTGTAAAATCGCTTACGGAGCTTAGATCGAAACCCCCAACGCAAGACGCGCCGGGGGTTTCAGGCGTGGGTTTTTTGCGTATCGCCGTGTCCCATTTTGAAATGGGTATCCACGATGTCGTCTCATTCGTCCACCTGTTCAGGGTTTTGGCGATGTAATCCGCCTGATGGCTGGGTTGGTTCAGCGCGTCAATCAAATCCTGTTTCAAGGCCGCCCTGTCAATAATCGCGTTAATACTGGGGTTCGCTTTGACATAGGCCGCTTCTGTTTTCCAGTCGTCTTTGTCGTCTATGCCGTAAATAATCCCGAAATACGCCTCGTCCGTCAAAACCCCGTTAAGAATTTTACGTACCTTTTCATCTTCGCTGTACGCCGGAAGGCTTATGTCGTTTCCCGCCGTGGTGATTATCAGCACAAGGCCGTTAAGACGCGCCCGTGTTCCGTACCTCATAGCCGTTACTGGCCTGTCGCTTGCGAAACAAAAGTATTCGTCAATTACGGCGACAGACGGCTTGTATCCGTCAATGCCCTTGTTTTCGCTGCCGAAACATTTAAGGCGGGAAGCTTTATACGTAATGACATCGGCGTAGCTCCTGAAATCTTTCAAAATGGGGGAATGTTGTACTATGCCTTTGATGTCCTCCAGCATATGCGCCGCCTGTTTGTCGTCTTTTTCAAAGAAAAACGCCTGCGCGTCTGTTGTTACAACCATGTCCCATAAAAGGAGCGGGTATAAAAGCCCTGTTGTTTTGCCGTTTTTCCGGGGAACAAACACAGCCCCCGATCTAAAACGCATTTTGTTAGGGTTTGATTTGTACCGAAACCCTAACAGGTTGGCGAATATGAAAACCTGCCAAGGCAAAAGGCTTAAACGTGTTCCTTTTGAATCTATGGCAAGCATCCGGGAAAAAGCAAGAAACTTCTGCGGTATGTTCCAGTCAAGAAAATAGTCCCAGCCTTCATCATCCGTTCTTTTCAGATCGTCCATAAACCGCTTGACCGCTTTTATCGTGTAAACGCAAGCGGGTATTTTTTTCCTGATGATGTTATCGCAGTAAGATAGCGTTATCTCCCGCGCTTCGTTTTCAGGCTGTTTCTTTTTTGGCATGACTTACCCTAAAACAGATTCTAGCGATTCTTCCTCATTTTCCTGTTTGGGAACAAACCCGGCGAAACTGAAATAATGCCTTTGAACCGCCATGAACATATCAATATATTTTTTGTAATCGCCCGGCTCGCTCAAAAGTTCCTTGTCCTGTAACTTTACCCACAGCATATCCAGCAATTCCTGCGTTTTTAACAGGTATTCGCCTACTTCCGGGCTTGCCTGCCGCGCTTTTTTCTGTTTTTCCTTCGCCTTTTTTTCCACATACCGCACCGCGTCCGGGCGGGCTTTAAGTTCTTTAACTGGTTTTTTAAGCCTTGGCATATCGCTCCCCTATAAAAGTTAGTTGTTTTGGCAAAAGTGAGAACAGACGAAAGACTTGTGGGGGTGATTTACAGTTTTTGGCGGTTTTTCCCCGCGCCCCCCCTACCGGTTCGATGATCGCCGCCTGTTTCGCGGTTCCCTGCTTGTGATTTGAGCGTGGCAGAGCTTGCACAGGGGCATGAGGTTGTCCTCGCTGAAAAATAATTCCTCATCCCCCTTGGGCGGCGTTATGTGGTGGAGTTCCAGCGCCGCTTCAAACCTCCCCGCGCCGCAGTTTTGACAGCAAGGGAAGGTTTTCAGTACGGTATTTCTAAGCTTCCGCCATCGTACCGTGTTGTATAAATGGCTGTTATAGCGGACAGCGTTCTTGTAAAAGGGTTTGGGCGCTGTTTTATCCCGATGGTGTTTGGGGCAATAACGGCTGTCAGATAGCGTGTCGCATCCCGGATAGCCGCATAGCGTTTTAATCATATATCCCCCACTTCGTCAAAAGACAGCGCGTTAATGGTGTCTTTTCTTCTGGCCTGCTGTATTTCCCCGTACACGCATACGGCGATGTAGCCTTTAAGTTTGTTTCTGACGTAAAACGTCTCCCTGTCAAGTTCTTTCCTAAACCGCCTGAATAGTTGAAGCGCCAGATGGTTTATTATGTTGTCCAGTTCGACATAGCCTAGTCTCTTGCTGTGATTTTTCGCCGTTGTCTCTATTAAAAACAACAGCGAAGAAATAAACGCCCATATGCTTTCGTCCGTCTTTTGTTCAAGCATTTTGAACTGTAAAGCACACCAGAGCCGCTGTGAGGGTTCGCAGGCGGAATCGCACTGTAAGCGCATAGGACAGGGGGCTTCCGTTATTGGTTCGCTCATATAAGTTAGTTATTTCGCCCGGTATGCCTGAAGGATTATCTTGCCACGGCACGTTTTTCCCCCCGTATCACGTTGTCCCACCATTCTTCAACCCATCGCTGTTCTTCCCGGTCTTTTCGCGCGTTTTCCAGTATCTTTTCATCTGCCTGTATTTCCTGACAGCAGTTAAACCGGATGCTTGAAAAGTCTTTACAAATCCCGCACTTTCCACGTCCACTGCCGAAACAGATAATGGGCTTGCAAGGGTTTCCGTTCTGGGTGTTGAAGCATGAAAAGCACTTTTCAACTTTGTTCAGAAGCAGGTTGTAAATAGCGTCATTGGGGTTTTGCGAACCATAGGTCATGTCTTGCGCCCGGTTCCCGCACCGAAAACAGGCATACGCCTGAACGTGCAATTTCACGCCGCAGGGAGGACATCGTTTGTAAATATAACACTTTTTGCCTTCGCCCTGTTGCTTATTCTTTTTGGACATGGTTATCCTCCGTCATTCTTTGAATTGCGCGTCTATGGCATCGTCATTAAAATATTTGGCAACGCCTGTTTTCAGAAAACCGTAAATCGAGCCGTAAGGCGGGGGCCGCGCCCATCCTTCGCCGCACATACCGCTTTTATGCCAGTGGTAATTTTCAATGGCGTTTTCGATTTCCGGCCATGAATAATACTGGAAAGTCGGCAAGCAATCGCTAAATAGCGCGTTGGACGGTATTGTTTCCCGGCATTCAGGGGGAAGCTTGTGTTTATTCCACAAAGCCCGCGCTTTCTGGAAAACGGTGATAGCGTCCTCTTTTGTTTCAGAAGGTTTGTCAGGCGGTTTGTCAGGAAGCGGATCGGGTGGTTTCGATTTTTCGAGGTATTCGGAAAAAGAAAAACAACCGCCATTTTCTTTTTCATTATTATTATTATTATTATTTAAATTCTCATTATGGGTTGTTTTGTTTTCGTTGGTTGTTTTGTTTTCGTTGGTTGTTTTGGGTTGTTCTGGGTTGTTTTTGGAAGCGTTTTTGTTCCCCTCCGGCGCTCCACCTTTCTTTCCATTCTCCTGCCGTTTGCGCCACCATTCTTCATCGGCTCGCTTTGTATGTGAAATCAAATCTTTCATTCCGATCCATATAGTATATTCCAAGCCTTCAAATTCAGGCTCGATACCATATAGCCCGTAATCAGTTACCGCCTTAAAAAATTTCGGTTGCGCTTCCTCCGGCAAAGAGTAAATCTGCCTCACTGTAGTTTCGCTTAATACAAATGATGAAAAATTGCTTTTCACGATTCCCTCCCAACTCCTTGCTTTATTTAGCCAATCTTTTTGACTGCAATGTAACCGCCTTTTGGCACGATGGCGATAAGTCTTTTTTTCGCTCTTTAATCTTTAAGGCCAATTGCGCTATCGCTATGGCGGATTTTGTCTGCTCGGCGTCAGCGGATAGAAGGCCGTGGAACGCTATGTAAGATAATACATTTTTAGGGATACAGAGCAGGTTGTCCAATTCAAAATTTGATCTATTCTGGTCGGCAAAAATTACGTAATGATTTTCAGGGATCGTGCCGTTTGCCTGTTCCCATAGATACCTGTGTTTCAATTGCCAGTCTTGAAGAAACTTCCCGCTATCTGACAATTTAATACGCGCAAAGCCTTTCCGTGTAGTTTCGGAGAGCAAAGCCCTCGCGTAAGGCTTTCCGTAACGAATTCCACATCGTAACTTGACCCGCAGTATGGCCCGTATGGTTAAACAAACGCCAAAGCGGGAATATACCAACTCGGCCAATTCTTTGCTGGTCTTTCCGGCCAATTCCCCGGCGTTTTCTTTGAAAAAAGCGATTATTTCCGGCGTGTGTCTAGCGGGCATACTTATATATCCCTATCTTCCGGGCGGGTCAAAAGGCTTTTGCGCCTGCCGTCAGCGATCACGGGCTTTTCCGCCACGTCAGGTAACAGTGATAGCCGTTCCAGCGGAACGCCTGTCAGTTCGGCGATTTTAACCATCGCCATACTGTTAGCTACTATCATTTTCGCGTACTCGTTCACCCCTTCCGCTATGGATAGTTTTTCCTTCAGGTTGTCGCCCTTCAAATTGGGATCGCATAAAATTTCAAATTGTCCATAAAGTTTATTCTGCAAATCTAACAGGTTCCGCATCTTACAGCCTCCCTTCAAATTGGCGGCAACGTTTTTCTACCGCGTGGTTCCTTAATGTTCCGTAATCGGCCCCGACTTCAACGCATATATCCCAGCACATTTCGCTGAAAAGAAACGCCACCGCCATCGCTTCGTCAATGCCGCTACAGTTTTCTTCCATTCCGGCGGCATCCCTCGCGGCCTGATTGACTATAGCTGCCATAAGCAGCCTAGTTCCGGCGTTTCGCTTTTCGTCAGCGTGGACTTGTTCCAGATAAGCCCTCATAAAAAACCCCCTATGCTACAGAGTAGTCTGTAGGTTGTACCCGCCGTTATAGCTCCGGCAGGCAAAAAAACAGCGTAGCGTTATGCCTAATCCTTACATATTTCCTTTCGTTTGATTTATTTCAGGCGGCACAGGCCGCTTATCTCCTTCCATCATTTCCCCGCGAGTGAACCGCTCAAGCTCGCTTAAAGGAACCATGACGCACGTAGGGGTGATCCTTCGCAATGAAATATAGCCCAACCGCCCCCAGCGGCGGATTGTCGCGCTGGTCTTGCCGACCATAGCCCCAAATTCCGCCGTGGTGAAGAACCGGCGGCCTTCGTATTCAAGCGGCAGTTTGATAGCCGCCGGGTTTACATTATTGTTCATGATCTTACACCATACCCAGAATAAAACGCCCTATGCTGATAATCGCTCCAGCAAACCAACGCCGCTTATGCCCGGCCCGTTCCCCAGCGTCCTTTATGGACGTGCCGAGGTTGTAAAAAAATACGCTCATTTTACGCCTCCTAACATTGTAAATCCCTTGTCTCCGCGACTAAAGCCACAGAATTTTCTACCGCAATGATGTATTTCATCGATTTGGCCTTGGGAATCCTTGTAAAAAATTCTGGTGGTGTTGTTTATGTTATAGTCAGAGTAGAGTAGGGCAATGATGTATTCCGCGTCATTGGTAACGCTCCGGCCCTGATTATGGCCTATGTCATTAACAAGAATATATTCGCCTTGGACGTGTTCCAAAAGTTCTATTTTCGCGCGCATAAAATCAAACTCCCTATGCTTTCTATCTTTTGTATTGCATATAGGGCCTATTCCCATTTTTTGCGATACATAGGTTTTAAGCGGACGTTTGCATAGACAGCAAGTAATCATTGAAAACCATCCTTTGCGATTTTCAGCGGGCATTTGTGATACCGCTGGTCGTCATACTCCGTTACGTCTATGCTTAGGTATCCACAGCCGTATTTTTCGTTCTCATCCGGCTGGTGAATAAACGCCAGACGGCAATCGTGGCAAGATTGCGGTACTGGTATCTCGATTACTGCTTTCATCTTTCTGACCTCCAAAAAAAAAGCTTATTAGACAAACTCTGCTTGCCGACATATAGACTATGGGAAGCAGAAACCAAGTAAGCGCGAAAGCCCTTGAAATTGCGGTCATGATTCTTGGGCCGAATCCGTCAGATTTCCAAAACAAGGATGATGTAGACAGAATCATTAGGGATTACCTCGATCTTGCTTCTGTGCTTGATCAACATATTGACCAAGGAGATCAGGATTAAAGCGTACTTCAAACGACAATGTTATATGATGTCGCAAAATACGCGATTCGCTATAGCATATTTTGTCGCCAACTATGCTTCCACCCATCCGACTTAACACTTTTTCAATGTCCTTCATGGCTACGGATAATGCCTCGATCCTTTCGGGAATGGTTTTCTCTTCTCTAACCTCTTTAATTCTCTTCATCCTATCCTCCAAAAAAAAAGCCCTCGGCGGCTGTGGTCGCTTCGGGCTGGCTGGTTGCCAAAAACCAGCGGGGAAGTCCACAACCCCTTCCTCGCTGTTCTTTTATTTAACCGCTAAACTGGTTTAGCAATTTAGCATTGTATCCCATTGTATCCCATTGGGATATTTGTGTCAAGTGTTTTTTTAAATTTTCCGATAATTTTATTATGGCTATCACAGAGCAAATTAGTTTAAGGCTTCCTACCGAACTACTTGAAGTTATAGACATTCTTGCAAAGCAAGAACTGCGTACTAGGACAAATATGATAGAATTCATCATTACGAACTGGCTTAGGGAATATACCCCTCCAAACTCTAGTGTTAGAGAGGCGAAGGAAATCAATAAGGCCATCGAAAAGGCCATTTCTGATAAACCTGTCATTACAGAAGCCATCCGTAACGTCCCCGGCAAGGGAAGGCCGCCGAAGGCCAAGCCGGAGCCTTGACAAGAACGCCCCTGACCTTTATCTTTGGATATATGGACAAGGTTGCCGAAGAGCTTAGCGGCATCAACAAGACGCTTGAAAAAATACTGAATGTGATAGATAAGCCTAAAAGCAGGTTTTCTAACACCCTTGAAACAGCGGTGTTGGTGGTTGGCATATTGAGTGTGTTCCATATCATCGAAACAATACGGCAATGGATCATAGGAGGTTGATATGTCTGATGTACTCCAGTTTGTCAGTTGGGTTATCGTTGCGGTAGTTAGCTTTGCGGTATATTTCAAGTTGCGTAAAATGCGGAAGAACCAAGAATAGATCATCGCCGCCCCCTGTACGCTGACACTAGATCGTCCCGGTCGGTCAGCATTAACCCGCCCGCCTCGGCTATGCGCTGGATGGTCGCAAGCCCCGATGAAAGGTCGGCGTTGACATCTTCAAGCAATCTGTTCTTTGTTCGCAAGTCGGCAATCTCTGCTTCGTAGATGTCTTGCATCTGTTTTTGTAAAACTTGAAGGCGAAAAACCCTTGATTGGCTGGTTTCAGTGCCTTGCGAGCGGCTCACAAGGTCATGTTGATTGTTGGCATTACCCTTCATTTTTTCCAAAAGCAGGGTTAGTTCGGCTTCCGTCCAGTAGGTGCTTTTGCCGTTTTCGATTTTTTTGACCTGTGTAGCTCCTGCATAGGTCTCGATCTCCCGCCAATTCCGCATAAGTGTGGTTCTGTCGCACCCCAAAGCACGGCACACTTCATTCGTTGTCATGCGCTTGTCCCCATAATTCACCATCCATACCTCCAAAAAAAGCCCCTCCCGTGGTATAATCGAAATAACCACAAACCAACTACAACCCACAAGGAGGGGCTAAATGATCCAATTCAACCTCACGGAGGCCATAGCAATGATATTGGCAGACCGAAGAAAGCCAAAACTAAAGCCCCACGTTATGGGCAATCACGTTGTACAGCGCGACAAAGACGGTATTCTCTACTGCCCCACCTGCCACGGCAGCAAGGGCAACGCCGTGCCGCTTCAAAAAATCGGCGCGCGCATGATCGAGGGGAATATCCCCGTTCCCGCCTATCTCAATTGCCCGGCCTGCGATTTCTCCTGTGGCGATCCGGGCAGTTAGACCCTCTTAAAAACCCCAATAAAAAGGGCTTTAGTAGCCATCCCCGCCGACACGGTTCAGGCTGCTAAAGCCCTCTTTTCTATCCCCCCTGTGTCGGCAGGGTTTGTTTATAATGCAATTATATAATGACATTATAAACCTTGTCAAGTGAAATGCAATAAAAAAATCGCATTTTCTCACTTTTTTTTCAAAAAATCCGAAAATTAAAGTATGCAGTCGCCTGTTGGCTTTACACTTTCGGAACTCACAGAAAAAACAGGGCGAACAGAGGCATCTATTCGTTCCTTGCTTTCACGCCATAAAATCAAGCCCCTTTCCTATGAGGCTATTTACCCCCCCGAAGCCCTAGAGCTTATCACCAGCGCCAAGCGGGGCCGCCCCGCTAAGAAACCCGTCAGCCCCGGCCCGCCCCCTGCCGATAATTAAGGCAGGAGGAAAACTAAATGCCAACCGAACAAGAAAAAATCGAAACACCCGTAAGGATGATGATTGAAGCCCTTGGCAAATGCCCTCAGGCAATCAATCCCAACATCGGAGGGGAAGCTCTTGCGAAAGAGATTGTCAAGGGCGCGGAAACGATAGGCGCATACCTGTACGCTCCACCCCGCACTACTCACTCCCCGTAAGCCCGCATTTCCTCGTACACCGCCTTGCTCACAATTCGCAGGGCGGTGTAAGCGTACTTGGATGTGATTGTGCCCCCATCGAGCCGCACAACCTCCTTACTCATCCCGACCAGCACGTAGCCCTCGCCGTCCAGAAAGTCAATCAGCCGCTTCAGCTTCTCCTGTTCCATACATTCCCCCTGCAAAAACGGCTTATTAGCCGCACCCTCTGGCAAGGGATAGGCTAATAAGCCGCTCTTTCCCCGTGCCAGCAGGGTTTAATACCCCGCCGCCGGGCCGAAACACCGTGCGGCGGGGTGGAACAGTTGGCGTTCCTTTTTCAACTGTTATGATACTACCATAGTTAAATATAGTTGTCAATAGTTATTTTTAGAAAAATGAATTTTTCGTATTTTTCGCCTACCCCTAAGCCGGCATTTGAAGAAATAACTAAAGTAGTTTATAATGATACCGAAATAGAAGCAGGGGGCTTTATATCATGGAATCAGAAAATGTAAAACAAAAACAAAAGGCTTTCCAGATCAGATTGCCGCTTTCTATATACGAAAGACTGGAAGAAATCGCGGGGAAAAACCGCCGCAGCCTTAACTCCGAGACCATAATCATCTTAGAGGAGTATTTCAATATGAAGGAGGTTCTTAAAGGTGAACGTATAGAAGATATGTATAATCAGCTTAAAGAAAACATCCATAATCTTATGGAGCGGATATCTGAATTTAATGAGTTAAACGAAATGCTTGATAGAGCCTTAGTGAGTAAAAAGAAAAACCGGAAGCCGGAGGGTTGAAAATTGGCTGTAAGGGGAGGGATGAAGCGGCCCCCGCGCCTGTTCCAAAAAGAGCCGTATCCTGATATTTAGACAGGTATAGATACAAAACGGCTTTTTTTCGCATTTTCTTTATTTTTTTTAAAAAATCTTCAAAAAACCTCTTGACTGATTGTAGGCTGTAGGCTACACTTAAACCATGAAGGATATGCACAAGTCTGATGTTTTCGATAAGTGGCTGAGGGCCTTGCGGGATAGACAGGCTCGCGTCCGAATTGATGCCCGTGTGAGGCGGCTGGCACAGGGAAATCCCGGCGATGTTAAGCCCGTTGGCGAAGGTATTAGCGAAATGCGTATTCATTATGGCGCAGGCTATCGGGTTTACTACAAAGACACTGGCAAGGAAATTATTATTTTGCTTTGCGGCGGTGATAAATCCACTCAACAGGCGGATATTAGCAACGCGAAAAAGATAGCTCATTTTTATGAGGAGGAATAGGACTATGGGAAGTACCGCGCGAGAAAAAATTACTTTTTCTAAGTACGATACCGCAGAATATATCGAAAGCAAGGAAGATGTAATAGCCTTCCTTGAAGCCGCAATGGAAGAAAACGATCCTGAATTCTTGCTTGAAACAATCGGGCATATCGCTCGCTCAAAGGGAATGGCACAGCTTGCGCGAGAGCTTAATATGGATCGGGCAGGTTTATATAAGTCTTTTTCTCCTGATGGCAATCCGTATTTTTTAACAGTTGTAAAAGTTCTTGACAAACTGGGTCTGCGGGTGAGATTAGAGAAAAAGAGCGCATAAGAAGGGGTAGTTTTTCTCCCTACTTGAAAGTTTGCCCGGCCCGTGCGATAGTGTAAAGCATGGACACTGTGAACCATGACCCTTACGCTGGGGCCGAGACAGAAGAAGATCGCCAGATGATTTATCAGGGGTTATTGGCTCAGCATGAACAGACAGCGCGAGATTATGAGCGCAAAAAAGAGATATACAACGGGTTTTCCAAAATATGGGACGAGCAGCGCAGTGTCCAGCTAGATGCGGACAGGCGTTTTCACAAGAATATGCTAACAATAGCAGCCGGATCATTTGGCGTTTCGTTTGCCTTTATAAATCAGATTGTTCCTTTGGCAACGGCCCACTATACCGGTATTCTTATTGCCGCGTGGGTTTTGTTCGGCCTTTCCATTATTTTCGCCGTTTTGGAGCCCCGCATAGCGTCTGTAATACAGGATATGTTGCTTGACGATATAGAAAAAGCCATTGAAAGCGAATATGAAGGGAAACTGTACAGGGGAAAAAACAGGAAACTTGTGATGTTGCCAACAAGGATTTTAAGCTGGCTGGCCTTTATTTTATTCACTGCGGGGGTAGTATGTCTGCTGTATTTTGTACACACCAACATAGTGGTAAGGTAAGAAGCACTAATCGGCCTAAGCCTGCGCCGCCGTCTCCACCCCCGCCCCCGCCACCCCCACCCCCCAAGGGATAACACGGGATTGACCGTAAAGCGGCGGTATGGTACGCTTAGGCATTGGAGGTTACTATGAAAAGATTGCTACTTTTGGCTGTTGTTGCCGGGCTGTTTTTGTCGTGTACGTTAAGCTATGGAGTTCCCCCGATTTTTTGGACAGTGAATTAAGCCGCTAAATTATTTGTTAATGCTAAGGGTGTAGCATATCCGAGAGCCGAATGTCTACGGCGTCTGTTGTAATACATTTCGATGTATTC
>WQUW01000046.1 GCA_009781915.1 Treponema sp. | reverse complement strand
CAGGGGAGGATATACGGTTTAAGAAGCCATTTGCTCAGGCTCTTTAGCGTAGGAGACCGTGGCTCCGGAGCGGGTTCCCTGGGCGGCTTCTTAAACCGTATATCCTCCCCTGCCGGAGCTTTTGGCGGAAATGCTCACGCTCACGCACGGCGGGGGACTCTCTGTAGTGTTTCTCCAGCACTCGTGGTATAGTTATCATGCACATACAGCAGAAACACGAAGGAGAACCCGATGCCACATGCCAACGTTTTGCGTACCGCCGCCGCCACGCTTTTAGCCCTTTTCATCGCCGTCGCCCCAGCCACGGCACAGGCGCCCCCTCCCCCGGAAGAAGACGGAATAACCGCCGCCACGTACCTTGAACTTCAGCTTTCCAGTGAACCGGCGGCGAAACTTGTACTGAGCCAAAGCCTGACCTTCCCCTTTCTCCGTGGCTCCGGCCCTTTAACCAGCGAAAACAATATCACCACGGTTTTTTCCGCCGAGTTTACTCCGGTTTCCCTGAACGGCGTAGGCGAGATCAACTGGACTCCGGCGGCCTTTTTCGTGCTTTCCGGCGGCGGCATGGCGGGCTCCGGCTGGAATATGCCCCTTGGATACGGGATTGGCATCAACAGGGGGGACAGGGACGAGCCTTCGCCAGCCGACCCGCCCCAAAGGTCAAGGGTTGACGGGAACGCCTTTGACGGCCTTACCTGGAACGCATGGGGGGCCGCAACCCTCCAGTTCGACACGGGGGCCGTCATTCCGGGATACTGGAACCACGTCCTTTTCCAGACCCGCCACGAGTTCCGCTATGTCGCCTATACCGGGGCCGGACCGGGACAGTCGTGGGTCTTTGAAAACGACTTTAGGGAAAACCAGAACGGCTGGAGGTATCGCGCCTCCTACGTTATCGGCTACTATATGCCGCTGTCGCCCCTGTTGAATGTTGTCGCGTTCATGGCGGAACTGGATACGCCCCTTTACAACACGCCCTCAGGGGAATTTTGGGGCGCAAACCTTGGGTATTGGATTTTTTCAAGCTTTTTGAACTTTTCCTTCACCCCCCGTTTAAATGCGCTTTTTGCGGTGCAAATGCACACTCGCCGCAACCACGGAACCAGGAATTTCAACACAACCGATTATTTTTACCGCGACTTAGCCTTGGAGCGGGAAGGAGGACAGCGCCGCGTCGTGTTCCACCGGGCGGCCTTGGTCATAAATTACCGGCTGCGCTAGTGTTGAAACACGCTTAACCTGCCGACAATGGTAAATCCCTGAAAACCCAGGGCGGCTGTTCCAAAGTCTGGCATCTTGGAACAGCTTTATGTAAAAATACAACAAAAATACCTTTAAAAATGTGAGAATTGATATTGACATTTTGTGCCCGGCGGGGTACAATATGCAAGGTTGTTCTTGGGACGGCCTTATTTATAAGGAGTTGTTGTGGGTTCTGTGCATGAATATAAACGCCTTGAAAATAATCTTGTTCAAGAAGTAAAAGGCGGCGCTGTTGTTGTTTTCAAAGCCGTAAGCGGCTTTTTTCGGGCTATTGGGCGGGCGGTAACCAGGCGTTACACCGTAGTCTTTGTGCCTCATTCGGAAAAAAAGGTTTACAACCTTAATGTTTCGGTTTTGTCGGTCTGCTGTTTCTTTCTGGTTCTGACCGCCATTTTGGGAACCTTTCTTTGGCACGGGATGTCGTACCGCTCTGTCCGGGAAAACCTTGCCGAAAGGGAAGATCGCCTTAGGTCTGCCCAGGCAAGTCTGGATCAGATTCGGGACGAGGTAAATGTCCTGTTCAGGGAAGTCAGAAACTTCGAACCGGCCCTTGCCGGAACCCTCGCTACCATTGGGGCCGATGTTGCCGGAACCGGCAGGACATCGGCGGCCCCCGCCGGGGATTTGTCCTCTTTCTTCGATGTCAGGGAAACCCCTGCGGGAACCCTGCAGGAAGTAGAGGATTTACGGCGGCTTTCAGTGTTTTTTAACGATGCCGCCGCCCCGATTAGGGAGATAGGGACTGCCCTTAATTCGCAGGGCGCTCTGCTTACGGAAATCCCCAGCATTTGGCCCATTCAGGGCGGCGTTGGACGGATTTCCATGCCCTTTGGCCGGAACCAAAACCCCTTTACCGGGCACTACTACATCCACAGGGGCATAGATATTTCAACATTCCGTCAGGGCGACCCCATAGTGGCTACTGCCGACGGGCAGGTGATATTCTTGGGGTTTGACCGGGACGGCTTTGGCAACAACGTTATTATCCGGCACAGGCACGGGTTTTTTACCCGCTACGCCCATCTGCTTTCTTTCAGGGTGCAGGTCGGACAGCGGGTTCAGCAAGGGGATGTTATCGGGTACATCGGAAACACGGGACTGTCCACCGGCCCCCACCTTCATTACGAGGTACACATCGGATCGGACGTGGTAGACCCTTACAACTTCCTCAACATTCGCCCCAATCGTGCGAGGATGATCCGCTAAGGTTGCCGCGTTTTTCAAAGGGCGCACATGGCCTCATCGAATAAGCAGGAAGATTTCTCCGTAAACACCATCATAGGGCCGGGGACTACCGTGTCCGGCAATGTCGAATCCGGGGGGTTTACCCGTGTGGACGGCAATGTCTTGGGAAACGTCAAAGCCGCAGGCCGGGTTGTTATCGGGGAGCGGGCCAGAATGAAAGGCGGCGTAAACAGTAGTACATCCGTTACTGTCGGCGGCGTGGTTTTTGGCGATGTACTTGCCAAAGAGCGCATTGTCGTTCTGGCAACGGGCCTAGTAATGGGGGACATTATTACCCGGTGCATTCAGGCCGATGAAGGCTGCCTGATCCACGGTCATGTCCGGGTCTGCAAGACTGACGAGGCGTGGAACCGGGCTTTATCGGAACATCAGGATGTAACCAGACTTAGGGAATCGCTGGGAAGCAGTGCGGAACGCAGTTTTAGCGGGAGTTCCTGAATCAAAAACCTATGGACAAAGTAGAGCCTTCGGCCACTTCATTGCTTAACGCCCTTCAATCGGGCCTGAAACCGGCAGTAAAAAAGGCCAATGCCAGGGAAGATGCCCAAAAAAGCCGCAAATCCAAGTTTTCGCAGGTTTTGGAGATTTTTGCCCCGGCAGACCTTGGCCCCTTAAAGGAACTTGCCCCTTCGGAAGAAGCCATGACGGAACTTATGGACGCGGTTCACAGCGCCGGCAGCGATCTGAAAGACCGCCCCTTTCCTGACGAGATACTCCGGTACAAAAAGGCCGTGCGGAATTTTGTTCACTACGTGGTTGAAAATAGTTACGAAATATATAAAGATCAGGGTATAAAAAAGAAGGTGGTTGTCCGGGGCGAGGCAAAATGGAAGGATGTGGTGTATCATCAGGTGCGGGTAATCGATCAAAAACTGGAGGAGCTGGCGGCGGCGATTTTGTCCGGTCAGACAAACCAGCTTCAACGGCTTTCCAAAATGGACGAGATCGCCGGATTACTGGTGGACTTGACGATTTCAGGCGCAATAAAGGAACGAGATGACTGATTCAGACGGCTACGAAGACATACAGGAAGACGATGTATCTTCCCTTGAGGATAATCCCCACGACTTACTTGGCGAGGAATCGGTTATTACCGGGATACTCTCCGAGGCTCTGTCTCAGGATACGCCGATTTACCGGCTGCGCCTTGTGTATTCAAGGGAAAGTTTTCATGCGGCGTGGGACGGGAAAATGCTGGAGCCGGGGGCGGTGGTGCTGGTTCCCACTCGTTACGGGCGCGATCTTGCCAAGGTTATTGGCGTTATTCAAAAGAAGGCGGGCCAAAACCCTTCGAACATCGCCCGGATCGAAAAAATCGCCACTAGCCAAGACCTGTCCAGAGCGGCCCTTAACGTGCAGTTGGAACAGGAAGCCTTTGATATATGCAAGGAAAGAATTGAAGCCCGCAAGCTGGAAATGAAGCTTGTGCTGGTTCATTATCTTTTGGAAGAGCCGAAAATCCTCTTTTTCTTTACCGCCGAAAGCCGGGTTGACTTCCGGGAACTGGTAAAAGACTTGGTGGCTGTCTTCAAAAGCAGAATAGAATTGCGCCAGATTGGTGTCCGGGACGAGGCTAGGGAGATCGGCGGGCTTGGGGTTTGCGGGCGGGGGTACTGCTGTCATACGGTTTCTGACAAACTTAAGCCTGTTTCCATAAAAATGGCCAAAGATCAGAACCTTTCCCTGAACACCATGAAAATATCCGGCCCCTGCGGGCGTCTTCTTTGCTGTCTTGCCTACGAGCATTTGTTTTACGGGGAACAGCGCCGGCTTATCCCCAGCGAGGGAACCAAGATAAGCTGGGACAACTCTCTTTGGAAGGTTGCGGAAGTGAACGTGGTCATGGGCAAGGTAAAGCTTTCAACGGAAGACGGCAGGACAGTCCAGTTGCCGGTCTCGGCCTTTCAAAAAACCGAGGGCCGCTGGAGCGTCCGGCAAGCGCCGTGCCAGCAATGACGGTTTAGCGCTCGGTTTTGGCTATGTCGCAGATTTTGCGGGCCATTTTGTCCAGCGGCACTTGTTCCATTACGTGCCCGGATTCCCACGCGACACGGGGCATACCGTAGACCACCGCGGAGTTTTCGTCCTGACCAATGGTTATTCCCCCCTCCCTGAAGATGGTTCCAAGCTGCGCCGCACCGTCCCGGCCCATGCCCGTCATAATTACCCCCAATGCATTGTTCCGGAAGGTAAGGGCCACCGAAGCAAACAGCACATCTGCGGAGGGCCGGTGTCCGGAAACTTGGGGCGAACTGGAAAGGCGGGCTATCGTTCCCCTTCCCGTGCGTTCCACCTCTAGGTGTCTGTCTCCCTGAGCTATAAGGATGCGTCCGTTCTGTATGGCGTCCCCGTCTTCGGCCTCTTTGACAGCAAGGGGGCAAACCCGGTCAAGGCTTCTGGCGAACTCGCCAGTAAACCCGGCGGGCATATGCTGTACCACCACAATCGGCACGGTCAAATCTTTGTCCAGGCTGGAAAAAACTACCCGCAGGGCATCGGGGCCGCCTGTGGAAATGCCGATGGCGATAATTTCGGTTTTGCCGGGCTTGCGGAGCTGGGGCGGCGGCGCTGCTGGCCCGGCGGCAGGTGTCCTAGGCATATTCAAGTAAGATACCATGTCCGGTGGGACGGGCTCGGACGGCTTTTGGGCGTACTTTTCCGGGGAAAGAACCTTTTTGCCCTGCGAGCGGCGGTAGGCTTCCCCATAACCGAGCAGCTTGGGTATCAGGGTGTTCCGGACGCTCTGAATGTCCGTGGAAACCGATCCGGAAGGCTTTTGAACAAAATCGCTGGCCCCCAGCGTAAGGGCCTCCATCGTTATTCTGGCCCCCTTTTCAGCCAGCGACGAAAGGATAACCACCGGGATTTTAAGGTCTTGCTTCTTCCATTCCTGCAGAAACTCAATGCCGTTCATCTCCGGCATTTCCAAATCCAGACAAATCACGTCGGGGTTGACCCTCGGAATTTTTTGAAGCGCAAAATTGCCGTTCATGGCCTTTTCCGCAACGGTAAGTCCCGGAGCATTTTCGACCATGCGCCCGATAAGGTTGCGCATCATGGCTGAATCGTCAACAATCAATACCGATATTTCATCAGACATAGAATTAACTCCTTTTCACCTAGATAAATTTCCGGTACAGGGTAGCCCATTCAGTTTTAACGAATTCGAATTTCGTATCCATGCCAAAGAGGGATTCCGAATGGCCAATAAAAAGAAAAGATTTGGGAGCCATAGCGTCCCAAAAACGGTTAATTACCGCCGCTTGGGTAACTTCGTCAAAATAAATGATTACATTTCTACAGAAAACAACATCCACATTCCGCAGTCCAGAGTCGTTTTTAAGGTTGTGGTAGTCAAAGCGGATGTTTGCCGCCAGCTTCGGGAGAATCTTATACCCCCCCTCTACCTTTTCGAAATACTTTTTCAAATAATTATCGGGAATGCCATCAAGCCGGTTGTCAGCGTAGAAGCCTTCCCTGGCGGTCATAAGGCATTTAAGGCTCAGATCGCTGGCAATAATCTCGCATTTCCAGTGCGGCGGAAGTACCTCGCACATCAGCATGGCGATGGAATACGGCTCCTCCCCGGTTGAGCATCCGGCGCTCCAGACTTTGATGGTGGTATTGCCGTCCGCTTTCTTGATGTTCTGCAGTTCCGTAATGACATGGTTCTGCAGAGCGTCAAATTGGGGCTGGTTGCGGAAAAAACGTGTCAGATTCGTGGTTATCGAGTCAAGAAAGCTCTTCAGTTCGCCCTGATCGCTAGAGATTGCGGCAAAATAGGTCTTAACCGAATCGATATTTTTTTCTCTTAGCCTTTCTCTGAGCCTGCTCTCCAGTATGGAGCGGTTTGTCGAGGTAAAATGAATACCGCATTCGTTGTAAATAAGACTGCGATATTGCTCAAAATCAGCGTCAGTTAAAAATGCAGTATCAGCCATGATATAATATAGTGTATAATAGGGCAAGGCATTTGTCAAATGATTATAAGCGTATCCCGCCGCTGTGATATTCCAAGGTTTGCCTTTGGCTGGTTTCTGGAAAGGCTGGATGCGGGCTTTGTTGACGTAAAAAACCCCTTCAATCCCCGTCAGGTGCGGCGGGTTCCCCTGTTGCCGTGCGAGGGGAGCGTTTTTGCTTTCTGGACAAGGGAGCCCGCTTCCATTCTAAGCCATGCCGAAGATTTGGAGCGCCGGGGCTATAATTTTTATGTGATGACCACGCTTACGGCGTATCCTTCTGTTTTGGAGCCGAATGTTCCGGCGGCGGCGGCTGTTATTCAGGCGATGAAGGGGCTGGCGCAAAAAATCACCCCGCAGCGGGTAATCTGGCGGTATGACCCGGTTTTTTTGTCCAGCCTAACGGACAGCGAGTTTCACCGCCGCAATTTTGCCCATCTTGCGGCGCAGCTTAATGGTGCGGTGAAACGGGTCATTGTAAGCGTGTACGACAGGTATTCCGCCGCAGAAAGACGGCTTGCGGCGCTGGAGCGCAGCGGTGTTTTGGAGCGCTCGCCGCATAACGGGGCGGCTCTTGACCCTGCCTGCCGCCAACTCCTTGCCGAGTTGTCCCATATCGCCCGCTCGCAGGGAATGGAAATCCAAAGCTGCGCCGAGGAAGGCATGGCAGAGCTTGGAATCCCCGCCGGAGCCTGCATTGACGGCGAATACATTGCAAGGCTTTTTGGTCTTAACGCGCCGGGCAGGGACAAAGGGCAGGGGCGGCCTTTGTGCCGCTGCGCCCCAAGCGTGGACATAGGCGCTTACGGGAATTGTCCGGCGGGCTGTGTGTACTGTTATGGGTTGTGGAAGAGTGCAGGTAGCGTACAGTGCGTTTGACAGATTTTTTTTCACGGTATATTATCAGAAGGTAATGAAAAACTATCTTGTCATTGCCGATGATTTTACCGGCTCCAATGATACGGGGGTGCAGGTTCGCCGCCGGGGTATTCCGGTAAGGGTGGTGTTCTCCAGCCAAGGGATAACGGGCAAAGAGTCCTGCGTGCTTGACACTGAATCCCGCGCCCTTCCCGAAGAAGATGCGTTTCAGCGGGTACTTGGCGAAGCCGGAAACATCCCCTTTGAGAATTTTTACCGGGTGATAAAAAAAGTCGATTCAACCCTGCGGGGCAATATCGGCGCGGAAACAAGGGCGCTGGATCAGTGTTACAAGCCAGAGATGATCGTTTTTGCCCCGGCCTTTCCTGACTTGGGCCGCACTACCGTCAACCGGATTCACTGTCTTAATGGCGTCCCGGTAAGCCAAACCGAGTTAGCCAAAGACCCGAAAACCCCCGTTAAAACCGATGATATTCAAGACATTATGACTGGAGCTTTTCCCGGCGAAAAGGTCATTCACACCGGTCTTGAAGCGGTGCGCAGCGGAGCTTTCAGTTTTGACGGCGGGCGCATTTTTTGTTTTGATGCCGCTTCAAACAGCGATCTTCAGATTATTGTCCGTACTGTTTTGTCAACGGCAAAGCGTGTTTTGTGGGTAGGCTCCGCCGCCCTTGCGGATAACCTTTTGAACGTGGAGCAATCTATACCCCCCGCCTTGGCAGTTGTGGCAAGCGTAAGCTCGGTAGCCCGAAACCAGATACAGTATGCCGAGAAGCAGGGCGTGTCTTTGGTCAAAGTGCCGTTATACGACATTCTTGAAAAAACTGTTAGCCCCGAAGATGCGGCGGCGCAGGCCATTGCCCTTCTAAAAGAAGGCAAAGATGTGATTTTGCTTTCTTCCTCCACCTACAGCGAAGACGAGCGTCAAAAAAACGAAGAAAGCGCCCGCCGGGCAGGACTGTCCACGGAAGAGATGAGCGATTTTACCCAAAGGATGATAGGCCGCATTGCCGTCATGGTTCTTGACGGGGCAGTGGTTTCCGGGCTTTTCCTTTCGGGCGGCGATACGGCAATGAGCTGTTTTGAGTGCGCCGGCGCTCTTGGCTCAAGCATCGTTACCGAGATTGCTGTTGGTATACCGCTCATGCGGCTTATCGGGGGCAAGCACGAAGGGTTAAAGGTTGTAACCAAGGCCGGCGCTTTCGGCAGGGAAGACGCTGTTTTTTACGCCTTGCGCAAACTACGCGAGGCTTGAAGTCTCTGCCGCATCGCTGGTGTCGCTACTAGAGTTGTCCAAATAACTCTTTCGGCTGTTAATTTTTGTGGTACAATAGCCTAATGAAAGAGATACTACTCGTTGCTCCCTATAAGCAAATGTATGACTCCGCCCTGCAGATGGTAAAAAATCAAAAGTACCGGAACATTGATGTAGTCAGAGGCAACCAGCAAGCCGGGCTTGTACAGGCGCTCAATGCCGTGGAAAATCATGTGCGGGTAGTCATTTCCCGCGGGTGTACCTATCAACTAATAAAAGAGGCGAATATTGGTCTGCCTGTGGTAGAGATACGCCTTAGCCCTTCCGAATTAATTGAATCGCTTTCGGCAGCTATCGAAAAAGACCGGCCTCTTGCCATAGTAGGATACTCAAACGTTATAAACAGCCGTGATGAAACGATGATAAAAAAGATCATAAAGACACCGCTTACGATTGTAAATATCGATGATAGCGACGATGTCAAAGATGTTGTTTCATCTTGCGCCGCACAGGGCTTTTCCATGTTCATAGGGGACACCATTGTAAAAGAAACCTGTGATGCCGCAGGCTATGAATGCTATCTGCATCAGTCAAGCGATTCTTCGATTCAGGCGGCAATGGACGAAGCATTGCGAATATACGCTGCGCTGCAACAGGAGCAGGAACTGGCCCGGCGGCTGCGGACGGTAATTGATTTTGCCAATGACGGAATAATAGCCATTGACGGGAATGGCAGAGTGATTCTTTTTAACGCTATTGCGCAGGACTTGCTCGGCATCAAGCAGGAGAAAATTCTTGGGGAACCAATTGAGGCTCTTTCAATACTTCCATTTGCGGGCGGAATTAAAAAAGACGGGCAGGTTATTGACCAGACTTTCAGAATAGGCAACAGATTGCTTTCGGGTTCCATCATTCCCGTCTCTATGGAAAAATTTTCTTTTGGTTCTGTAATTATTATCCGTGACATTCAAAAGATTCAGGATTGGGAACAAAAACTGCGGGTTACCCTGATGGAGAAAGGTTTTGTCGCAAAACACAAGTTTTCGTCCATTGTGCATAAAAACACAGAAATGGCCCACTGTATTTCCATTGCGAAAAAATTCAGCCAGTATAACGCTTCTGTGCTAATTGAAGGGGAAAGCGGCGTGGGAAAGGAACTCTTTGCCCAAAGCATTCACAATGAAGGCATTCGCCGCAAAGGGCCTTTTGTAGCGGTCAACTGCGCAGTGCTGCCGAAATCCCTGATCGAAAGCGAACTGTTTGGTTATGCAGAGGGCGCATTTACCGGAAGTCGGAAAGGGGGCAAGCCCGGATATTTTGAACTGGCCCACAGAGGTACGCTGTTCCTTGATGAAATCAGCGAACTCCCTCTGGAGGTGCAAGCTCAGCTTTTACGGGTTATACAGGAAAAGGAAGTAATGCGTATTGGAGATTCAAAAATTATACCAATAGATGTACGGCTTATTTGCGCTGCCAATAAAAACCTTGTCGAGATGGTTCACGAGTCCCTGTTCCGCAAGGATCTTCTGTTTAGGATAAACACGCTGTCCCTGTATATTCCATCGCTTTCAAAGCGGCGGGAGGACATAGAGCTGCTGTCCGGGTATTTCCTTAAAGAGTTATGCAAAACCTACAATAAAAATATTGAAGGTTTTTCTCCCAATGCGGCTGTCTGGCTGTGCAACTATCACTACGAGGGGAATATCCGGGAACTGCGGAATATTGTTGAGCGGGCGGTTATTATTTGCGAAGGGACAATAATCCGGTTACGGGATCTTCGGGATGGGCGCCGTGAAGATGCCTCCTTGCTAAAGGCGGCTGCGGAACATATTGTAACCGCCGAAACAACAGCGCTTGACGATATTGAGAAAAATCACATAAGCAGAGTATTGGCGGATAATCATTGGTCTATGACCAAAGCCTCGGCGGCTCTCGGTATTAGCCGGACAACCCTGTGGCGAAAAATACATGGCCTTGGCCTTTAGTGTTTCATAATGAAACAGTACGTGGTTTGTTATGAAACATATGCGCAGCAAGAAATCCGTTTGAAAACTTGTTTTTTGCAAAGCTCATTATTAGCCGGATTAACCCGGTCTAAAACGCAAGATACAGCACTGTTTTCTACGTTTTTCCTGTTAATATGCCGTTTTGTTTTTCGAAAAATATTTTTTCAAATACGCATACTTGGCACGGTTTTTGCTAGTAAAATAGTATGAGTACCAAGGAGGGATGCAAAATGAAAAAATTTGTTATGACACAGCCGGTGTGCCCGCAGGCTCTAGCGCTTTTGCAGGGTAAGGCGGACATATTTGTTGCCAATGACGGCGATCCCAATAACTACCCGGACAGAATAAAGGATGCGGATGCCATCATAGTACGCATTGGCAAGCTGGACAGAGGCGCAATCGAAAAAGCGCATAACTTGAAAGTTATTGGCCGCACCGGTGTTGGCTATGACACTATTGATCTTGAAGCGGCAAACGAACGGGGAATCCCCATTGTCATAACGCCCGGGGCCAACAGCCTGTCTGTAGCGGAGCATACAATTGCGCTGATGCTTGCCGCCGCCAAGAATCTTATCGAAAGCGACACGGAAACAAGAACCGGAAATTTCTCCAGTGTGCGCAGTAATGGCAAGATGTTTGAAGTCCACGGAAAAAAGGCGGGCATTATCGGGCTTGGGGCGATAGGTATTGAAACCGCACGCCTTTGCAAAGCATTGGGCATGGATGTACTTGGATACGATCCTTATTTGCCGAAAGAAAAAGCCGAAGACCGTGGAATCACTTATTATTCAGATTACGAATCAATGCTTGGGGACTGCGATTTCGTTTCCCTTCATGTGCCGCTGTTCGACACAACAAAAAACATGATTGCCAAAAAACAGTTTGGAATGATGAAAAAAACGGCTGTTTTAATCAATTGCGCCAGAGCCGAAATTGTGAACGAGGCTGACTTAATCGAGGCTCTGGAAAGCGAAACTATCGCCGGTGCGGCAATTGATGTATTCGAGAACGAACCCCCGCCGCAGGACAGCCCGATCTTGCGGGCTAAAAACCTTTTGTGTACGCCGCACAGCGCAGCACAGACAAGAGAGGCTGTTATTAGAATGCACACAATATGCGTGGAAGGCTGCTTGGCAATTCTGCGAGGTGAGCAGATTCTCAATGTTGCCAACAAGGATGTATATCAACATACCCGTAATTAAAGGAGCGTCCATGAAAAGTTATACAAAAAATATATTTGCAGGAAGCGTACTGATTGTATTTTCGCTAGTGTACCTGTATCATTCTCTGGCAATACAGCCTTTTACGGGCCCCGGCGCCACACCATTAAATTCAGCGCATATGCCCCGTTTTTGGGGCGCATGTATGCTGCTGCTAAGCGCGCTCTTGCTTATTCGTGGAATCCGTGAGCTGGTAAAAACGGAGAAAAAAGAAAAGCTGGATTTGAAAAAAGCCCTGATTGGGTTTTTCGGCAATAATTATCCTGTAATACTTACTTTCACGGCCCTAATAGTGTACCTTGCGCTTTTAAATACAGCCGGGTTTTTAATTATGTCCGCAATATACGTTTGCGGACAGGCGTGTATTTTAAGTAAAAAGCCTACCGGGAGAATCGTCTTTTTCTCCGCAATTGCGGGCATAATCAGCGCCGTACTGGTGAACTACATATTTGTTGTACATCTTAATATACTGCTGCCAAGAGGCATACTTGGGTTTTAATTTTTAAGGGGTTTGAAAATGCTGGAAATTGTAAACATGGCATTCAATCAGGTCGTTCTGGATCCTGTTGTTATGGTATTGATTTTTTTAAGCGTCTTTATGGGTCTTATTTTTGGCATTGTTCCGGGGCTCACAGCTACGATGGCGCTTATTATGTTTCTTCCCATGACATATACCATGACTCCAATTCAGGGAATTTCCACACTGGTTTCGCTGTATATCGGAGCGATGGGAGGCGGGCTTATCACCTCGATTCTATTGAATATTCCGGGGACTCCTTCTTCTATAGCAACCTGTTTTGACGGACATCCGATGGCGAAAAATGGAGAAGCCGGGAAAGCCATAGGGCTGGGTATCTTCTTCTCGTTCACCGGAACTCTCATTGGTATAGGCTTCCTTATGGTTGTGTCGCCCTTTTTGGCGGAATTTGCCCTGAGATTTGGCCCCTATGAATATGCCGCCCTTGTGTTGTTTGCCCTGTCTTTGGTTATTATTCTTACCGGTAATGATCTGGTTAAGGGGCTTATCAGCGCTGTGCTGGGAACCATGTTTGCCACCGTTGGCCTTGCGCCGATTGACGCAAGGCCACGTTTTACGTTTGACCAAGTAGCGCTTACAGGCGGCCTTAAACTGATGGCATTTCTGATAGGCATGTTCGCAATAACTGAGGTCATAAAACACGCCCAAAACGCGCGCAAGCAGGAAGATGCTGTAATAAAAACCAATTTCCAGATTAAAGGGTTTGGGTTTAGCTTTAAGGAATTCCGCGCGCAGATTGTTAATGGAATACGCTCGTCTCTTATCGGCGTTGGTATTGGTGTGCTGCCCGGCATTGGCGGCGGTACAGCAGCCATGATTTCTTATACTGTTGCAAAGAACCGCTCCAAGCATCCTGAAAAATTCGGCACTGGTATCCATGACGGAATTGTGGCGCCTGAAGCGGCAAACAGCGCAAATATAGGCGGTAACATGATTCCGCTGTTATCGCTGGGAATACCGGGCGATGTGATAACCGCAGTGCTTTTGGGCGGTTTTTTGATTCACAATGTCGTACCCGGCCCGCTTATTTTCGAAAGAAACCCCGATGTTGTATATGGCATTTTTTTGACCATGATCATCGCAGCATTTATTATGCTGTTTTTAACATTTATCGGATTGCGAGGCTTTTTAAGAATACTAAAAATCCCCAAGAATTTATTGCTGCCGGTTATTGTTACGCTCTGTGTAGTCGGGGCAATTGGCGACAGCAATTTTGCATTTGATGTATGGGGCATTGTGATTTTCGCCTTTGTCGGCTTCTTTTGCATCCAGACTGGCATTCCGCAAGTTCCAATGATTTTGGGGTTTATTCTTGGCCCGGCATTTGAATTGCATCTTAGGCGGTCTTCACAGTTGTTCCAGATGGACAGGATGTCCCTGCTTAACCATCCAATTGCTCTTGTTTTTATGGGAATTACGATTGTTGTGCTTGTTGTAAACCTCTACTCAAACAGAAAAAAAGCGCGTTCAAATTCAGAAAGCGCCAAATAAATTATACAAGGAGAAAGAAAATGAAAAGGATTTTTTCAGTAATTGCGGTGTTGGCTTTGGCTTTTGCCTTAGGTTCTTGCAGGGAAGACGGGCCTCCCCTTTCACCGGAGGAAGCGGCTGCAAATTGGCCCTCAAGAGGGATTACCGTTATCAGCACGCATGGCGCAGGCGGCGATACCGACTTTAATGCCCGGCTCATAAGCCGTTTTCTTGAGCGGGATCTGGGCGTAAGCGTAACCGTTGTGAATGTAACCGGCGGCAATGGAAATATCGCAATGTCTCAGTTCAGAAATGGGCCTTCGGATGGATACACATTCATTATGACCAACACAGCCGCGCTTTCCGGAAATGAAGCTACCGGAATGGCCGATTTTGGCTGGGATGCTTTTGAACCGGTGTCAATATTCGGCAGACAGTCCGGAGAGAATATTGTTGTTTCTGCTGATTCGCCCTTCACAACATTAACGGAACTCATTGAAGGTTCAAAAGCAAATCCGGGGGCAATGCGGTTCGGGATTTCAATAGGCGGCGGAGTGCATACTGCTTTTATAATTATGCAGGAAACAGCAGGTGCGCAATTTACAGCTATGGATACCGGAGATGGCGCTGCGAGGCTGATCTCGCTGTTGGGCAATCATGTCGAAGTTACAATACTGCCTTTCGCCACTGCAAGGGATCATATTGAAACCGGAAGCCTCCGTGCGTTAAGCACAATCTTGAGTGAACGTCCGGCTTTAATTCCAGATATTCCTACGGCACGTGAGCAAGGTTATACCGATCTTGTTATTGATACCATGTATGTTGCATTGGCTCCCAGAGGCACAAACAGCTTGATCGTGGAAAGGATGAATGCCGCAATCCTTAATGTTATTGACAATGATCCCGAATTCAGGGCCGAAGTTAACAGGTTTAATTTGCAAGAGCCGTGGGGTTTGAGTATTCAGGAGACAATGGTTACTCTGGAAGAACAGAGAAGGCACTTTATGAGATTTTCGGAATTTTTCCGGTAACAGATGGAAGGAGGAGATTGTATGCCCAAAAAATATCACGGGGTAATTCCCCCGGTTATCACGCCGGTGGATGAACAAGAAAATGTTGACGAGCAGGGCTTTCGAGCCCTGCTTCGCCACTGCGTAGACCGGGGGATTCACGGCATTTTTGTTGCCGGAACAAACGGCGAATCACTGGCGTTGACTCAGTCCGAGCGGGATCGGGCAATCAAGATCGCCATTGATGAAGTTGGCAAACAGGTTCCGGTAATGGCGGGAGTTATGGACTCTAGCACTCGCAGGGTTGTCGAAAACATCAAGCGGTTTGAGCAAATGGGCGGTACATGTGCGGTAATTACGCCTGTTTTTTATGCCCGCCATTCCCTGCCCCAAGAAGAAACCATTCGTCATTTTGAAGATATAAGCAGGGAAACAAACATCGACCTTGTTGTGTACAATATTCCGCTTTTCACCAGCACAAAGTTAAGCGCCGCTACAATCTGCAAAATTGCGAACATTGACAACGTTGTTGCCATAAAAGATTCTTCGGGGGACTTCATCGATTTCCAGAAAATATTGCGGGTATACAAAAGCGATCCCGCTATGTGCGTATTGCAGGGGCTGACGGTCAATACCGCCGCATCGCTTTTGATGGGAGCCGACGGCTATGTTCCTTCAATAGCGCCTCTTTTTCCCGAACTCTTTGTGGCGTATTACGATGCAGGCAGAAGCGGCGACATCGAGCGAACCATGCTTCTGCACGAGATTATACTGGATACCTCCGATATTTTGGGAATGGCAAAAGATGCGTTTGCCGCAAACAAATTCGCCATAAGCCTTTTGGGGTTAACGGATAAACGTGTAATTCGTCCGGTTACTGCCGCAACCCCCGGTGAAGAAAACGCTATCCGGGCCAAGGTTGACGAAATACGTAAAAAAATCCGTGATGCGGGAATCAAGGAGGGTTAACGCAAACTACGCGAGGCTTGAATCCCCCGCCGCCTCGCCGGTGTTGCCGCCACGGTTGTCCTCTGCGGTTACCGTTCTGGTTTCGCCGCCGGATGTGTACACACGGCTGCATTCCGGGCAGATTGCCGAGAAAAGCATCACGGTCTGGCTGACAACTCTGCGGCCTTCCCGGTCTGCCCTTGCCTGTTCGTTTGCGACGTGTTCATATTCGTGGGCTCTTACTGCGGCGGCGGATTTTTCAGGGCTGATGTGCGTTGGCGTCTGAAAGCTGACCGACGAGTCATTTGAAACATCCTGATACCTGCGGCTGTCGCAGGTTGCGCACCTTAGTTCTTCCAGAGCGTCAATGCGTCCCGCCGCATCACTTTCGCCCATTGCCGCACTTCGCGCGTAAGCCGCCCATCCTTCCGGCGAGATGTCAACGACTATGCCGGGGCGGGACAGGTTATTTGCCTGCGCCGTCTGCGCCACTACTGCCGGGCTTGCCGCCACAGCGACAGGCGCAACGTTCTGCGGCGCAACATTTTGCGGGAAAGCGGTATAGAAAGACGGCAGGGCATTATCAAGGCGCATCTCGAGGTAAGTATAGTACGAGCGCTAATAAGCCGTCAAGCTTTCTAGAAAAGCACTGACCTACAGCCGCAGGGCCTCTACCATGTAGCGGATGGCAATACTTTCGCCTTCCTGCCTTCTCATTTCGATAACAAAGATAATGGAATCGCCGTAAACCCTTGCCTGACGGATGCGGTACGAAGCGATAAGGGGCCGCCTGAGCTGAGGGGTTCCCACAACATGGGAACTTCTGGAGCCGTTCGGGGCAGTGCGCTCAAGGTTGATGTAAAACGAGGAGCGCAAGGAAGGGCCTGAGCCTTCTATCGTTTGAACCAGAACTGCCCGGTAAAAAGCGCCGGTTTCAAAATCCCTGAATTCAACAGGGTTTTCCGCCCCGCCGGAAGCCGGATTGTCCAGAGCAATGAAAAGAAGGCGGCCCTGCGAAGAGTGGTTGATCCGGTGTCTTTCTACAAGGGCAGCGTTGCGAACCAAAACACTGTGAAAAGCGCCGGAACCATTTTGTCCGAAAACGACAGGTCTGTCATGAATATACGAAATCCTGCCGCCGCTTACAAAGTTGTTTTGGGGAACATCGACAATAAATAAATCCGCCCACGGCCGCAACGTTCCCGCTTGAACCCCATATTGGGCGAACATGAATATTCTGCCATCCGAAGAAAAGCCAAGGTCAACAAACGTTGCTGTATCTCTGGCTGAAAGGCTTGACAGGCTCAGAAACAGGATCGCGGCGAATGTGCAAAAAGCTCTCTTATACAACATGGACTACTCCCCTTTTACCAGTATCGGTATTTTTGATAAAGCCTTGAGTCTGCAAAGAGAATAGTTTATGCTAAGAAAATGACGCTTTCTGCAAGAAACGACTTTTTTAAGGGCGGGATAATCCTGTCCGCCCTGTCCTTGGGCCTTGTCGCTGTGGGCGCTTATTTCGCCTTTTCAGCCTATCCCGAAGCCTCGGCGCTGGCGGCCCTGCGCCCGCGGGGAATAATTCAGGCACTGGCAGGAGTTTTCATCGGCCCGTCGGCATATGTCCCTTTTTTTACGATGCTGGCTGCGGTAACCTATTCCTTTATCAGCATAATCCTTATCAAGCATTTTTTTGAAAAAACCCAGTCCCCGGAAATACTTTTTTTCGGCCTCTTTGTCATTTCCCTGTCCTTTGAATTTGTCAGGCTTATGATTCCGCTTAGAACCGTTTTCGCCTTTCCCGCCATGTACATTATTTCCGGCTCCAGAGTTCTGATCTTTGCCCGGTATTTCGGCCTGTTTTCGCTCTTTGCCGCCAGCGTGTACGCCGCAGGGCTCGATGCCCAAAAACAGCAAAATACGTTCTTTATTCTGGTCTTGGCTGCCCTGATTATTGCCATGCACATTCCCATTGACGGCATTGTGTGGGATTCGGCCCTTGTGCCGTGGAGCGGTTACGGCTCCATGTTCGCCGTGGTAGAGGCGGGAATTCTAGCGGTTACGGTTATTACGTTTTTTATCTCCGCCTACACACGGGGTTCACGGGCATACGTGCATATCGGCCTTGGCGCTCTCCTGGCATTCGCCGGAAGAACTATGCTCATTAACTCGGACACGTGGGTTACCCCCCTTCCGGGTTTTCTGGCCCTTGTTGCGGGCACGTGGATTATCGCTTCAAGGTTGCGCCGGGAATATTTGTGGCTCTAAAGCGCAAGGGCTAAAACACAAGCGCAGCCATGCTTGCGGTAAAACCCGCCGCAAGGGGCAGTAACAGGTTATCAAAATCCCTGACGGAAAACGCCTCGACCAGCATGGAAACAATGCCTGTCGCAAGGGCTATTCTCCAGTCCCGGAAAACCAGAAAACAGGACAGGGTGGCGGCGGCAAAACAGGCCAGAGAGCCTTCAAGACTTTTCCCCGCCATAAACGCCGGGCGCACCCGCCCAAAGAGCCTGCCCGCAATTGTCGCGGCGCTGTCCCCAAACGCCAGCGCGTAAATGCCCGCCGCCGCCGCCTGTGGCGGGAACAAAAGCAGCGCCAAAAGAGCGCCAAGACCAAGGGTTATAGGCCCCAGCGCGAAACGCCCCTGTTCCCGCTCCCGCAGCACCGTATTGGTAACGGAAGAAACAAAGGGCGGGGAAAAGCCCACAAAGCGCAGGCTTTCCACGCAGGCATAAAAAAAGACGCCCCCCATAAGAAGCAGGGCCGTATGGGAACGGTTTACGAGCGCAAGCCACGGGGCTAGGGCGACAAGGGCGTGGATGCCTTTTCTGATAAGTTCAGTTTTCATGGTGTAAATCAGCCTACTTTGATGATATACTTATTAGGCAGAGAGGTAAAGGGACATAACCTTGGATACGCATGAATTGGGCCTGTTTTTAAAACCCATTCTTGAAACGGGTTTTTTACGGGGAAGAATGGAGCGCCGCTACGCAAGGCTTTGCCGTGTTGCAGACGAACTGGGCCGGCTGGATTTGAAAAAGGCCGCGCCCGGCGGCTCGCTGGAAGATTATGTTTTTTCCCGCATTGATTTTTCCCGCTACCGGAGCATCGCCGGCACGGATTTTGAAGGCTTTTTTCTGGAAGGGCTGGGGGATTTTACCGGAAGCTTTTTTGAAACGAATTTTCGCATTGGCAGGGAAGACATACAGTCCGCAATTAAAACGTGCTATCAAAAGACTGAAGGCGAATACCGTCTTCTGCGGGAAAACCCCCTTATCCTTTCGGTAATGCGGACACTGGAAACGTCTCTGGAGGCCGCCCCCCTCTTTACTGCCGAAGAAATCACGGGGGAACTGCGAGCCGTGGCGGGGGATGGGCCTTTGCCCGGCGTTACGCGGCTTTACCCCTTGGCAGTTTTCAGCCTTGACAATGCCGTGTTTACCCACAGCGATGGCATGGCGACAAGGCTTTTTATCTCGCCGGGGGGGGACTTGTCGGGAACATTCCGTCCGGCGAACAAGCCCTGGACGCAGGTTCTTATTCCGGCGCAGATGATTAGCGGCGGGGAGCCTACAGGCTAGTCGTTTGCGGCGGGCTGCGCCAGAGCCATCCTCTGGAACAGGCGGGGCGCTCCAGCCGATGCCCAAAACCCCAGAATACCGTAGCGGACAAACAGCCCTATATCGTAAACGGGGGAATCCGGGCCCCACGCCGGTATATCACGGAAAAGGCTCCCCTCGCCGGGAAGGATAAGCCGCAGCGCCAGAAAAAGAACCGCCACGCCCGCAACGCCCGTAAAACAGCGAAGGAGCATAACCTGCGCCCCCGGCTTTTTGCCGTTAATTTCTCCCCGCGCGGAAAAGGGGAAGCGCTGTTTCATCATGGTATAGCCAAGGCAAAACCCCAGAAAAAGGGCGGGAAAGGCTCTTTCTTGCGGGAAAAGGCCGTTCATGCACAGCGCGATTGCGGCAACGGAGATATTCTGCAAACGCACCCCGCCTTTGAGCAAAAGACCTTCAATGCGGGGGCCGGGCACGAACAGGACAAAAAGAGCCGCCCCGCCAAGCATCCATCCGGCGAGGATGCCGGTGGGGAAATGCAGGCCCAGATACACCTGCGAGAACCCCGCAAGCAGAATGACGAACACTGCCGTCACCCACACTACACGCTGGCGGCGGGCCCATACCGACCCAAGCCAAGCGGCGGCGGGAACCCAGAAACTCATGGATAGCTGGGCGTGTCCTGATGGCGCGCCGTAACCGGAGGCGTAGGCCATGCCCACGGAGGGGTCAAGGTTGAAGGGCCGGGGCTGGCCCAAAATATTCTTCAGGTAAACGTTAATCCATGCGGAAACGATAAGGAGGATGCCAAGGCGAAGGCCCCGTTTTTCGTCTATCCACCACAAAAGAAAAAGCACGAGCGAGACATACAGCGCTCCGGAGGCGGCAGGGGCGGCAATGGCGCTTGTAAGACCCGTAAGGACGGGGGTTTGCGCCCTTTGGATTGCCCTGATTACTTCAAGCCCCCACTCAAAAACCGGCGGTAGCCCCTGTGCGGCCTGCGCCGGGCCAATTCCGATACTTGCCTCGTTCACTGGCTAAAACCCCTCGAAAAAAAGCTCTATCACCCGGTTGGCGGCGTTCTGCTGCTCCCGTGTGGGCTGGGAAGCCGGACGCGCGTCACGGAACACCGCATCGAGCTGAGAGGCGAAATGGTCTTTATCTATGGTAACAAGAATTAAAAACTCCCAGTCTTCTTCGGTAAAGCCGGAATTATTGTTCCATTCCGGAGTATCGTTGCCGTCAAGGTAAAATTCCCGGCGTATCCAGAAATAGTCCTCTTTAACCGCCCCGGCCCAAGGAGCATCGGAGGCGGCGCGGACAAGGGCCACAAAAAAAGGGCCGTACACGATTTCGGGGCGGGAAACGCCGTAAAGAAAGCGCTCCTGTATGCGGGCCGCAGCCAGCCGGGGAAAGTCCAATTCCGGGATAAACCACTGCGCCCATTGCGCCAAGGCGTTAAAATTAACCCCCTCGTTCCGGCTGATAAACACATGACGGCCCTGATGGGCGGCAAGGGCTTCCACCGCGGCTATGCCCCCTTCAAGCCAGTGTTCCACCCATTCGGGCATAGCCTGCCCTTCGGCCTCGCCCCTGAACGCCGTAACCGTAAAGGGCCGGGCCGCCCTCTGGTATTCGGGAAGGCCGGAGTATGCCGGGATATGCCTATAGGCTTCGCTTGCACAGGAGCCAAGCAGCAAGAGCGCCGGAACCACAGCGAGTAGTATCCTGTTTGTTCTTGTTCGTAATATGTGTTTGCGAACCTTGCCCACCATTGGAGTATAGCGTATTATTCTGAGGGAGTAACCCCCCGCCCCGCCCCCCGCCGCGCGTGAGCCATGCATTCCCGCCAAAAGCTCCAGCAGGGGAGGATATACGGTTTAAGAAGCCGCCCAGGGAACCCGCTTCGGAGCCACGGTCTCCTACGCTAAAGAGCCTGGGCAAATGGCTTCTTAAACCGTATATCCTCCCCTGCCGGGCATTGTACTGGTGGCTCACGCGCGGCGGGGCATTGCTGGAGGGGGGAAGAACATTGGCATCTGGGGGTTGACGCATTGTTTGCCTGTGCGCTAAGATACAACTAATGGTTAAAAAATCCGCCCAATGGATGGCATTAAAAAATAGTTCTGGCACGGTCGCAGGTCGCAGGTCGCAGGTCGCAGGT
>WQUW01000045.1 GCA_009781915.1 Treponema sp. | reverse complement strand
CCAGCGATTGGAATGAGTGCCCTCTTGGGTGATATCCTTAGAAACAGAATTTTGCAAGCGAATAAGGCCCAATCCTTCCAATTCACGCAGTAAATTAAGCGTTTCCCGGTTCATTAGCTCTATGGTTACGATCATAAGATAAATATAAGGCAAAAAACGAGAGCAGTCCAGCATGGTCTGGCAGACGGCCCGGCGGTAGCGGGTTTTGGGGCTGTAACAAACGATGTCCGAAAAGTTTGGGAAACTTGTTTGGACACCATTTGCTACGCACCATAAAACCTGTTTCAAAGCCGCCACTCATGACGGGGCGATTCAACAGATTTTATTTTTTTGGTTTTTCCTTCCCCCTTGAACGCCAATACTCTTCGTGATCTGGATTCAATTGATTGGCATGGTTGTCCAAGTTTAATTGATATGCTTCATTGTTCGGATTATTTTGATTCGAATGATGATCCAACTGCCCCTTTGTGTGCGTTTTTTCACTGACGCTTGCCATAAACCTTCTCCTTACTACTTTGACTTTGGTTACCTGAAACCGCCATTTGTACGTAGGTGTACAAATGGCGGTTTATTTTCTGTCAGTCAGGGTCTGGCTGTTACTATGTTTTGCCTTGGTCGAAGCACCTAAAAGCTACGCATAATAACAGCCCTGTTATGTGCCGCAAAATCTGATTTGCGACACTTTTTACCCTCCCTAAAACTGGAAGGTTCTGTTGCCCCAACGAATTACCTCGTACCTGGATTCAAATGCGTGTGGCAACGCTATTGATATTGTTGCCGTTCCTCTGTTTAAAGCCGAACCTGGAGCTGCCGATCTTGTTACGTTTAAAGTAACCCTAACATTAGATCCAAAAGATTGTATTTCTACAGAATTAACGCTTAAAGTACGATTACCTGCACCGGAATATGAGAAACTGACAGAACCAGCGGTAAGCCACTGTAAATCATCTACCGTTACTGTAGCAGTATTAATAATATGTCCCCCACCAATAGCAGGTGCAAAAAATACATGCACTACACCACTGATTGTTGTGTCCTCATCCTCAGCGGCAAAACTTGTTTGCCAGTCAAGTATATAAGACCCACCAACACTTATAACTATCTCGTTGACATAGACATAGCCGCCTCCATCATCACACCCAACAACTGCAATACCAAGAACCAGAACAGCAATAATCCCTAAAATACTCTTCCTCTTTGCCATGTTTTCTCCTTTACTTTGGCAACAAAGTCTTTGAAAGCTATGTGTTTAGATTTCATAAAATATCGTATTTTATGGCACATAGCCTTACTGTGAATGCTTTAAATCCGGCAAGAAGCACATTTAGCGCAGTTGTGTTACTAAGATGAACGACAGGCCACAACAGCCCTCGCCGCCTCCCGCCTACGGGCTCGTGGCGAAAGCCCGTACAGACCGAAAGAACAAGCCATGCGTATTAAGGTAGTGTACGGAATCTCCTGCGCGCGCGGCGGCTATAACCAAACCGTCGAATGTTGCCCCTCCAAACCTAAAAATGCCCAATACGCGCGTGTATCTGGCGATTTCCCGTGCTCCGGCGTTTTGCAGAGCGGTTTCCATTCCGCCCCTCGTCCCGGTTTCCGTTACAGGCGTATTCCACGTAAGTGAAGCGCAACCCATTGCGATTACCCCGAATGTCAGCGTCAATACCAACATTCCCAACGTTTTCTTCTTCATAAAAAGGCTCCTTCCGCGGTGTTATTGTCACCGCCGACATATATAAACAGCCCCTACAGGCCGCTTTTTCCTGTTTGCGGGATATGGCGCGGCGAAAGGCAACAGTTGCACAGCGGGAAGCGTTGTTTTTGGGTAAATTTTTTTAGGTAAAACGATCAGGTGAGTCTTATGAGAGAGAGAGAGAGAGAGAGAGAGAGAGAGAGAGAGCAAAAACCGTGCCAAGTTTGCCTATTTCGGGAAATTTCTTACAAAAAAGGCACGAAAACGCTCTTTCGTCCGGTCTCAACCTCATGGCGCTATGCTACCACAATAATACGCTTTGTGTCAATAGAAAAATTATAAAAAAGTTACACGGCAGCACAGGGACTGCATTGCATAATAAAAAATACAGTGCTACACTACTATATGTTTCATGTGGAGGTACTCTAATGGTTAGCGAAAGCACGGTAAAGGAAATGAAATCCGTTGCCCTTAGGCTGCGGCGCTCTGTGCTTGAAATGATCGGCGTCAATGCCGCAGGGCATCTTGGCGGTTCTTTTTCCCTTGCCGAGACAATGGCGGTTCTATATTTCTACCGGATGAATGTGAGCGCCAGCAAGCCAAACGATCCCGGCCGGGATCGCCTGCTGTTGTCCAAAGGACACGCCGCCCTGATACAGTACGCGGCGCTCTGCGAAAAGGGCTTTTTCCCTAAAGAGGAACTAAAGCGGGTAAAAGCGCTGGACGGACTGCTTCAGGGGCATCCCGATCTCAGCATCCCCGGCATAGAGGCTGTTACCGGCTCTTTGGGGCAGGGGCTTTCCATCGGTCTGGGCATGGCGCTGGCGCTGCGGCTGGACAAGAGCCCGGCAAGGGTTTTTGTAATTATAGGAGACGGCGAACAGAGCGAAGGGCAGATATGGGAAGCTTCCCAGGCGGCGGCGGTCTACAAAGCCGACAACCTTACCGCCTTTATCGACTGGAACAAACTTCAGGCAACGGGGCCCGCGAAAGAAGTTTTCGATATTCCGGACTTGGGCGAAAAATGGAAAGCTTTTGGCTGGGAAGTGTTTACGGTTAACGGACACGACCCGGCGGCGATTATCGGCGCGCTGGAACAGGCACAGGCCGTCAAAGGCAAGCCGCAGGTGATCATTCTGGACACCGTTAAGGGCAAGGGCGTTTCTTTCGCCGAAGGGAATGTGGCCTATCACAACGGCATTATGGACGAGGCCGCCTACGAAAAGGCGCTCGGAGAACTGGATTCGGCAAAGGCAGGGATATAACCATGACAAATACACACTACGCGAACCTGCGAAAAGCTTACGGCGAGGCCCTTGTGGAAGCCGGAAAAACAAACCGGGACATAGTGGTGCTGGAAGCAGACTTGGGCAAGTCCACCATGTCGTATATGTTTAAGGATGCCTTCCCCGACAGGTTTTTTGAAATGGGCATTGCCGAACAAAACATGACTTCCACGGCGGCAGGCTTTGCCCTTGCGGGGAAAATACCATTTACCGGAACCTTCGCCGTATTCGCCGCCGGCAGGGCCTACGATCAAATCCGCTGTTCCATTGCCATCCCAAAAGCCAACGTAAAGATCACCGGCTCAAGCTGCGGTCTTTCGGATTTCGGGGACGGCAAGACGCATCAGTCCGTGGAAGACGCCAATGTGATCCGCGCCATGCCGCACATGATTGTGCTTAATCCCGTTGACGCGGAAGAAGTCAAAAAAATGATCCCTGCGGCAATTGCGTATAACGGCCCGGTCTACATACGGATAAACCGGGGCGATCTTCCCGTGTTCACTCCCGCAGACGGAACATTCGAGATAGGAAAAATCTACCCCATTACCGAAGGCGAGGACGCGGTTATTTTCGCTACCGGCGTCATGGTAAGTAAGTCCGTGGAGGCTGCCCGGCAGCTTAAAGAAAAGGACGGGCTTTCCGTTCAGGTGGTGAACGTCAGCACCCTAAAGCCCCTGCGCAAAGAAGAGTTTTTAAAATACGCCACGGGAAAAAAGGCCATCCTCACTGCCGAGGAAGCTGTCAAAAGCGGCGGCCTGGGGGAAGCGGTCGCGGCCCTTCTTATCGGGGAAGTGAACGCGAAGTTTGGAATGGTGGCTATTGACGACAAATTTGGAACATCCGCGCATGGATACGAGGAACTGCTTGTAAAGTACGGACTTTCGGCAGATCACGTATACAAAGCGGTTATTAAAACACTCAAGTAGAAGGAGAAACGTATGGCAATTATCGGATTTATCGGACTGGGAATTATGGGGCGGCCTATGGCAAAAAACCTCATAAACGCGGGGTACAAGCTGGTGGTTTACGACAAGTACGCGAAATTTGACGATCTTGTGTCCCTTGGCGCGGAAGGAGCCGCTTCCAACAAGGAAGTGGCCTCCAAAAGCGAAATTATTATCACCATGCTGCCCAATTCGCCCCATGTAAAGGAAGCGATCCTTGGGGCAAGCGGCGTAATCGAGGGGGTAAAGAGCGGGAGTATCGTGGTTGACATGAGTTCCATCGCTCCGGCGGCCTCGCAGGAAGTGGGAGCGGCGCTAAAAGCGAAGGACGTGGTTTTTCTGGATGCCCCGGTTTCAGGCGGCGAGCCGAAGGCCATTGACGCTACGCTGGCAATTATGGTGGGCGGCGACAAGGCCGCTTTCGAAAAAGTAAAGCCCATACTCGAAAAGATGGGATCGTCAGTGGTGCTGGCGGGCGACCTAGGGGCGGGGAATGTAACCAAACTCGCCAACCAGATCATCGTGGCCCTGAACATCGCTGCCGTTTCCGAGGCGTTTGTGCTGGCTACCAAGGCCGGAGTAAACCCCCAGTCAGTGTTTGACGCCATTAAAGGCGGCCTTGCCGGTTCCACCGTGATGAACGCCAAGGTTCCCATGATACTGGACGGCAACTTCAAGCCGGGCTTTCGGATTGAACTTCACATCAAAGACTTGCAAAACGCTCTGGATACCGCTCATAACCTGGGCGTACCCGTGCCGCTTACCGCATCGGTAATGGAAACCATGCAGGCTTTAAAGACTGACGGGATGGCCGCCAACGATCATAGCGCCGTTGTCCGGTTCTACGAGAAACTGGCGAAGGTTGAGGTAAGAAAATAATGCGAAAAGAAACCCCGGCTCAGGCGGGCCTAGGCTCAGGTCTGCGGCTTGAAGGAAAAACCGCCCTTATCACGGGCGGGGCGCAGGGGCTTGGGGCCGCTATCGCCGCACGCTTTGCCGAAGAGGGGGCGCTGGTTTTTTTGGGCGATCTCGCTGCCAAAGCCGAAGCGGGGGCCGGGGCCGTTACAGCCATTAAAGCGGCCGGGGGCCGTGCCTTTTTTACCGCCCTTGACGTAACCTGCGAGCAAAGCTGGCAAGAGGCGCTTGCGGCGGTAGTAAAGGAAGCGGGGAAGCTGGATGTGCTTGTGAACAACGCAGGCGTCAGTATCCGGGAAAATATCGAAGACATGAAGGTCGAAAACCTAGATACGATGCTGGCGGTAAATGTCAAAGGCCCCTTTCTGGGCTGTAAGCACGCCATTCCGCTTTTACGCAAGGCCGGGGGCGGCTCCATCATCAATATCTCGTCCGTGTGCGGGCTTATAGGCCACCGCTACACCAACGAAGCCTACACAACCACCAAGGGAGCCGTAACCCTTCTTACAAAAAGCGTGGCGGTTCGCCTTGCCAAAGATAACATTCGCTGCAACAGTATCCACCCCAGCACGGTGGATACTGCCTTGGTGCAGGAGCTGTTCAAAACCCCCGGCCGCCGGGAGGAACGCTTGGGCGAAGTGCCGCTTGGCAGGCTTGGCTCTACTCTTGATGTAGCCAACGCCGCCCTGTTCCTTGCCTCTGACGAAGCGGCCTTTGTAAACGGCGTGGCTTTCCCGGTAGATGGCGGCACTACCGCGGACTAGAGGGACAGGAAACAGAACAGGCGCTGTAGGAGGCATCATGGCTGGTCAGGAATTGGTACGAACCCTTGATTACATCCTTAACCGTTGCGAGGAACGGGACATAGAGGCGATAGCCGCCGCCGTGGTGCGCCGCCGCCGGGACATCGCCATGTTCGGCAGTATGCCCGTGGCCCCCGACCCCCGCCGCCTTGCCAGTGAACTCAGCGCCCAGCTCAATATCGAGGGAAGCATTGACAGCCTTAAAACCAGCGTCAGGGATTACACCATGCGAATCATAAAACAGCAGGCCCCGGAATTGACGGACAAGCAAATCGAAGAACTCACCCGCGCGTGGATACCACAAGCCAAGGCCCGCCAAGGCAAAGGCTCAAGTGGGGGCAAGCGTTCCGCCGGGGCTGGCGGGGATCCCTCGATTCCAGAAGACGTGCTGGCTTCGATGATAGACCAGTTTGTCTCGTTTTCTCTGGGACGCATGGAGGAGGAGGAGGACAAAGCCCTGCGAAGGGGAATTGGCCCCTGGCCGGACAAGTACTGGAATGCTTTTCCTCAGGTTATCCGCCTTCTTATCTCTGATTTTCTTAAAGGCGAAATGGACGAGGGCGAATTTAACACCCGCATGGGCCTTGCTTTGAAAATGCGGTAGTCCCTTGTTACGGCAGCCCCAAATCGGGTATCATTCCCCAATGAGGGAATCCAGTCATGAGTTTGCGTGAGGCTTGTCTGAGCGATGGTGAGGATAAGCTTCACGAAGAATGCGGGGTCTTCGGGTTGTACTTCGAAGACCCCGAAAAGAATGCGGCTCCGCTAGTGTATTATGGGCTTCTTTCCCTCCAGCATCGCGGGCAGGAAAGCGCAGGCATCGCCGCCGTAAAAAACAGGCAGATGGAAAACCGCAGGGGCATGGGCCTTGTAACCTCTGTCTTTACCCCCGGTGTCATTGAACAGCTTCAGGGGCCCATAGCCATAGGCCATGTCCGCTATTCCACTTCCGGCTCTTCCACACTGGAAAACGCTCAGCCGTTTCTGAACCGCTCTAAGCTGGGTTCTGTCGCTGTGGCGCATAACGGCGCTCTTACAAACGCCGATGTAGTCCGGGAGCTTTTGGAGGATGCCGGGATAAGCTTTACCTCCACCAGCGACAGCGAAGTAATCATCAACCTTATCGCCAAGAATTACCGCAAGGGTCTTGAACGGGCCCTTGCCGATACCTTTCAGTTTATCAAAGGCTCATACGCCCTTGCCGTGCTTACCGAGAACGCTCTGATTGGCGCGCGCGATCCCAATGGCATCCGCCCCCTTTGCCTGGGAGAGATAGAAGGGGGCTGGGTACTGGCAAGCGAATCCTGCGCCATTGCCGCAGTCGGGGGGAAATTCACGCGGGACGTAGAGCCCGGAGAAATGGTGATTATCAGCGAAGGGCGGGTACAGTCCTTCACGTTTAGCGAAAAAACCAGCCGGGCGGTCTGCGCTTTCGAGTATGTCTACTTCGCCCGGCCTGACAGCGTCATTGATCAGGTTGATGTCTACAACGCCAGGGTGCGGGCGGGGGAAATTCTTGCAAAGGAAGCGCCGGTACAGGCGGACATTGTTATTGGCGTGCCCGATTCGGGAACACCCGCCGCCATAGGCTACGGCAAGGCCGCCGAAACGCCTTTTGGGCTGGGCATTGTCAAAAGCAAATACGTGGCCCGCACCTTTATTTCCCCTAGCCAGCCGGAACGGGAAAGGGCGGTATTGGTAAAGCACAACGCCATAGCCGGCGAAGTGCGGGGCAAGCGGGTGGTTATTATCGACGATTCGATAGTCCGTGGAACCACTAGCCGCAGGCTTGTCGCCATTATACGGGCCGCCGGGGCCAGGGAAGTTCATATGCGCATCTGTTCCCCCCCTGTCCGCTATCCCTGCTATTTCGGCATTGACACGCCCCACCGCAAAGACCTGATCAGCAGCGCTTCCAGCCCGGAAGAACTTCGTGAATATCTGGGGGCGGACAGTCTGGCCTTTATTTCGGCGGACGGCCTTTTAGAGTCGCTAAGAACAACAGCGTCAGGGGAAACCCGCCGTCCGGGGGGATACTGCCTGGCCTGCTTTAACGGGGAATACCCCATTCCCGTGCCAGGCGAAAAAGCGGACGAGGGCTATTAAGGCCGCGCCCGGTGGTGTCCGGGTTTGGCGAAGGAAGGGACAAGGCCGCACTTGAACGCGTAGCGGGCCATTTGTACCCGGCTGTCAAGGCCCATTTTGTGCATAACGGACGAAATGTAGTTCCGCACCGTTCCCACCGCCAAGTCAAGGTTCTTGGCGATTTCGCCGCTGGTACTGCCCTCTCCTACCCCGATTAAAATCCGCATCTCGGTTTTGGAAAGGCGCTTGGCGGGGTCATCCCGCGGCGCGGCTTCTTCTTTTGCCCTTTTGTTTGCCGCTCCGGAAAGAAGATGCAGAACTCTGGCGGCCAGAGGGGGGCTAAGAAAGCACCCTCCGCTGGACACGCATTTGAGTATCCACGGGAGGAAATGTATATCCGTCTCCCGTTGAACCAAGCCCGACACTTCATTGAAGACAGCCCTGCATAACTGCAAATCGCTTGCTTTGGCGGTCAGAATAACAACCGCCGTCGAGGGGGAACGGGCCCTAAGCAGCGGCGGGATTTCTTCCCTGTCGATATATCCCAAGCGGCTGCCCAAAATGGCGATGTCAGGTTTAAGGCGGCTGGCAAGGTTTAAGGCATCGTAGGCATCCTTCCCATAGGCCAATATCGAGAAATCCTCATGCCCCGACAGGATAGATGTAACCGCGTCCCGCGCGTCATTCTCTCCGTCAATAATTACCACTCTGATTGCGCTTTCTTTCATGGCTTTCTCTCGCAAAAATATTGGATATTTTAGATATTATGGATAATTTAACGATTTTTTGATAATTTGTCAAGGGGATTTTGCGTTCTCTAGCAGCTTGGCGTGATAAAAATCCGGATATTAATTTTAGCGCCACATTCCCACCTTGAACATTAACTACGAGTGAATGTATAATTACCGTATCAAGTTTTAATCTCTGCGCAGGAGGTATGTTATGAGAAAGGTCGGATTGATAGCGGCGGTAGCGTTGCTTTCTATTGGAATGAGCGCCTGTGGAGACAGGGGCGAAAGGATACGCTTTGCCACGGGCGGCGTCGCCGGAACCTATTACCCGTTTGGCACAGCGATAGCCACGGTTCTTACCGAGCATCTGGGCATCCCCATTATCGTTCAGTCCAGCGGGGCTTCTATGGCGAATATCCAGCACATGCAAATTGGGGAAGTGGAAATGGCCCTTGTCCAGAACGATGTAATGGATTACGCATGGAACGGCGTGGGTCTTTTTGCCGGGGGACAGTTTAGGGGCTTTCGCACAATGGCGGCGATGTACGCCGAAGTATGCCAGATTATCGCCGTTCCGGGGATTAACAGCGTTGCCGATTTACGGGGCCGGCACGTGTCCGTAGGCGCTGCCGGAAGCGGAACCATGTTTAACGCACAGCAGATACTGTGGGCGCACGGCCTTACCTTCGACGATATCACCGTCCACTTTCTGGGCTTCGGTGACTCCGCCGACGGGCTGCGGGACGGCAGGCTCGACGCCGCCTTTGTTACGGCGGGCGCTCCCACGCCGGCGGTTGTAGACTTGGCGCTCTCACGGGATATTATGATTTTGGGGGTTGATCCGGACGCGGCGGAACGGCTTATGGAGGCGTATCCTTTCTACAGCATGTACACCATCCCGGCCGGAACGTACAGCGGAGTGCCGGCAGTAACAACGGTCGCCGTTAAGGCCACGCTTATCGTAAGCGAAAACCTTTCGGAAGAAACGGTGTACCAGATGACAAGGGGTCTTTTTGAGCACCGGGCGCAGATAGCGCTTGGTCACTCCAGGGGCCATGACATTGATCTTCACTATGCCGTGGAAGGCGTTACGGTTCCCTTTCACCCGGGCGCTGAACGGTTTTTTAGATCCGTCGGGGTAATGCAATAAAACGGCTCGTTTTCGCGGTTTCCGCCCTGGCAATTTCCGCCGGGGCGGCCTTGTATGTCTTTGGGTTTTGGGGCGGCCCGGAAACCCGGGTTCTGGAAGTACGGAACACCGGTTCGGGCAGGCTTTACGGCAGGCTGCCGCTTGGCGAAAGCGGCGAGTTTGCTATAGAGTTTATCCATTCGGTAAACCAGAGCCCGGTGCGGGAAACGTTCCGGGCCGGGGACGGCGGGATTTGGCTGGAAAGCGTGCGGTTTTACTCCTTTGGCGCGGGCATTCAAAGCGATCTGGGGGAAGGCCAGACGCTCAGCCGGGACGGAGGCGCGATGATCATTTCCGGCTTTAACGTTCCACTGCGTGAGCTTAACGTGATAGTGGGGACTGTTTCGGACCACATCTTATTTATAAACGATGAACGCATAAATCTGCGGGAGCGTTACGGAAGGAACGCCCAAATCACTTTGCGGTATAGCGGTACAAGTTAAGCATTAACAGGTTTAGGAGAAATTGGTATGGATCAGGATAAACAACACGGAAACGCCCAGACGGAGATTCTGGACGAAAAGCGGCAGGAAGAAATTAAAGCCAAGTTTGACCGTGATTCACGGACACGGCATTTTACCGGCATTCCCGGCTACATTGTAAAAGGGCTCCTTGTCCTGTTTGCCGCGTATGTATTCGCCACAACACTGCTTTTCACCCTTCCGGAGCAGGTCAGGCGCAGCGCCTTTGTGGGAATCCTTGTTTTCATAGGCTACCTGTTCTATCCAGCCCGCAAAGGCATGACCAGCCGTGTAAACTACATCCCTTGGTACGACTTTGTCCTTGCCATCCTTGGCGGGGGCGCGTTCTTTTACTGGGTGTTTAACTTCCACGAGATTATCCACCGCGCGGCCCTGATAACTCCCACGGACATTTACGTGGGCTTGGTTGGCATGATTCTCCTTGCCGAACTGTGCCGCCGGGTGGTGGGGGTTCCCATCCTTGTAGTGGCGCTGGGCTTTGTCGCCTTCGCGTTTCTTGACGGCTATTCCCTGCGCCGGGTGGTGCATCAGCTTTTTTTCACCACAGAGGGAATTATAGGCGTTCCTATCGGGGTCGCCTCGACATTTATCGTGCTTTTTATCTTTCTCGCCTCCTTTCTTGAAAAGACAGGAATCGCGAAATTCTTTATAGACCTGGCTAATGGCCTTGCGGGCTCCAAATCCGGCGGCCCTGCCAAGGTTGCGGTTATTGCCAGTGCGCTGTTGGGCTTGATTTCGGGCAGTTCTGTCGCCAACACCGTAAGCTCCGGCCCCATTACCATCCCCACGATGAAGAAAATCGGTTACAAGCCGGAGTTCGCCGCGGCGGTGGAAGCGTCGGCCTCTACCGGCGGGCAGATTGTCCCCCCCATACTGGGCGCGGCGGCTTTTCTTATGGCGGAGATAACCGCCATTCCCTACATTACGATAGCTCTGGCGGCTACCCTGCCGGCGGCGCTGTACTTTATCGGGGTTTTCCTTATGGTTCATTTCGAGGCGAAAAAGCTGGGCTTAAAGGGCCTTCCCAAAGAAATGATCCCGAAAGTGGGGCTGTTGGCTCTTACCAAAGGCTACCTGTTCCTCCCGATTATTCTGCTGGTTATTCTTATGGGGCGGGGCTTTACCCCGGCCTTCGCCGCCTGCTGGGCCATTCTTGCGGTTTTCGTGCTGAGCTTTATCAGAAAAGACACCCGCTTTAAACCGGGGACGTTTGTGGAGGCTGTCGGCAACGGCACGAAAAACACCATCAGCGTGGCGATTGCCTGCGCCGTAGCCGGCACGATAGTCGGCATTGTTACCCTAACAGGCATTGGGCAGATACTCATAAACCAGCTTGTCCGTGTCGTAAACCATCCGTTCTTTATCGCCACCGGAACCAGCCTGTTTGTGGCCCTTTTGATTACGGCGGTAACCTGCATAGTAATTGGCCTTGGGATGCCTACAACCGCGAAGTACGTGATCATGGCTACCATAGCCGCCCCCATGATAATGCGGGCCGGGATGGAAATTGGGGTCGTTGTACCGCTACTGGCGGCGCATATGTTCGTGTTTTATTTCGGGATTGTCGCCGACATTACCCCGCCTGTGGCTCTCGCCGCTTACGCGGGGGCCGCTATCGCCAAGTCCAACCCCATTAAAACCGCGGTTATCGCCACCAAGCTCGCCATAGCGACATTTATTCTTCCCTTTATCATCGTTTTAAGCCCGGCAATTCTTATCGGCTACCATGATTCCACCGTGCTGGAGATTATAAAAATCATTATTTCCTCCATAATCGGGATGGCGAGCCTTGCCGTTGGGGTTCAAGGGTATATGCTCACGAAAGTCAGCGCCCCCTTCCGGCTGTTGGCCGCCGCCGCCGGTATCCTTATGCTGTATCCGGGTATCGGAACTGACCTTATCGGCGCTGGCATGGCGGGGCTAGTGGTGGTGTCGCAGGCGCTTATCGCAAAGCGGGAGAAGATAACGGTGTAGAACCGGGTTTGGGAGCTGTTCCGAAACTAACCTGAGTTTTGGAACAGCTCGTTTATTATTTCGCTTGAGTCAATAAATCTCACTTCGCCTTTCTTTTCTTTTGCCTCAAACTCGTTTATGGCCTCTTTGTCGATAATATCCTCGTACAATTCTTTAAGCGAATATTTTATCAGCGCCGATCTGTCCTGTTCGTAGTAGTTTGAAAGAAATTCTATCATGCTTTCTTCTTTTTCGTTAAGCCTTAACGATATTACTGCCATTTTCGGTATATATCCTCCCGTTTGTCCAAAGCTACAATCATTATGTTGTCATTTTCAACATAAAAAATCGCTCTATACTTTCTTTTACACAAACGATAGTAAATCCGGTTTGTTTCTTTTGACATTTTCAACTGCTTAATATCAAAAAGAGACAAGTCTTTTGTTACATCGATTGCCGTAAAAGCGTTGTTGATATGGAGGAAAATGTCTTGCGGAATGAGTCCCTTCCCTATCCTTTTTACAATATCCTCAACATACCTAACCATGTAAACAATGTAATACATCTAACAAGGTTTGTCAAGGAAATTTTTTGATATTTGTGCGCCTCATCCATGCGCCGCAGATAGTAGTGTTGACAGAATAAGGCATATTCTTTATGCTAAAAAAAATATTGGAGGAAATTATGCTTCAGATGAAAAAAATTGTCATTGTTTTAATATTCGCTATTGCTGGAATGAACATTTCTGCGCAAGAAAGCGGATTTACTTTTAGGCCATTCTTTGGGGGTGGCGGGTTTTCTGGTGTAATTACTGGAATTGATGGGCATACGTTTGGAGGAGTGGGCGAATATGCGTTTTTGTTTTTTGATAATGGTTTACAGATGGGCGGACATATTATCGGGAGAGGAGATTTAATAACCACAAATTCTGGGGATAGTTTTGGGGCTGGTTCAATACTTGGAAAATTAAGCTTGGGAGGGTTCTCCTCAAATAACCTCATCAGAAGCTACTCTTTTTTGGAAGGCGGAATTGGGTTTGGCGGGGGTAATGGAACTACATCATCAAATTTAATTTTTGGCGGAGGAGGAGGAATTGACTTTTTTTTCCACAGATACGGATCAGTATATTTTGAAGTTGGATATTTACAGCATTTTATGAACAATGAACTTCTTGGCGGAGTATCAATTACTATTGGCACAAGAGGGTTTATTACAAGATAAGAGCATGTTCGTCATCCATGTTCCATGCAACACCTTTAAAGCCAAATTAACTCAAGGCTTACTTTATCATTTTGAAGATGCCACTGGAGGGGTATACGCCCGATTTACCTAAAAGCTCCTCCATTCGAAGGGTTTCATTCCATTTTGCGTTCCTTTCAGACCTTGCCACAGAGCCAACTTTCAATTGACCAGCGTTAGTCGCAATGGCAAGATGCACTATAATGGAATCCTCTGTTTCGCCAGAGCGCGCTGAAACAACAGGCAAATAGCCAACACTCTTGGTGTATTCAATGCAATCAAGCGTTTCCGTTACGGTTCCTATTTGATTTGGCTTAATTAAAACAGCGTTGCATGCGCCCTTTTCGACACCCTCTTTTATGCGGGCAATATTGGTTGTAAAAAGATCGTCTCCTATAATCTGTATTTTGCGACCTAGCCTTTTCGTCAAAAGCACCGAGCCTTCCCAGTCCAATTCTGAACAGCCATCTTCAATAGATATAATTGGATACCTTTCAACCCAGCCGGCAAGCAAATCAACAAACTCTTCACGGCTAAAATCGCGCTGTTCAAGATGGAAACTGTACCGCTCCGAATCCTTGTTGTAGAATTCGCTGGAGGCTATATCCAACGCAATGGCAACATCTTTTCCGGGAAGATAGCCCGCCTTTTCTATGCCATCGCACACAAGCTGTAAGCCTTCCTCGTTGCTTTTGAAGCCAGTGGGCCAAAAACCGCCTTCATCGGCTGTAGATAAAGGTTTGCCGGCTTTCGCAAAGACCTGTTTTGTGCCGTTGTATACATCAACCACCATCTTAAAGCCGCTTGCGAAGTTTTCAGCGCTCATGGGGACAACAAGAAAGTCCTGTATGTCGATACTGCCGACGGCATGAGCGCCGCCACCGATAATCTGTATCATGGGTACGGGAATAGTCTTGGCGTTCGCGCCGCCCAAGTACCGGAACAGCGGCTGTTTGGCGGCATTGGCGGACGAGTACGCCACAGCCATCGACACGCCCAGAATGGCGTTAGCTCCAAGGTTGCTTTTTGAGGGCGAGCCGTCAAGAGCGATGAGCTTACTGTCTATGCCGGTCTGATCGGTGGCATCCATCCCAATTATCGCGGGAGCCAATACTTTTCGAATGTTGCTAAGCGCGCGGTTTACCCCTTTGCCGCCAAAATGCCCGTCTTTGTCACGCAGTTCCAGCGCCTCATACGCGCCTGTTGACGCGCCGGAAGGCACTATTGAACGGCCTACAGCGCCGCACTCCAAACTCACTTCGACTTCCACCGTGGGAACGGCGCGGGAATCGTAGACTTGGCGCGCAACTACTTCCTTAATTTTATATCCTGCCATATCTTACCCCTTTCGCTTTTCAAGATGCCCAGCTAAAAGGCTTATAAGTTCCTTGCGTGTGGTTATCCCGCTGTTAATAATGGCGTAAGCGCCATCCCTGACAAATTGTTTGACTTCATCGCGTGTTATGTATTCCACAGGTGATTTGCCGTCTACGCGCGCAATCATCAACAGCGGCAATAACTTTAAAAAACTTTTTTCCAGCGCCGCATTATCCATAAAGTTCGCGCCTTCAAAGTAAATGTTCAACATGTATTCAAGCATACCAAGATACGAAACACCAAACTTTTCCATGTGTATCGACTTTAGAATGAGATGATTTGAAATAAAACCTAGATCAAAGCTTGGATGGCCGTAATGGGCAACTTCAAAATCTGTCAAAAACACCTGCCGCCCGTCAACCATTACATTCTTGGGACTGTAATCACCATGAACAAGCGTGATTTTGCTTTTCATCAGTTCATCAATAATTGGCTTGGAGTACTCCGTTAACCGGGGGTGCTTTGTAAGAATAAACTCCAAGTACGGCGATATACGCAAATCATAAAATATGCTGTTGTCGTCAAATTCTTTAGCAACCGCGCTGTCCCTTGAACACTCGTTATGCACTATCATCAGCGATTCTATGACTTTGCGCGCCACCTCAAAATCAAGTTTGCCGCTCATCAAATCTGTTTTCCACATAACGCAATGTTCGGGGGCGGCGGCGCGGCCAAAGATATAATTGGCCTCGTCATAGAAATAGACTTCCGGTGTATTTTCGGGAACCAGACGATGGTAAATCTCATTACTTCTGGCTTCAATCCTCATACGGCTGGGGTCGCACAGCCATTCCTCGGCGACCTTTAGCTTTGCCAATGCTTGTTTGATGATCATGTCCTTGCCATTCGCCTGAACAAAAGCCGCCACGCCAGATACCCCGCCGCTCAGATAGGTAATCTTGTATTCAGTGTCCGGGCTTATGAGCCCGCGTTCCAGTAAATACGCCGCTAAAATATTTTCGTTTGCAATATCAACCATAAAATATGTTTCTCCAATTTTTCCCTATGACACGAAAAGCGACAATATAAATATTGATACCAGCGCGACCCCTCCCATTACAAAGGTTGTCGCGGTAACAGCTACATATCCCCGCTTAATGTCAAAACCGGCCATCTTGGTAACAACCCAGAAATATGAGCCTTGAGGGAATACGCCTGTAAACGCGCCGCCGGCAATGGAAATAACCGCCAGCTCAGGTGAAAGTCCCAACGCAGGCAGCAAGGGCAGGATTATCGCCGCTGTTGTAAGTAGCGCTACGGTAGCGGAGCCCTGCGCCATAAGCACCAAAGACGAAATGATAAACGGCAGTAATATTGAAGGGATGTTTGTTGCGGCGATAGCGTTTGCCATAATATCGCCCACGCCAATATTCTGCAATATTCTCCCGAAACTGCCCGCAATACCTGTTAGCAGTACGATTTCCGCGCTCTTTCTAATAGCGTTGGTAATCCAAGTGTCCCTGACATCGGCGGTAAACTTTTTTGGCAAGAGAAAGCTAAGGCCAACGCCGATTAACAGCGCGACAAAGGGAGTTCCCAAAAAGTCAATGGCATCGCGCCAAGGGGAAGGATCGGCAAACTGCATGGTAAACGAGCGAACCAAAATAAGCATAATCGGCACAAGTATGGGGATTACCGACTTAAACAGCGACGGGGTTATCTCGATTCCGTTCGCGTCGATAGTCTGCTTTGTCTGCGCTTCAAGCATCGCCTTTTCTTCGGGCGTGTCCTCTCCGGCAATTTCGGGGTATTTGTTACGCAGGTACTTTGAGTTACACCAAAACAGGCCGGTAATAACAATAACAGGTATTGAAATAAGAAGGCCGTACAGCAAAACAAAGCCCAAATCAGCGCCCAAAATAGCGGCTGCGGCAATGGGGCCGGGTGTCGGGGGGGTAAGCGTGTGTGTAGCCAGAAGTCCCATCATAAGCGCCGAAACAAGGCACATATACGGGATTTTGCCCGCGCGTGATATTGCTTTTATAGCGGGATTCAAAATGGCAAAACCGGCATCGCAGAACACAGGGACGCTAACCACACCACCGGTTACCGCCGACGCCATTGTCGCCTTCTTGACGCCTACAAGCTTGAGTACGGCATTGGCTATTTTGCGGGCCCCGCCGGTAACCTCCAGTATTTCGCCAATGATAACGCCGGCAACAATAACAATGCCGATATGTTGCATAATCGCGCCGAATCCGGCGGCTATGTGCAACGCGACATCGGGCAGCGACAATCCCCCAAATATGCCCAACAAGATCGATACCAAAAGAAGCGAAAGAAAGGTGTGCAGCCTGAATTTGGATATTAACACCAGCAACAGTACCACAGATAGAATAAGCAGAATCACATGATACATGAATTTACCTCCATAACAAAAAAAAGAAAAGGCATTTTTTACGGAATGACTTCCATAAAGCGGGCAGATATTATTGCCCATAAGAGTATGGTATCATGACATTAGGCTGTTTGCAAGAAAAATTTTACAAAATATCCAGCGCGAAAACCTTGCTGTTTCTGTTGTGGTCGTACAGGCGGCGCTTTTTTTCCGGAAGCGTTTTCGGGGAAACCTCGCGGAAACCCAAAGACTCAAACCAGTCCTGAGTGCGGGTGGTAAGCGCGAAGACCCGCTTGCACTCCTGCCTTCTGGCTTTGTCTATAAGGTAGCGGACAATGCGGCTGCCCAAGCCCATATCGGCGTAGACGGGGTCTGTGGCGATTGCGGCAATCTCGGCCTGTTCTTCGCCCCAGTCGTGCAGAGCGCCGCAGGCCCGAATCTGCCCGTCTATGACAAACACGGCGTAGTCCTCTTTTTTGCTTTGGATGTCCTCGGCTTTGCGCCGCAACAGTATACCCTGCTGCATAAGGGGTTCCATAAGGCGCAGCAGATCGGGGATTTCCCGGCTTTTAATACCCCGGATCGATTCGTATTCATCGGCGTAAATCATCGTCCCCGCGCCAAGGTTGGAAAACAGCTCTTTTAGAACCGCCCCTTCCTCCTCTCCGTCAATGATGTGCACCCGCTCAACGCCGGCTTTACAGGCATTTACCCCAAGGGCAAGTTCCGCGAGGGCCCTAGAGTCCCCGTCCTTGCCGCAGGGGTTCGCGTCCAGCACCCTTGCCGCCTCTTGCGGCGTTAGGCGGCATATCCGGCCCTTTTTCCCGGTTTCGATGCCGTCGGGGATATGGTAGTTATCCTTCCTTACACCGCCGGAAAGGGAAATGATAAAGAGTTTTTCCGTTCCAAGGTTCGCCGCCGCAGAAATGGCAATCTCGTCGCTGGGCACGTTATAGGGCTTCCCCGAAGAACTCCAGCCTATGCAGGGAAGTATCGGAACCATGCCTAGTTCCAGCACACGGCGCAGGGAATCGGCGTAGAACTTGTCCACCGTGCCCGTGTGTTTCATGTCCGTGCCGTCTATAACCCCGACTCCCCTAGCCCGGACAAAATTGCCGATCACGGCATCCACCCGCGAGCCGGAAAAGCCCGTCATGAACCTGGTCGCGCTGTGAAAGGCGGCCATCTGCACAAAGGGCATGGCCTGCGCCGAAGTAACCCGCGCCGAGCCCTTGTAAAGCGAAGAAATATCGTATTCCCCAAGTATGTCGTCGATCCACTCTTTCGCTCCGGGAACAATGACCACCCGGAACCCGGTTTGGGAAAGAAGCGCCAAGTCTTTGACCATAGAGGGAAAAAGCGGATGCTCCGTTACGGGAAATTCGATTTTGAACACCATTGTGGAGCCATCGAAGCGGCTTTTGTAGTGAAACGCCTCCCGGATAAGCTCCACCTCTGACCAAGGCTTGTCCATGCTAGGCGACCATGCTGAATACCGCGCCGCTTTGGGCGTTTGGCGAGGGAAGATAGGGCATAGCGGCGCTTGCCGCCAGCGTTTGCTGTATTTCGTTCCTGTACGTTTCGATTAGGGCATCAACATAAGCGGAGTTGACTTCCTCGCCCGGAGCGGCCAGTGACTGGAAGGCGGCGTCATCCCTGATTTGGCTGAGCCGCCCGATAAGTATATCCAGAAGCTTTAACTGGCTAATGCTTACCCCACGAGTATCCTGCGAGGCGGCCCTGCCGTACACATGCTCGAAGTGGGAATACACAACGAAGGCGGGATCCACGGGAAGCGACACTCTTCTGCCACTTACCATGGTATTGCTGAGGTTAGACATCGAAACGCCCTGTATATTGCGCACTATCCGTATCTCCTACTATTTTGTGTATCGGAGTTTGGGAGGCAAAACTATAACGCCCCCCGCCGGGGCTTTTGGCGGGAATGTTGGCTTACGCGCGGCGGGGGGGCGGCTGGATTTTCTGCGCTTCAAGCAGTGATTTCCGTGATCTTGTCAACGACAGGAAATCCGTGCTACCCTCTAAAGGAAATGGCCCGGCAAACCGCCTCTGGCGGCAAATCGCATAAATCATCTTCCCCTGCCGATTTTTTTGATCGCGTTCAGCTTCTAACCGAGCGATACCTCACGTACCGCAGAAGGAAGATACGGATACGGAAGGAAAAGCAGAAAAAGAAAAATGTCATTCTGGACTGGGTGGAGGCTTTCCTGTGGGCTGCCGGGGTGGTGTTGCTTATTAACCAGTATCTTCTTCAGGCGTACCAGATACCCTCCGGCTCCATGATCGACACCCTGCTTATCGGCGACAGGATATTTGTAAACAAGGTTATCTACGGCCCGGAAGTGCTGCCGGGAGTGGGCAAGCTCCCAAGCCCGGTTCAGCCCGCGCGGAACGAGATTATCATCTTCAAAAACCCCGCCTACATTTCCCGCGGGCCGGTGTTCGATGTGGCCCAGCGGATTATTTATATGCTTACCCTTTCTATGGTAGATATTGACAGGGACGAGTACGGGGAGCCTAGGCCGCAATTCCTTATAAAGCGGGCGGTGGGTGTTGGCGGCGACCGCTTTGTTTCCAGCCGGGGAAACCTTCGTATTCGTCCGGCGGGCGAGGATCGCTGGTTTGACGAAAGCGAATTTAACACCCTGCGGGGTACAAGCCACAACATCGTCCGGCTTTGGAGCGATCAGGATTATACCTCGCTGGAAACGGCGGGGAGGACGGCGGCCTTTACCCAACTGATGACTCCGGCGCGGGCGGTTCGGCTGGACTATGCCGACGATCCCTTTAGGAGGGGCCGGCTGGAGGTGTTCCGGGGCGCTCATCCTCATGACAGGCACTACTCCGCCCTTTCCGCAAGGAGCCGCCAAGGCTGGTATGTGCCGGAGGACAGGATATTCGCCTTGGGAGACAACAGGGACAATTCCTTGGATGGCCGCAGGTTCGGCTCGGTAACGCGTTCCAGCGTGCTTGGCAGGGCGCTGATTGTGTACTGGCCGGGGGATTTTAGCAGCAGGCGTTTTGCCGCCTTTGAGCGCTTCGGCGCGATACGGTAAGGCGGGCAGACGATGCGGAACAAGAAAGCGCGCAGGTATTCCTATTCGGATCAGAAAAATCAGCAGCACCGCAAGCGCTGGGTGGTGCTGGCTGTGTTGGGGTTTTTTCTTCTTTACTTCTCCTTTTCTGCCTTGGTTCTTTCTGTAAGAGTTCTGGAAAGCAACACTATGATGCCCAATCTTCGTGCGGGAGATCGCTTTATCTTTTCCTCATACGCTGTTTTTTCCATTATCCCCGGACTTGGCATGGAGCGGGAAACCCTTCCGTTCCGCCGGGGCGATGTGGTGCTGGCGTATGCGTACCGGGGTGAAGGGCCGGGGTTTTTTCACCATGTCCTATACGCGGGGGTGCGTTTTCTTACCGCTCAAAGGGTGGGGATTCCGGGCCAGTCCGGGCGAAGGTCTGCGGATTATCAGTTTGTAAGAAGGGTGATAGGGCTTCCGGGGGACGAGATTTCTATGGACAACTTTGTTGTCCGGGTAAGAGTCCGGGGGAGTGATTTTAGCCTGACGGAATTCGAGGTTACCGAGCGGAACTATACCACAAATATTCCGCAGATGCCGCCCCTTTGGGACGTGTCGCTTCCGTTTTCGGGAAACATGGACGCAATTATTCTGGGCGAGAACGAGGTATTTCTGCTTTCCGATGATCGCAGCAGCACCAACGATTCCCGCACATGGGGCCCTGTTCCGGTACACAACATCCGTGGAAGGGCAATTTTCCGGTACTGGCCCCTTACCCGCTTGGGCCGGCCTTAACGCAGAAAAAAACAGGAAAGAGTATGAAAAAAGCCAGCGTAGCATTGATTGCGTTGTTTGCGTCCCTTGCCGTGCCGCTTATTGCCGCTTGCGCGGGGGGCCCTGCGGCGGATGGAACCGGGCCGCTCGTCCACATTCCCGGTCAGCCGCCTCACAGCCCGGTGCGCGCGGAAATCGTTACGGGCGAACTCTTGAACGAACACGCCCCGCACGCCTTTTTTGACGACCCTGATTACCACGCCATATTCGCCCACCCTGACTGGCAGCACGGCAGGGATCAGCGCATTGTTTTCGCCGCAGATACCGTGGTAACTGGCTTTAGGTTTCTGCGGCTCGTGAACACAGGCTCTGTCGATGATGCTGCGGCGTTCAGGGCGGAGACGCTGTACTCGCTGGACGAGTTATCGCCGGGCCGCCCCTTTGTTGCGACATGGCTTGCCTTGGGGGGGATGCCGCACAGGGGCATATCTTTTGTTGACGCAAGCGGGGCGGTACGGTATTTTTCCGTGTGGGAAGATACGATGTCGGATTACGGCCCGCGCCTACGTGTCATTGAGCTTGTTAGGCGGTAGGGGCCCCCGCCGCGCGTGAGCCAACATTCCCGCCAAAAGCTCCGGCAGGGGAGGATATACGGTTTAAGAATCCCGCCCAAGGAACACGGCTCCGGAGCCTCGGTCTCCTTCGCCTAAGAATTTGGGCAAATGGCTTCTTAAACCGTATATCCTCCCCT
>WQUW01000044.1 GCA_009781915.1 Treponema sp. | reverse complement strand
ATCTGGGTTATTCTGTTTCCGCGAAAGGTTACCCTGACGTCAATAGTGCCGTTTGGCGTCCTTGTTTCGGCGTTGTAGCTCACGCCCGTGGCGTTAAAATTGCCATTCCTGAACCTTTGCTGTTGCTGTTGCGCGAACACCACGCTTACCGCGAAGAAAAGCACCAAACCGGCTATTACAAGTTTCTTCATCAAAACCCTCCATAAAAATATGTATTAAGTAAGACCATACAACAGCTTAACACCGTTTGTCAAGCCAAGGTTACTGGATTTGCCCCCCCGCCACGCATGAGCGCGCGGCGAGCGGCGCTAGTACTTAAACTCCGAATCCCCGATAAACTCCCGCAGAATGCTCGTGCCGGGCACGAACTGAGGCGGAATGGGGGCGAAGTTCGACAGGAACGAAAGAAGCCGGGCCGCCTCGCAGTACTCCCTCATATCCGGTTTTACGGAGCGCAAGAGCGGCTCGGCGTAGAACTTAAGCGCCGCCAGTTCGTAATCTAAGGCCGAGTTAAAGACCGCGTCGGCAGAATCCTGAAAGGGAAAAATGTATTTCCGCTCTCCCCGCTGAACAGCCGGCCACATCTGAAACGTTTGCGCCGCCGGGGAAGAGCGGAACTGGCTGTCTCGCACCATGCGTCGCAATAGCCGGTTGTCGCTTGTCGGAATGCGGTTATGATCGTCCAGATTAAGCTGCGTCAACGCCGAAACGTACACCTTAAACGTACTCTCCCGTCTGATGTGCGGGATAAGGGCATCGTTAAGGCCGTGGATGCCTTCGATTATCAGCATCGTTCTGCGGTTTAGGCGTATCACACGCCCGCCCTCCTCCCTGCGCCGGCCCGTCTTAAAATCGTACACCGGAAGGCTCACCTCTTCCCCCGCCATAAGCGCCACAAGCTGATCGTTAAGGTAGGGAATATCCAGCGCCTCAAGACATTCGTAGTCCGGATCGCCGTTTTCATCCTTGGGGGTTTTGGCGGCCCCCACGTAGTAGTTATCAAGCCCTATGGCGACCGGCTCCAGCCCCAGCACTCTAAGCGCAATGGAAAGCCGTTTGGCGCAGGTAGTTTTTCCGGAACTGGAAGGCCCGGCAATCAACACCGCGCGAACCGTGTCCTTTTGATCGTGGATTTTGTCGGCGATTTCGGAGAGCTTTTTTTCGTGGAACGCCTCCGTAACACGGATGTACTCCCGCGCGCCTCCGTCCGACACCATTTTGTTAAGCCGCCCCACCGAATGAACCCCCAGTATGCGCCCCCATTTTTTGTACTCACGGTACACGGAAAAGATTTGAGGGCTGTCCTTGAAAGGCTCAATGCGGCTGCCGCCCCCCGTTGCGGGAAAGCGGAGAAGAAAACCGTCCTCGTATGGCATAAGTTCAAACGTGTCCAACAGCCCCGTCCGGTTTACCAAGGGGGAAATGTAAAGATCAACAAACCCCGCGCACTCGTTTACCCGTACCTTGCTTTCGCTTCTTTCCTCTAATAGAAGGGCCGTATCATCCTGACGGTTTTTTGTGAAGATTTCCATAGCTTGGGCGTAGGCCATATAGCGGCATGATATGGGAATATCCTCTTTAACGAGCGCCCGCATACTGTTTTCCAGCGCTTCAATCTCCGCCTTTTCGGGCTTGTGGTCTTCAAGGAAGGTGTAGTAGTAGCCGTACCCCAGCGAATGGCCTATGTAAAGGCTCTTTTCGGGAAAGAGCCGCCCGGCCGCCACGGCAAGCAGAAAGGCAAGGGAACATCGGTAAAGAGCCGCCCCTTCCGGGCTTTCCAGCAGCACCGGTTCCAGCCGGGAATGTACCTCAAGCGGCGCTGAAAGGGGCAGGATTTCGTTGTTCGCCTTAACCGCCACCAGGGCGGACGAAGCCGGGGCGAATCGAGAGGCCAGCGACTCAATGATTGTCCCGGCAGGGCAGTGTAAGGTCAGGGCCCCGCCGCCCTCCCCCGCTATTGATACCTGTAATTCGCGCGTCATGACTGTAGTTCCCCCAAGTAATTTTTTATAAGGCCAAGCTTCAATTCCTTTAGCGGCCCGCTTATGGAGACTTTGTAAATGTGGGGGTTAAGAAGGCGCTTGTAGCTCATGTCAAACGAGTCAAGCTCCGCCCGCGCCTTCTCCCGTATCTCCGGCAGAGAAGGCTCCCGCCCGGCGGCCTTTCCGTTCTCCAGCCGCCGCGCCAAGAGGGGCTGGGCGCTGCCCTCCAGCGTGTGGGAAAAGCGGCGGTAATCTGCCGATGGATGCCAGAACGTGCAGGTCTTGCCCTTTCCTGTAGCGCCGCGCCGGGCCACGCTGTCCAAACCCGGCTCTTCTTCCAGCGCGAGCACGTCAGCCACGCACATTCCACCGGCATCCTTTATCCGCCACACCTGCTTAACGCCGGGATTGCTGGTTTTCTCCGGGTTATCCGAAAACTTGATTCTGGGGATAAGCCGCCCCGAACTGTCGTTACTGGCGGCAAGTTTGTACACCCCGGTAAAGGCGGCCTGCGTTCCCCCCGTAACCATCTGCGTTCCCACCCCCCACATATCCACCGGAGCGCCCGCGTCCGTAAGCGTCTTGATGATGGATTCGTCCAAGTCGTTTGAAACGGCGATAGTCGCGTCCGGCATACCCGCCCCGTCAAGCGCTTTCCGCGCTTCAAGCGAAAGGTAATGCACGTCCCCGGAATCAAGGCGCACACCGAACCGCTTTCCCTGCTCTGTAAGCGTCTTTCCTACCTTTATGGCGTTGACAATCCCGCTTTTAAGGGTATCGTAGGTGTCGATAAGAAACACCGTGCGGTCGGGATACAGTTGGGCATAGGCGCGGAACGCCTCCTCCTCGCTGGGCCATGCCATTACCCACGAGTGAGCCATAGTGCCCATTACGGGAATGCCGAAGGCTTTCCCGGCAAGCGCGTTGGACGTCCCGCACGCCCCGCCGATATACGCCGCGCGGGACGCGGACATCGCCCCGTCCGGCCCCTGCGCCCGGCGAAGGCCGAACTCCATGACCGTTCCCTTGCCGGAAGCGAGCCAGACTCTGGCGGCTTTGGTGGCGATAAGCGTCTGAAAGTTGATGATATTAAGAAGCATTCCTTCGATAATCTGACATTCAATAAGACCGCCATCAACCCGCACAAGGGGCTCGTGGGGAAACACGATGGTTCCCTCGTCCATCGCCCACAGGGAGCCGGAAAAGCGAAAATCTTTCAGGTAGTCAAGGAAGGCGTCTTCAAAAAGGGACAGGCTTTTCAGGTAGTCTATGTCGTCCGGCGAAAAGGCGAAGGATTTAAGTTTTTCCAGCAGGGTTCCCAGCCCGGCGAACACGGAAAAACCGCCGCCAAAGGGCTGCTTGCGGAAGAACATTTCAAACACGGCCCTCGTATCCATCCCTTTTTTCCAGTAGCCCTGAGCCATGGTAAGGGAGTAAAAATCCGTGAACAGCGCCGAAACGCCCGCCCCGGCGATCATTCAAATTCCTTAGACATGGCGATGATTACCCCCGCCTCGCCCAAAAGCTTCATGGCCCGTTCGGCGGAGCCTTCGGGTATGTCCACGGCCCGGACAGCGTCAGAAGCGACAAATGTTTTGTAGCCCAGCGCCGCGGCGTCCAGAGCGCTGTAAAGAACGCAGTAATCGGCGGCAAGCCCCCCAAGCACCAAAGCATCTATGGAAAGGGATTTAAGAAACCCGTCCAGTCCGGTAGAGGTTTGCAGGTCGTTTTCGAAAAAGGCCGAATACGAATCAAGGCCGCCGCGAAAGCCCTTGCGGATAATAAGGTTTACCGGGCCTGTATCCAAGTCTTGATGGAAGCGCGCCCCTTGGCTGCCCTGAACGCAATGGTCGGGCCAGAGTATCTGCTCTTTTACCCGCGCCGTGTGTGTAAGTTCGCCGGGCTTTTTGCCTTCGTGGGAAGAGGCGAACGAGACATGGCCGGCCGGATGCCAGTCTTGCGTGGCGACAACCCTGCCGCCCTTGGAGGCGAACAGGGAAGCGAGGCGGTTCAACGGCTGGACAACCATGTCCCCCTTACTAACCTCTAAAGCCCCGCCGGGGCAGAAATCGTTTTGAACATCGACAATAATCAGGGCCGACGCGGGAAAGCGTATGGGAATGGGCGGCATCTTAGTCCTCCTTTGGGGCCGGGGCTAGTTCCGGGGGGCGTTTTTTTCTCTTGCGCCGCCGTTTGTTCGCGGCGCCATCCGGGGGGCCTAGGGCCTCCCCTCCCCTTTTCATTTCCGTTCCCGTAAGCCTGTGCGCGGCGGCGGGGCCGGATGTCCGAGATCGCCTTTCGTTAAAGCGTACCCGTTTTACGGATACCCCGTGTTCGGCAAATAAAAGCCGTAACGCGGCGTCCAGTTCGGCGCGGGGAGGATTCATGGGCAGCACGAACTTTCTGGCAAGGAGAAAAGCGCTCTTGTACCGCTCCGCCGCGAGCCATGCCGCTTCCTGTCCGGGAGGCGGGGCGCTTTCTTCCTGAACCGTGCCTTTGCTCCCGTCCCAGTCGGCGGCGTCTTCAAGGTAATCGCGCACAAGCACCGAAAGGACGTGCGGGTTTTCCACCGCGAGGGTCTTCAAATACCTGTCCTTGAACTCAGGCTGTGTTTTGAAAAGTTCCGCCGCCCTGGGCTGAAGGTAATGGTACAGCCCCAAGGCATCCAGCGCCTCGACAATCGCCCTTGCGTGGGGGGAGCGGATGATTTTGAAGATTTCCTCGGTAAGCCGGGAGGGGGACACCTCCGCCAGAAGGCCCGACTGCTTGCGTATCCTCCATTTAAGGGAGAAGGGCAGCGTAAAACCGGCTACGGCGCTGTACTTGACGGCCCGGATCATGCGCACCGGGTCATCGGTGAAAATATGGGGCAGGGTAATAATGGGCCGGATACGGCGCTTGCGTATGTCCTTCATGCCCCCCACGTAATCGACCACAAGCTGTTTTAGGGGATCGTAGAAAAGGGCGTTCAGGGAAAAATCCCGCCTGAGTACGTCCTCTTCGATAGTGCCGAAGGTATTGCTTGTGGGGCCGTCCTTTATGGAACGGAATGTGGAAACCTCAAAAATCTTCTCGCCGAAAAAAACATGAACGAGCCGGAACCTGCGGCCAATAATCCGGGCGTTCCTGAATATTTTTTTTATTCTGGCAGGGCTTGCGGCGGTAACAATATCGAAATCTTTAGGCTTCTTCCCCAGTATAAGGTCCCGCACCGCGCCGCCTACAACATAGGTTTCGTAGCCGTTGGTCTGGAGCCGCTCGATAATATACACGGCCTGAGCGTCCACATCGGAAAAATTAATCCGGTGTTCATCCTGAGTATAGACAGCCGCTTTTTTTACCGGCTAGCCGTTCTCTTCCGCTGAATAACGAAAACGCAAAATGTCTCCTGTACGCTAAGATTCAGGCTTGCAATGCCGGAGCAGCCACGAAAGGAGGCTCTCCTGCACTTCATCCCGGTTTGTTTCATTCAAAGGCTCGTGGCGGGCATTGGGGTAAAGGGCTGTTTCCAAGTCCCGTATTCCCAGATGCCGGTACGCGACAGCCAAGGCCGCGAAGCTCTCGCCCATATCCCCCACCGGATCGGCACTCCCGGAAAAAATGTACACGGGAAGCGTCTTGCGGATTTTTTCCATCTCACCGGGGCGGTGAATGTTCTTCAAGGCGCGGGCCATATCCCGGTAAAGGCCCACGGAGCAGAGCGCCCCGCACAGGGGGTCTGCCACATAAGCGTCCACTTCCTTTTCGTCACGGGAAAGCCAGTCAAAGCCTGTGCGGTTGGGCCGGAAAACCTTGTTGTAGGGGCCGTCCGCCAGAGCCCTAGCCAGCCGTGAGCCTTTTCGCTCGCCCAGAACAAAGGCCAATAGTGACATTATACCAGCCCCTAGCGAATATTTTACTCCCTTGGAAGGCCCCCGTGTTCCCGAAAGGATACAGCCGGCCAATTCCACAGCCGCCCCGTAAGCGGAGGGCCTGCCTTCGTAGGTTTCGATATAACTCTGAACCAGAAACGATCCCCACGAATGGCCAAAAAGGAACACGGGTACGCCGGGGCGCTCCTTTACGATAACCCTGTTGATGATGTCAATATCCGCCGTAACACGGGCAAACCCGTCCCCGTCAGCGGGGTGGCCCAAAAGCCCGCCCTTGCCGGGATCGTTGCGCTGGCAGGCGGTCTGCCCGTGCCCCCGGTGATCGGCCGCCCAGACTTCTATGCCGCGCTCCCCCAGCCGCCGGGCAAGCCTTGCATACCGCCGGGAGTGTTCGGCCATTCCATGAACAATATGCAGCGCCGCTTTGGGCGTACCTCCGGTATCCCAGCGCGAAAGGTAAATGTGGGCCCCGTCATCCATAGGAACCCAGATGCCTGAACAGTCCCCTCCGGAATTCTCCGGCTCCGGGGGCTTGTTATGTGCCTGCCGCAAGTCCATGATTATATATATTACTACCTATGCCGGGGTTGTTTCAATACGCGGCGCGGCGCTGTCCGGAGGGGGGCGTATTCGCCAAAGGGTGGGCGTATGTTAGCGGTGTTCGTGGGCAAAACCAGTGTTGAAGAGCCTGTTCCAAAACTCGGTTAGTTTCGGAACAGGCTTGGGGAAAAAGCGTCTATACGCCGCTTTTTCCATCAAATCTAGTGTAGCTGTTCCAAAATCTGACATTTTGGAACAGCCTCTGAAAGCCAGTTGCAATTTTCTGATTTTGTGTTATGATTAGATGGGTGAGGATATTTAAAATTACATGGTTCGCCCGGTTCGCTGGCAAAGAAGGCATTACGGACGGCGAACTAAGGGAAGCTGTAAACCAGCTAGAATCGGGACAGGCCGATGCCAATCTTGGCGGCAATGTCTACAAAGTGCGCGTAGCCCGTCCCGGCGAAGGGAAATCCGGCGGTTACCGGGTGATTGTGGTTTTTAGAAGCGGGGAGCGGACGTTTTACATGTATGGCTTTGCGAAATCCGAAAGGGAAAATATCAGCCCAAAGGAACTAAGAAAATTGAAAAAGCAAGCCAAATCCATGTTAGCGATGACCAGCGCCCAGATCGCGGACGCCCTTAAGGAAGGGGTTCTGAATGAACTATAGGAGAAAGCCATGAACGGAAAATATCAAAGCGAACTGCTTGGGGCTGTCCACGAGACAGCCGTAGGTTTGCATAAAATAGGCGTGATTGACGACAATGAAATGCGGGAATACGACAGGGATTGCCTCGCCCAAGAGTCCCGCAAAGCCCATACCGCCAAGGCCACCGCCAAAATGGAGTATTACAGCCACGTAACCGCCTGATCTTGAACCTCCAACATCTGCCATGCGCCCATGACATTCGTGAGAAAAAACCAGTTGCAATTTTCTGGTTTTGTGCTACTATGGAATCATGATGGTGGATTCTACAACATTGGGTGACCTGTTGCGGCAGGATGGGGCCCTTGCCCTGCTTGCTATAGGAGCCGTAGTGGGCTTCTTTGCGGGGATGTTTTTTCGAGAGATCAAAGGAAAGGCGGCCTCCGCTCTGCGGGCGCGCGCTTACGGTTCCGCTGGGGGCGTGCCCGCGGCGGTCATTGCCGCCATTACCGCGGCGGTAAACATCTATCAAAGTGAAAATCCATAGACGCTCAACATACACATAAGGAGAATGTATGCCCAGACTAAAGCTTACTGATTTGATTTTGAGGGACGCGCACCAGTCCCTGCTCGCTACCCGTATGGTTACCGCCGATATGCTGCCGGTTTGCGGCAAGCTGGACAAGGTCGGGTTTTTTTCGCTTGAAGCGTGGGGAGGGGCCACGTTTGATTCCTGTATCCGCTTCCTTAACGAAGACCCTTGGGATCGCTTAAGAAAACTTAAAGCCGCCCTGCCTAACACAAAGATAATGATGCTTTTAAGGGGCCAGAACCTTCTGGGTTACCGGCATTACGCCGATGACGTAGTCGCCAAGTTTGTCGAATACGCCGCCAAGAACGGGGTTGATATTTTCCGCATTTTTGACGCCGTAAACGACCCAAGAAATTTCGAGGCCGCCACCAAAGCCGCCAAGAAAACCGGCAAGCATATTCAGTTGACTATCTCCTATGCGGTAACCCCCTATCACACCATCGAGAAATACGCTGAGTTCGCCAAACAACTGGTCGGTATCGGGGCGGACTCCATTTGCATCAAAGACATGGCGGGCCTGTTAAAACCCTACGACGGCAGCGATCTTGTAAAGGCGATCAAAAAAATTACCGATCTTCCAGTCGAAATTCACACTCACGCCACCACCGGTATGTCCGTTGGCACGCTGGTAAAGTGTGTCGAGGCCGGCGCGGAAATCATCGACACTACCATTTCTTCGCTGTCAATGGGCCCCAGCCACAGCCCCACGGAAACTATGGTAGAGATATTCAAGGGCACGGAGTACGACACCGGGCTGGACATTGCCCCGCTTTTGGATATCGCCGCCTACTTCAGAGAGGTGCGGAAGAACTACAAGAGTTTCGAGTCCAGTTTCGTGGGCGCTGACACACGGCTTTTGGCGGCCCAGATACCCGGCGGAATGCTCAGCAATCTGGAAGGACAGCTTAAGGAGCAGGGAGCGTCCGACAAGATGGACGAGGTGCTAAAGGAAATCGCCTTGGTTCAGAAGGACTCTGGCTACCCGCCCTTGGTAACCCCCACGAGCCAAATTATAGGAACGCAGGCTGTGTTTAACGTGCTTTTTGGCCGCTACAACAGGCTTTCCGGGGAGTTTCAGGATGTTATGGTGGGCAAGTACGGAGCCTGCCCCGCTCCCAAGAATCAGGATGTTGTGAAAAAATCGCTTGAAGCCCTGAAGATGGAAAAGGAAATTACCCATCGTCCGGCGGACGACATTCCGGCTGAATACGACAAGCTGGAAGAAGAATGCAAAAAACTCTTGGGAACCAGCACGGTTACCCCGGAAGACGTGCTTACGCTGGCGATGTTCCCGAAGGTCGCGCCTGAGTTCTTCAAAAACCGCTCCAAGGGGCCGGTGGTCTTTAAGGCCGATCCTGACGCTCCGGCTGGGGTTCCTCAGGCGGCTCCGGCGGCGGCGGCTGCCGCCGCTTATCCTGTTGGGGCGGGACAGGCGGCGAAGTACAGCGTCAATGTGGACGGGGTAAACTACAGCGTGGTTGTCGCCCCGGCAGGCACGATGGCTATCGCTCCGGTGGCGGCCCCTGTTCCGCCGCCGGCTCCCGCTGTGGCGGCCCCTTCTCAGGCGGCTCCTGCAGCCGCGGGCCCCGCTGTGGCAGGCGGCGCTGTAGTCATACCCGCCCCCGTAGCCGGGACGGTTATCCGCTACTCAGCGGGCGAAGGAGCCGAGGTTAAGGCCGGGGATACCGTACTGATCATGGAATCCATGAAGATGGAGCTGGAAATCAAGGCCGCCGCCGCCGGAAAGGTTCGCTTCCTCGTTCCCACCGGAACCGTGGTAGCGGCCCAGCAGCCCATTGCCGAATTAAGCGGGGCCGCTATCGCTGTTCCCGCCGCCGCCACACCTGCCGCCGCCCCCGCTTCCGGCCCAGCCGCTAGCCCTGTTTTGCCAGCGCCCGTGGCGGGAACGGTTATCCGCTACTCGGTAAGCGAGGGAGCGCAGGTCAATGCCGGGGACACCGTGCTGATCATGGAATCCATGAAGATGGAACTGGAAATCAAGGCCACTTCCGCCGGAAAGGTTCGCTTCCTCGTTCCCGCCGGAACCGTGGTGGCGGCCCAGCAGCCAATCGCGGAAATCGGGTGATGCCTGTTAACCGCGCGGACAGGGGGCTGGCACGCATGACGCCCCTTGTCTTGGTATTGGCGCTTTTTCTTTCCGGCCCCTCCCTTTTCGCGCAAGACAGCCCCGGACGGTGGGGGGACGACCTGACCGTAAGGCTTGCGCTTATCGGGCCGGGGGACGAGCTTCATTTCTGGTGGGGGCATATCGGGCTTGTGGTGGAGGACAGAGGCACGGGACAGGCCCTGTTTTACGACTGGGGCGTTTTTTCGTTTGACAGTGAAAATTTCTTCCGGGATTTCGCTATGGGCAGGCTCTTTTTTCGCACCGAAGTGTCGCCAGCCTCGTTAAATTACCACATATACGTCCTTACCAACCGGGACATAATCCTGTTTACCCTTGATCTGCCGGCGGAAAAAAAAGAGGCAATCGTACTGTTCGCCGAAAATAACGTACTGCCCGAAAACTCGGTGTACGAGTACCACCACTTCTGGGACAACTGCTCCACCCGAATCCGCGATGTCATTGATATGGCTTTGGGCGGGCAGTTCAAGGCCCGGTACGGCGAGGCCCCCGGACGGTTTACCCTTAGGCAGCACGTAAGGCGGCACACGTGGTTTAACCCGTTTTTCGACTGGATTCTCAATTTCTGGATGGGTCAAGGCATCGACAGGCCAATTACGGTCTGGGACGAAATGTTCCTTCCCTCCGAGCTTGCCGAAAGGGTCTACGGCTTCCGCTATATCGACCCGGATGGAAACGAGCGGCCCTTGGTAAGTTCCGTACAGGTTGTGTTTAGCGCCACAGACCGTCCGGCTGTGCTGGATGTTCCCCGCCTTCAATGGCCAAGGCAATTGCTGTTTAGCCTGCTTCTTTCGGGAGCGCTCGTGCTACTATACCTGCTCTACGGAAAACGGAAGTGGTTTACTGTTCTCTTTGGCGGCTTTCAGAGCATGGCGGGGCTCTTTTTCGGGATCGCCGGCAGTATGCTGTTCTTTCTGACCTTTTTCACAAACCACGATTACACTTTTTACAATATCAACGTCCTTTTCGTGAACCCCGTTTTTCTGGCGGCGGTTCCTTTGGGGCTAACGCTCGCGTTTACGAAGAACGAGCGAAGGCGCTCCGCCTCAGTGCGGTTTTTACGGCTGTTGTGGGCATACGTCTTTGCCGGATGCCTTGTAACGGTGGTAATCAGAATCTTCCCGGCCTTTTACCAGCAAAACCATCCTACGCAGGCGCTCATTTTGCCCTTGGCCCTTGCGGTGGTTTTTATCACCACCCGGCTGGGACAGCGCGCGGCGAAAACCCGGCACGGCTAAGCCCCGGATGAGTTCCCTAAACCAGACCCCGCAGGGAGAACGCCTGCACATAGGCATTTTCGGAAAGCGCAATGCCGGAAAATCGAGCCTTTTAAACTCGCTTACGGGCCAGAACATAGCGGTTGTCTCGCCGGTAAAGGGTACGACAACAGACCCCGTGTACAAAGCGATGGAGCTTTTGCCGGCCGGCCCGGTTTTGCTGATCGATACCGCCGGAATTGACGACTCAGGCGAATTGGGCAGTCTTAGAACGGGCAAAACCAAAAACGTTCTGCGGAAAACCGACATCGCCCTTTTGGTGGTTGACGCGCGGGAAGGGCTTTCCGGCGAGGACAGGCAGTTAATCGCTTTTTTTGAAGAAGCCCGTGTGCCGTACCTGACCGTGTACAATAAAAGCGATATGGTCGCGACCATCTCCACTGCCGCCGAAGCCGGGGCAGCCGGGGCCGGGGAATTGTATGTTAGCTGCAAAACGGGCAAAAACATTCACGAACTAAAAGAGCGAATCGCCGGGCTCTGCGAAAAGGCGGACGAAGCGGGGCGGCTGGTCGGCGATTTAATACACGCGGACGATGTTGTTGTGCTTGTTGTTCCCGTTGACAAATCCGCGCCGAAAGGCCGGCTGATACTGCCCCAGCAGCAGGCGATACGGGACATACTGGAGGCCGGGGGGATTTCTGTTGTAACAAAAGACACTGAGTACGGGCAAGCGCTGAAAAGGATTCACCCTCCCCCAAAACTGGTAATTACCGACAGCCAAGTATTCGGAAAAATCGCCGGGCAAACGCCGCGCGACATCGCCCTTACGTCCTTTTCGATACTTATGGCACGGTACAAGGGGGTTTTGGAAAACGCCATCCACGGAGCCCGTGCCATAGACGCCATCACAGACGGCGGCAGGGTACTCATATCCGAAGCCTGCACCCACCACAGGCAATGCGATGACATTGCTACCGTTAAGCTTCCCGCGATGATAGAAAAACACACCGGGAAAAAGCCCGCCTACGAGTTTACTTCCGGCACGGCCTTTCCGGACGATCTTGGAGGGTACGACTTGGTTATCCACTGCGGCGGCTGTATGCTAAACCGCCGTGAAATGATGTACCGCGACAACGCGGCAAAGAGGGCGGGCGTTCCCATGACGAACTTCGGCGTGGCGATAAGCCACATGCAGGGCATTTTGGAACGCTGTGTCGCTCCCTGCCTCCGCTCCCCTACCCCGCCAGCGCCGCAAGCCTCTCCCTGATAAACTCGCTCTTTTCCTTAAGCCCGATACTCCCCGCCGCGAAAATAATGACATTGGGTTCTTTTGGGTCGAGCTTTACCTTGCCGGAAGATTCCTTCATAAGCCGCACCAGCCGCTCGACCTTGACCTTCGAGACCTTGCTGAACTCGGTCCGCACCAGCCCACCCCGCTCTTTAAGCGAAGAGACAGAAAGCTCCCGGCAGATGATGCGGAGTTCCGCCAGAGCGAGCAGGGAGGCGGCCTCGTCCGGCGGCTGACCAAAGCGGTCGGCAAGTTCCGAGTTAAGGCTTTCAAGTTCTTCCCTGGCCCGCACACCCGCGATCTTTTTGTAGAATTCCATTTTTTCCTGCGCGGAATCGATATACGAATCGGGGATAAAGCCCGAATACTCAAGTTCCATGAGCGTTTCGGTTTCGGCCTCGTAGTTTTCGTCTTCAAGCCGCTTAACCGCCTCGTCCAGAAGGCGGATGTACAGGTCAAAGCCCACGGAGTAAATGTCCCCGGACTGCTCGCGGCCCAGAAGGTTTCCGGCCCCGCGAATCTCCATGTCCTTCATGGCGATCTTAAAACCGGAACCCAGCTCGGTAAAATCCGAAATGACCTGAAGGCGCTTCATGGCGACTTCGGTAAGCGCCTTGCCCTGTGGATAAAAAAGGCAGGCGCGGGCAACCCTGTCGCTGCGGCCTACCCTGCCCCGCAGCTGGTAGAGCTGGGAAACCCCGTACATATCCGCCCGGTCGATAATGATGGTGTTCACGTTGGGAATGTCAATGCCGTTCTCGATAATTGTTGTTGACACAAGCACATGAAAGCCCCCGTGAACAAAGCGGCGCATCACGTCTTCAAGGTCCCGCCCGCTCATCTGTCCGTGGGCGGTCTCCACCAGCATCTCCGGCACAAGACGCTGGACTTTCGCGCGGGTCTCGCCAAGGCTTTCGATACGGTTGTGAAGAAAAAACACCTGCCCTCCCCGCTCGGCCTCGAGCCGTATCGCGCGGGCTATAGCGTCATCGTTGTACTCCTCGATTGTTGTTTCGATGGGGTGGCGGTTCTGGGGGGGACTCGCCAACAGGCTCATGTCCCGGATTTTAAGAAGGCTCATGTGCAGAGTCCGGGGAATGGGCGTAGCGGAAAGCGTAAGGCAGTCGATGTTGGTTTTCATCTCTTTAAGCCGCTCCTTGTCCTTGACCCCGAATCGCTGTTCCTCGTCAATAACCATAAAGCCCAGATTTTTGAATACCACATCTTTCTGGATTATCCGGTGCGTGCCGATAAGCAGGTCTACTTCCCCATTCTTTACCTGCTCGATAATCTTGCGGGTGTTTGCCCGATCCACAAAGCGGGAAAGCATGGCAAGCCGTATGGGAAACTGGTTAAAGCGCTCCTTGAAGTTTTCGTGGTGCTGTTCCGCCAAAATCGTGGTGGGCGCGAGAAACGCCGCCTGCCTACCGCCCATGATGGCCTTGAAGCAGGCCCGCACCGCTACCTCGGTTTTCCCGAACCCCACGTCCCCGCACACAAGCCTGTCCATTGGATGAGGGCTTTCCATGTCGGCCTTGATTTCGTCAACGCAGCGGAGCTGGTCGTCGGTCTCCTCAAAGGGAAACGCCGCCTCGAACATGGTTTGCCACTCTGAGTCTTTGGGAAACGCGAAGCCTTGGGACTGCCTTCGCCTTGAATAAAGGACAAGGAGCTTGTCGGCCAATTCCTCCACGGACTTTTTGACCCGGCCCTTGCGGTTTTCCCAGCTCTTGGAACCCAGCGTGTCCAGCCGGGGCGGGCTACCCTCGTTGCCGATGTAGCGCTGGACAAGGTTTACCTGCTCAATCGGCACAAAGACGGTTTCTTCCCCGGCATATTCGACCTTTATGTAATCCCGCTCGTGCCCCAGCGCCTTTATGCGCTCTATGCCCTTGAAAAGCCCGATGCCGTAATTAACGTGAACAACGTAATCCCCGGGGTTAAGTTCCACAAAGGTGTCAATGACGGCGCTGCGCACGGTTTTCAGGGACTTCGGCGGGCGGCGGCGGCGGCCAAAAATCTCGTTCTCCTGAATGAGCATGAACTTGATGTCCGGCAGGGCAAAGCCCGACGACAACGGCAAGGCCCCGACAGACACAGCATCATCTTTAAAAATTTCGGCGATCCGCAGCGCCTGAACATCCGACTCGGCGGCTACGGCTAAACTCCAGCCCTGCTTTTTCAGGGCGGCGAATTCCTCTTTCAAGTAATCCATGTTGCCGAAAAAGCTCCGCGCGGGATCGCAGGCGGCGTTTAGGCGCAGAGCCCCTTCTTCCCCGCCGCCCTTGATGGACATAAAGGAAACCCGCCGTGGAATGCGGCTATAAAGCTCTTTGAAATTAAGGAGTACGCGCTCTGGCAACGGCACTTCCTTTGCTCTGTGGGCCTTTGAATAAAGGCTGCGGTACTCCCTTTCAAAAATTTCCTGAGCGTTGGCGAGCCGTTCCTTTTCAAAAAAAAGCGTGATCCCGGCGGAGGAGTTTGCGGCGTGATCTGTGATGTAATCCACGATAGAAGCGGGTTTTTCAAAGGCCAGAGGGAAAAGAAGTTCCTCGCCGCTTACGGTTTTCCGCGCCATGAGTTCTTCCAGTATCGCTTTGCCGCCAGTGGCAAACTCCGGCAACGCTTCCAGATTCCGGCTTAAAGTCTCGACGCGGTCATCTGTCCAAATGACTTCCTTGAGGGGGTGTATGACGAGCCTGTTTTTCTTTTCAAGGCCGCTTTGGTTCAGCGGATCAAAACGCCGGATGGATTCAATCGTGTCAAAATCAAAAAGGACGCGGTAGGCTTCGGCCTGCTCGTCCATGAGGATGTCCAGAACCTCGCCCCGCAGGGCAAACTCGCCCCGAACCTGCACCCTTGGAACCCGGACATAGCCGTACATTGCCAGAGTTTGGGCGAGGCTGGCGGTGTCGATGGTTCCGCCGGGTTCAAGGGTAACAAGGAGCTGGCGGACGTAGCCGGGCGGCGGCAGCGGGGTTAGAAACGCCCGCTGGGGGAGTATCACGACGCCGCTCTGCCCCGCGGCAAGGCCGGAGAGAACTCCCATCCGTTCCCCGAACACGGCCGAGAGCGGGGGCATATCCCGGTACGGCATACCGCCCCACCACGGGAGAATGCCGACGGGGATTCCGGCGGTTTCCATGTCGCGGGCGAGCGTGGCGGCTTCGGTATCGGTGGGGACAACGGCTATGGTCGCCGCGCCCCGGTACATAAGGGAGGCGAGTATCCCCGGAAAAGCGCCCTCGGCGGCGTCTATTTCCAAGGGGAAATTCCCGCCGGAGGAGTTGTCCGCGCCGTCAAGGGACGCGAGGATTTGGCGTACGGCGGGAGACTGGGCGATTTTCTCCCTAAGCGCGGGAAAGGACAAGGTGCTCATATCTGCGTACTGACACTATAGTACAGAAGGGGGCTTAGACGCTACTGCCCCCGCCGCGCGTGAGCCATGCATTTCCGCCAAAAGCTCCGGCATGGGAGGATATACGGTTTAAGAATCCCGCACGGGGAACCCGCTACGGAGCCTCGGTCTCCTACGCGGAGAGTCCATGCAAAATGGCTTCTTAAACCGTATATCCTCCCCTACCGGGACTTTATGCGGAAATGCTCACGCGCGGCGGGGGGGGCGGCCCTTGTCTGAAACGCGAATTGCCTGTAAACTGTAATTCCCGGGGGTTGTATCCCCCGCGGGGTTGTAAAGAATAATATAAAAGAGCAGGGCAGGGAGGGTTGTATGTCCGCGGATCGTGAGTTGCTTGTCGATGAAGGAAAAATTAGAAAGGCGGTGTTTTCCGGAATTCCCCTGACCATTACCACCTTTACCCTTCCCCGCGAGATCGAAGTGTATATCGAGCAGGTTATAACCGTCTTTCTTAAGCAGCTAGACAGGGAAATGCTTAAAGATTATGTCGTGTACTGCGTCAAGGAACTGGCGGTAAACGCGAAAAAGGCCAATACCAAGCGAGTGTACTTTTCCCAGCATGGACTGCAACTCTCAAACTCAAGCGACTATAAGGAAGGAATGGCCAATTTTAAGAAAACCACTCTGGAAAATATCGCCTATTACCTTCAGCTTCAGAAAGAGAAGGGGCTTTACATTAAAGTCGTGCTGCAGATGAAAAACAATATCATCTACATCGAGGTGCGCAATAACACGGCGATAACAAAAACGGAACTTATCCGCATTCACGACAAGTTGGCCCGCGCCAGAAAATTCAATTCAATGGAAGAAGCGCTGGCTGAAGTAATGGACGATTCCGAGGGGGCTGGTCTGGGCCTTGTCATCCTGATTCTGATGCTTAAAAAAATCGGCCTTGATGAAGACTGCTTTGAGATCGTAGGAACAGATAAGGAAACAGTCGCCCGCCTGACCGTGCCGCTGGACAAAACACGGGTAGATAACATTTCCGACCTCTCTTCCGCTATTGCCGACAACATCAGTTCCCTGCCGCAGTTTCCCGAAAATATTCTTCTGGTGCAGCGGCTTATAAATAACCCAAAGTCCGAAATGGCCGACATCGCCAGGCAAATATCTATGGACCCGGCCCTTACGGCGGACATTCTTAAAATCGTCAACTCCGCCCAGTATATGCTTGCCAAAAAGGTAGACAGCATTTCCGATGCCGTAAAAATGGTGGGAATCCGGGGCATTAAAAACCTTTTGTATTCCTACGGCACGCAGAAGGTTTTGGGGGACGACACAAAAAATAAGAAAATCCTGTGGGAGCACAGCTACAAGACCGCTTTTTACGCCTTTAATCTGGTAAAGAATTTCCACAAAGACCGCAACCTTTTGGACGATGTTTATGTGGGTGGTATGCTTCACGACATGGGGAAGATCATTTTTTCCTCGGTTCACCCGGAACTGCTGGGAAGGATACAGGGCTTTTGCGCCGCGAGGGGGATGCCCGCTTCAACCTTCGAGGATTTTGCCGCCGGCACGAACCACGCGGAAATCGGCGCTCTTGTCGCCGAAAAGTGGAATTTCCCGGAGGCCTTTGTCGCCTGTATCCGCTATCACCACAACGCTGAGTCGGCTCCCAAAGAGTACCAGTCTTTGGTGGACACGGTGTACTTGGCCAACACGTTCTGCCTGCTTGAAGACGGAGAGATTACCTTTGATCAGGTTGAAGGAGCCGTGCTTGAACGCTTTGGCCTTAACTCAAAACAGCAGGTAGACGCCCTTCTGGAGAAATTTTCCGCAGGCTTTACACGGGAAAACCAGAAATAACGCCCCGGCAAGCGCCGCCAAGCCCCCGTTATTTCCCCTCCCCACGGGCTTCCAGTTGTTTTGTAACGGCAAGCACTGTTTCCACATCCCGTTCATCAAGCTCGACCAACAGCCGAAATATCGCACCGATGGCATTCTCCCGCCCTTCGCTTTCCCGCGCCTGCGCTTCATGCCCGCTTACAAGGTATTCAACCGTTACACCTAACGCGGCGGCTATCTTCGCGGCGATGTCCGCAGGGGGCATCGAGGCCCGCGCGCCAAGGTAGCAGTCCAGCGTGCCTTTGGCGATGCCTGTTATCACGCTTAACTCCCTGACCGTAAGGCCGCGGGAGGTAAGCGCCGCTCGCAGGTTTGTCTTGAAGCAGGTTCCGTTCATAGCAGGCACAGTACAGACACGTTTCGGGTACGCCCTGCCTAGAACGCCCGGATGGTTATGCCAAAGCCGAAGGTGTGCGTGGCCCTGTCCATGTTGTCCAGCCGTAGCTCGTATTCAGCGTACAGCATCGCGGGACCCCGGAGCGTGTATTCGATAGAGGGCCGCAACATTAGGTTTGTTGTGTTGAAATAATCCGGGGACTCTACTGTTATACTGAAAGAACCGAGTAAGTTGGGAAGGAACCTATACTCAATGCCGGGGGTGAACTCCATTCCTACATCAGACCCCGACACGCCCGAAAATGTTTGACCGGCAATCAAGTACACGAAAAGAGGCCGGGCGATTCTGTATCCTAACAGTTGGTACATTTCAAGCGAACCGGGGTAAGCAATGGGGGGATCATCCCAAGACGCAATCCTGTTGGCCCTGAGCTGAAGGCTCGCCGTCAGGTCGGGAATGCCGGTAAAATTAAAGCCGAAAAGGGCGTTGACATTCGCGCTCAAATCATAGGCGAACACCGCGTTAAACATAGGGTGAATATAGGTAATGCCGAAAATTGCGTTTTTGGCAAACCTTTCAAGATAATGACCCGTGGCCCTGAAAGCCGCGCCCACGCTAAGGCCGTCTATAGGCGTACTGTAGTCAAGACGAAAGCCAGTCATATCATTATCCAACTGAAACTCGGGAAGGGAGGAATGTATGTTGGCGACCCATACTCCATCGGCAAAGCGGCCAATTGAAAGGCGCAGCGAGTCATTCGAAGACGCCAAGCCGTCAAAATTGACCCATCCATGAATCCCGCGTATGGCAAACTCGCCTTCTCCCTCCACAAACTGTGATCTGGTATCCAGTCTGGCCCCGTAGTTTTCCCGCGTAACTGTAGCGGCAAAATCGAAGCGGGGCGGATAGCCGTCTCTATGAGTGGTAGTAACAGTTTCATCCTCGTCTTCGGGATTTTGAAGCTGAATACCGGCGTACACGCTCCCGCTGAATGTAACCTGGGCAAACGCGCCGCCCGCCAAAACGCTGACGAGCAAAGAAGCGATAATCGCTTTTTTCATGTGCTTTATTCCTCCTTAAAAATTGAATTGAGTTGCATGCGTCATCTGCTGAGAATAGAAAATCACAAATCGTCTTCAGTGACGCCGGGAATTGTCAGCAGGGCATTTCTGCCTGCCTGTATAATCGCTCTGGCGGTTGTCGCGCCACCTAAACCATCAAGAGTGAAGTTCATGCCGTTATTTGCAATAATGCGGTGCCTGGCTACCACCGGAAATAATTCCCAGTAAGTCGGGCTTTCCCCGGAAGGGTCAACATACGCATCCACAATAATCCCCTCCGTCAAATAAAGCCTTACCAGCACCGGACTCCGATAACCTTGCGCTGTACCTACCCTGGGCGGCCCGTTAAACGGCGGATCCCCCCAGGGCTCTCCTCTGGGGATTGGCTGCTCAAAGCGAAGTTCAACAGGGCAAGACGCAAACATCAAGCACGCAAACGCAAGCGCGGCAACTGTCATAACCGTATGTATCTTTTTCATCGCTTATTTCCTTGTGTTTAGAATTAAAACCTGCCCATAACGCAATCGTGTTACGGGCAGGCAATCTTTTCTTTAGCCGGTTTTCCGCGCTTATTGGGCCGCTGCCCTGCCGGTTATCCTCGCCTGGTTAGTCCAGATAGTGATAGCCATACCGCTTCCGCCGTATTGAACCGGCAGTATCCAGCCGACAACTTCGCCCGCGGCGAAAAGCCCCGGTATTACGCCGCCGCCGCCAGTGAGAACCTGACCGCTTTGGTTGATGCTAAGGCCGCTGTTTGTACCCCAAATATCACCGAACACGCCGGATCTTTGAGCCCATAACACGCCTGCGTCATCGATGGCCACATGGCGGGGCCTGGCAGGTGTGGCAGCGCCAGGCGCAAAAACTCCGTCGATGCCGAGAGGCGATGCGAACGGAACAGGGTCTCCGGCTTCCAACGCGTCGTTATAGGCATCAATCGCTGCTTGCAAATTGGCAAGGAATTCTGCGCCGTATGCCGCTGGCATATTATCAACCAGATCTGCCAGGTCAGTGCCTGTAAACACGTTTGCGCCAGCGACAAGACCGGCAGGCCTATCCGCATCGTTCATGATAGTCCAGTGATAATAGAAGCCAAGCCTGCCAAGTTCAGCGGCGGACGCTATGCCATATTGCCAGCTCTCGTCAAAAAAGCGATCGCCTTCCGGAGTAACCCAAATGCCCCAGGCAGGATTGCCGGTAAGCCCAGCGATGGGTGTCGGCAGATCAAGTATGCCGGCGCCTATCGTTTCGGCCATAGTCAGCCCCTGGCCTTCAGCGCCAGGCAAATTCCATCTGCGAATATGGTCAGCGCCCAAGTCCGAAGCGTTGGGGTGGTGCGCCCTCAACAGGACATCATTGTTGTGGAAGCCCCCGGTAGCCAAAATGACGCTTCCGGCGTTGATGGTAACCGCCGCGCCAGTTATGTCGACTGCGTTCACGCCAGTTACACCGCTCGCGCCTCCTCTAAGGGTTACCGCCCGCGTATCAATCATGAATTCCACACCCTGCGCCCCGGCGTATGCTATCATGCGCGCCATCATCTCACGGCCACTGCCCGTAGGAGTAAGCGCGCGGGCAAAGGGAGTGCCTCTCCAAGCGCGGCTCGGATTGCCAGTTAAACCTAATTCGTTTGTACCAGCCGGGAACTGGATGCCCATAGTGATGAGCCAATCGATAGTGTCAGTCGACAAGTCAGCAATGGCCCTGAGCAGGGGTTCTCTAACAGTATTTGTCACAGGCAGATCCAAAGATAAGTCTATCAATTCTTCCGCAAATGTATCGGCAGTGTCGCCCTGAAAAATACTGCCAGTCCTCTGCCGCATTACTACGCTATTGGCTCCGTGGATCATGCCGCCGCTGGTAGCCGTAACCCCGCCCAAAAAGCCAAGCTTTTCGATAACAAGGACATCTGCGCCCAGGTAAGCCGCCTCGATAGCCGCAGCAAGGCCGGCAACTCCCGATCCTACAACCAAAACATCGACTGTGATTGTACTGGGATCGTTTGCCGCGATTACTGGAGCGGCGCTAAAGTTGGCAAGAACCTCGGGGCCAGCCTGCATAAGGGCAGTACTCACCGCTTGAATAATCGCATTACTGGTAGCTGTCGCACCGCTTACCCTATCGATATTAATCGACTGGTGCTCAACGATGGCATCGGGAATGCGAGGATTGGTAGCCGATCTAAAGGGCTCGTTTTCAGTGCTAGTGACGCTTATCGCTACAATAGTTTCCCGATCCGCAGAAAGCGTAACCCTGGCAGTTATACTGCCTTGCGGTGAAGGATAAGCCGGCCAGGGAGTAAAGCCAGGCACAGTCGCTGTAAAAACATCAGCACCGCCACCGCCGCCGCCGTTTCCGTTTCCGGGGCACCCGGTAAAAGCCAATGCCCCAGCCAGTAATACAACCAACAACAGCGAAAGCTTTGCTGGTTTCAACAAATTTCTCATCTAGATACCTCCACAAAAATATGTTCACAGGCATACGCCCGCAAATGCCACTGAGTCCGTTCCGAACCTCGGTTAGGTTCGGAACAGGCTTTGGGAGAAAGCGGCTATAAGCCGTTTTCTCCGCTAAGTCTAAGGCAGCTGTTCCAAAATCTGACATTTTGGAACAGTCTCAACGCAACTGTCAAAACCTATACTTTTTGACAGTGCCCGTTTTGGGGAATTTTTGGAAGAATTTTACGAATTTTGTTGACAATTGCCGTAAAACATGGTAGTTTTTCATTATTGAATGGTGCAATT
>WQUW01000043.1 GCA_009781915.1 Treponema sp. | reverse complement strand
TACCTCCATTGGCCCTGATGCATTTGCGAACAACCAACTGACCAGTGTTGTCATCCCCGACAGCGTTACCAGCATCGGCTGGGCGGCATTTGCGAACAACCAACTAACCAGCGTTACCATTCCTAACGGCGCTACCAGCATCGGTACGGTTCACCAGCCCCCGATAACATCCACCCGAAAATCATAATATAGTAGCAAATGTTGTTTGTCAAGCGGTTTTCGCGGAAATTCGTGAAAAATTCATCAAATTGTGCAAATTTTTTCACTGACCCATCAACTGACCCAAAAAAAAATGAAAATTTCCTCTTGACACTTACTAGTAAGAGCTGTATTATATACCTGTCAGGAGGATTACCAATGACAATGACAAACAAAGAGTATCAAAAAGAACACCGCGACAGGATGTACGCGGCAGGATACAAACAAATGCGGATTTGGGTTCCCAGGGAATCAGAGGGCAAAACGGCCAAGCTGGAAAGAAAAGTATTCACGCGGCGGCTGGAAGCGTTGACCGCGGGCTACAGCGCGGCGAAACTGTCCAGATTTCTTTCTTCGGTACTTAAAATTGTGAAGGAGCGAATAAAGGAGGATGAACAAAAATAACGCGGGACTTTAAGCTAACGGGAGGGGATATACCAATTATGGAGAGGAGCCATGAAAACAATATTCACCCTTATGACAGAACAGGAACTGTCTGTGGTGCTTAACATCAGCGAAAAAACTGTAATCAAATTGGCAGAAACAGGAGAGCTTCCGTCTCTGCCGCTGGGAAACCGGATATATTTCCGCTTTGACGAAATACTCAAGCATTTCAGGGAACTGGAAGGAAGGGCCGCGTGACCTTACAAACCGCGTTGTCGACAGTCCAGGCAGAGCAGCAGCGTATTTTGTATCTCAGGGCTGTTGTAGAAAAAGAACATCCGGCGATACTGAAGGCGTTGCGGCTTGTTGACGCGAACTATACAGCCGCCGTACCGGCCGCGCGCCCTGACCCCCCGCCATCTCCCTGTCTCTGCAGTACCGCTACCGCTAAAGGCTATAATCTTGTAAAGGTAAAAAATAAAAAACTCGGCTTTGTCTATTATGTACGCTACTGGCACAAGGAAACAAAAAAAATGTTGCCGTCCAGATGGTGTACGCGCACGAATGATTACGAGAAAGCCCGTGAATACGCTGTGGCGAACAGGGAACGGCTTATATCGGGGTATCTTGGAAAAACTGGGGGCGAGGTGGTACGCTTCTTTGAAAGGTTTTATGATACTAATAATCCGGTGTTCCAAAGCGAGAGCCAGAGATATGAGATAACAGAGGAGCGGCGGAAGCGGTACGGTTCAATCGTAAAGAACAAGTTTGTGCCCTTCCTTTTGGAAAGAAAAATCAGCGAGTACAAGCAGATTGATGTCGCTCTCCTGGACGATTTTCAGGACTTGCTTTTGTCAAAGATGAAACCCAAAAGCGTAAATGTCGAGATGGCCGCTATCGGAAAGCCCTTGCGCTACCTTGCCCGCAAGGGGCTTATGAAAACTAATCCATACCTGAGCCTGCCTCCAGTGCCGGAATCGGGGGGAACGCTGACGAGGGGGTGTTACGATATGGAACAATTGAAAGGCGTGTTTGACAAGGAGTGGGAAAATCAGGAACTGTTTCTGCTGAACCTGATTATTTATTCAACCGGCATGAGAAATAGCGAGATAAGGAGATTTAGCAAAGACGACATAATAAGTACGTCCGGCAGTCTCTTTATTGACTTGAAAGACAGCAAGACGGAAAACGGCATCCGCCATGTCCCCCTGCACGATGGCGTATACCGCCATATTATGGAGTACGCGCAAGGCACGGACAGCAAGGTTCCCGTATTCGGCAAAACCTCCAAGGAGAAATTTGCCAAAGCGGCGTTGGATCTTGGGCGGATGATGGGCTTCAGTAGCGAGTACCTCAAAGAGCAAAAAATCACATTTTACTCAGGGAGGCACGCTTGGAAAACGTTGATGAGCGCGGGGGGACTTGGGGAAGATATTGAGGAGGTTTTTATGGGGCATAAGGTATCCAGCGATGTGGCGAAACTGTATAACCACCGGGACAAGCGGGGACAACAACAGCTCGCTAAAAAAGCGCGGGATGTGTTTAGAATTCTTGATACCATGCTGTTCGAGAAAGAAGGCTGATTCCCCGGACTACTACGGTCCGCATCTCTGGCAGGGCCTGTATCCGGACCGTATGGCGTCATGGCGGGTTTCGAAATATATCCGGTTACGCGGGGCCGGTAATGACGCGCATATCGGGGTGTGGAAAACAAGCGAGTTTCTGTTTCCTATGAAGGTGGCTTGCTGTGGGGCCGCGGGGCTGAATGCTCGCGCGGACGCCAGTTGCCTGAACAACGCCTCGTTTCTTACGCTGCCAATTATCATGACAGTGGCAAGGCCGTGCTGGAGCAGCAGGGCGTTTAACTGGTACCGGCGTATTTGATCAGGGTCTTGTGTATTTGTAGGCTGTTGTATCCACACATAGCGGCGTAATCTGCCGAACCTGTCCCGGTCGGCTCCGTCCGCTTCGAGCCACACGGTTCGCCCCTGTACGAGTTCCCTTACAAAGCGGGTCGCCTCATCCGCGCCGGGCTCGCCGGTTTCAGGGGCGTCTATTCCTATAAATCTTACGCGCTCGCCGCCCGCGAGTTCTATTGTGTCTCCGTCAATAACGCGCAGGACAGTTGCCTGAGTTAACCCGGATTGGGTTTGCTGGGAAAACATCTGCGTGGCCAGAATCACCAGCAGAACAGTGCCGATAATGGTTTTCTTCATTCATTCACATCATAGTGGAAATCAAAAAAAAAGGATAGTCCAAACGAACTATCCTTTTTCCCGCTATACTGTTCTTCTCGCGTTCTATTTTTTCAGTAGCGGCTTGGAGGGCTTTTTGGCGGCTGGCTTTTTCACCGCCGTTTTTTTCGGTTTGGGCGCTGGCCCGGAAGCGCTGGACTTCGCCTCCGCGATGAGCTTCTTTTCAGCGTCGGCGATCTGTTTGTCTAACGAGTTTCTTTTCGCGTACAATTTTTGTAGATTAGAAATCGTTTGGTCAATTTTCCCCATTACAATTACTCCTTCGCGCCTGTCGGCGCTATTTTGTTTATCGGCTGAAATTGATGATGCCGCTATGGTAAACATTAATTTATCGGGGGTATGTTTTATCTGTTTTGAAAAGAGCATTACCTCTTTACCCTCTTTAATGGAATTAGCGGAATAAGCGAGGCCAAAATAATGAGGATGGGCGAAGTCTTTATACAAATTGACAATAAAGGGGTTGTTATCATAGCTAATTATCCAACAGCCGCTGAATTTTCGCATAATTTTTGAAATATTTTCATGGTCAAAAGTGTTGTAATGGTTCCGGTACAATTTGCGCCCCGCCTCAAAGTAAGGCGGGTCAAGGTATAAAAGGCAGTCCTTAAATTTTTCCTGATTATCAGTCAAGAGTTTTGCGGCGTCTTCATTGTAAAGGCTTATTTTTTCTCTGACGGCAGATACGCGCTTTATCCGCTCAATTAGGCTGTCCTTGTTAAAGCGACAGTCGATTTTGTATTTACCGCCTTGTGCCAGCCCTCCGATGCAGCCGCCCGCTATTATTCCAGAATGGTTGCACCGGTTCAAAAAGAAGGCGGCAAAGCCCAAATCAAATCCTTCTTTGCTTCTACCGTAAATCTCTTTTTGGCGGTACCACTCTTCTAGTGTAACATCAATTTTACGGATTTTTTTGATAAATTCTTTTGAATGATCTATCACACATCTCCAAAACCAATAAATGGCCTTGTCAAGATCATTTATATGAATTTCAGAAACATAATCATCCAGTAACAGCCCAAGGGCTATCCCCGCTCCGCCGGCATATGGCTCTACAAAAGCAGGTTTGTTGCCTTTGAAATTGCAGGAAACAAGACGTTTCATTAAATCCATGATTTTCGTCTTTCCCCCAGGATACCTAAGCGGTGAAAATGAATTCATATACAGCCTCGTCTCTCGAACACTCTGTAATACACTTTTTTCATTTTCTCTTCTCCTTGCGAGCGAAATAGGCGCGTTTTTTGCGATCTGGTCTCCATTTGGGGCAACAAAAAAACTTCGCTATTATTCTGCACGGCAATTTACATTTTCCTTTCCAGAAGCAGTTCGAACACCATGTATCAAAGGCAAAGTTGAAGTTAGGCATAATTTTCTCATTTCTTTTCTTCGCCCAAAGCTCTTAGCCCCGCCATAATAAATTCCACGCACGGAACGGCAACGCTGTTTCCTAAAGCCCTATACCTCGCGCTGTCAGAAATTGGCTTGCCGTCATGCCCATACGCAGTCCAGTCATCAGGGAAGCCTTGCAATCGCTCACACTCGGTCGGCGTGATCCTGTGGACGGCATAATTCTCGACAACCAAATTGGTTGCCGATTTATAATCCCTCTTTGCAAGCGTATTGCTTACGTCCTCTTTCTTGTATTTGTCCGACCGCTGGTATTGGAAGGTAACCACAGGATTAATATAATTAAGGCTATACTCGCCGTTTTCCTTAGACTGCAAGGTTCCCGATACATCGCCATTAACTACGCTATTCCTGCAATCGTAGGCCACGGCATAGCGGTCTGTCGCGCTAAGTGTGTAGCTCAATTCCTCATTCACGCCCGTGCCGCCAGCCCCTGCGTTATCAGAACGCTCTATCGTGTTGCTCCCTCCCTGGTCGTTCAATAGAACCACATTGCTAGGATAGCTAGGCCTGTCGCCTTTTGCTCTTAAACATTGAATCCCATTTTGCCAATATCCTCTGCCTGTTTCTCCAAAGCCTTCCGCAACTGCGGCGGCAGTTCTTTCCCGCGTCTTTCCGCCCGCCTTAAAATCCCGTCTTTCGCCCTCTGGCTCAAAAAGTATTTCCGCGGCACTCGTTCCTCCAAAATCAGCGACAAGGAAGATTCTACGGCGGCGTTGGGGAACTCCGAAGTATTTAGCGTCAAGCGTTCGCCACGCAATCGACCAGCCATCTCCCATGACGGCCCCAGCGGAGTCCCAAACAGATTCCGTGTTAGCGCCCCTTGCCGGAGGTCTAGGAATTGAAGCGTCCGCTTTGGCAATCCGGGCAAGCTCTTCAATGATGGTTCGGAAGTCCTCGCCCCCGTTTGAGCTAAAGGCTCCGGGTACATTTTCCCAAACCGCAAATCTAGGTCTGGCTGTCGCATTTCGCATCTCCTTGATGATTCTGACTGCCTGTAAAAACAGGCTTGACCGCTCTCCCTCTAATCCGGCACGGGTTCCGGCAATTGACAAATCCTGACAAGGGCTGCCAAAAGAGATGATGTCCACCGGTTCAATTTCGGCCCCGTTGATTTTGGTGACATCTCCATAACGCGCCATATCCGGGAAGTGGCGTTTTGTTACGCTTATCGGGACAGCCTCAATCTCGCTGGCCCATACAGGTTTTATACCATGTCTGGTAGCGGCTAACGGAAAGCCCGCGATACCGTCAAACAGACTTCCAAGTGTCAACACCCTGTTAGGCATTATTTACCTCCTTCGGGCTCAAGCCCGTATTTGCCATTCAGGGCCTTTATTCTCTGGCTTGTTTCCCTGAAATCAGCGTCCTTGCCTCTGTCATTGATAATAGCGTTCCATTCAGATTCGTAAGCCCTTCTGGTTTCAGGGCTCATAGCCCGTAATTTCTTTTGGCGCGATATTTCCCGGCTATCGCTTACACTGTCTTTTCCAAGGCCGCAATCGGGGCAGGCCGGGTCTTTCGTGTCATGCTCTGCGGAACAAACCGGGCAAACAATCATGACCACACCGGGAACCGGCGGCGGCTTTGATTCCTCCCTGAACAATTCGACATAGCGGTCTTCGAGAAACGCCTTGTAATAATAATTAACAAGGCTTCTGGGATTTTTTTTACGGCAAAGGCTGTAAAACCATGAAACGTAATCAAGGCCGAGGCCGTGAGAAGTCAAAAAATTAAGGGCTTTCGGATAAAAGCCCCTGTCAAAGAGCAGCGACGTATCAAGCTGTTGAAAACGCCGCTTTAAGTTTTCGACATCATCCCCGGAAACCTGCGGCGGGCGTTCTTTCTCGCAGACGTTTTCCCCTGAATTTTCCGCTGCTGTTGTTTCTGGCGGCGGTTTTTCGATTTCGGGCGGCTTCTTCTTAGCAGCAGCAGCTTTTTTATTATTAGCTTGTAATAATATCCTAGGAGTTTTTTCACCACCCCCCTTGAGATTTTTCACCACCCCCTGATGATTTTTTTCATCACCCTGATGAATTATTTCATCACCTTGATGAATTACCTCACCACTCTGGTGAATTATTTCACCACCATTGCTGTCCATAATGGGATAGAGCTTGCGGGTTTGGACATTAGTCTTGCCTTCCGCGTACACTAATTCAACCCTGACATAACCCGCGTCGGCCAGCCTTTTAATCCAGTGGGTTATTGAGCTTCTGTCTACCCCGTATAAATTGGCAAAGTAGCTGTTGCTGGCCCAGCAGTAGCCTTCCTTTTTGCACAAAGCCGTAATTTCCCCGTAAAGGAGCTTCGCGTTGGGGCTTAGGGACTTGTCATACCGCACCGTAGCCGGAATGACCGCGTAATAACCCGGTTCTTCTCTGTTCGCCAAAATAATCCTCCCTCAATCGAATCAACACACCGGCCAAGCCAAGAATAAACTTGGCGCGGGCGGGCGCTCTGTTATAGGCTTTTCAACAACTTTTCCATGCCGCGACGCGGTGTGGAAAAGTTGTTGGAAAGGCGTAGCGGCACATACCTTACTCAGGCCCTTCTACTTGAATATAAACGCGACTTTCCCGCCCTGAAGGGCGAACACCGCCTCGAATGGCTTTCCCTCTTTGTTTTTGCATTTCTTGACTTTGGTCTTTTGCCGACAAGAAGCAGCGCGGCGTCCACGGGGCTTACGCAAGCCCCTGCGACAGTTTTCCAGATAACGAAATCGCACTTTGGCTGTTGTTTGTAGCCCGAACACCCGTAGCCTGTTTTTGTCTCAAACACCTGCCTTTTACACAACGGGCAACAGCCCAATGGCTTTTCCTGAAAGACTGAGCGTTCGCTTTGAGGGTCAACCCTGACGCACCGCGCGACATACTCCTCTATTTCCTTTTCAAACGCCGCCGGGTCTTGGGCGAGCCGCTGTTCCCATTCCGTTGTCCGCGCGGCGTCCGCCATCTTGGAGAGTTCGGTGTTTTTGGAAAGCCGCTCCAGCAGAAAGCGCCCCCGGTCTGTTGCGTAGAGCTTTTTCTTTTCCTCGATAACGTACTGCCGCGCGAAAAGCGTTTTGATGATCTCCGCCCTTGTCGCCGGAGTCCCCAGCCCGGCGAGCTTTGCTTCGCCTTCCCCTCGCGGATGTTCCATAAAGGCGAGAAGGGTATCAAGGGCGAATTCCTTTTTCGCGCGGGTTTTCTTTTCCAGAATTGTAAGGGCCGTGAGGAAGCAGTTTTTCTCATCGAAGGCCGGAACTTCCTGTTCCTCATCGCTCTTATCATCATCATCCTGAAACACTTCCCTCCAGCCACGTTGAATGACCTCCCGGATATCGGAAACAAAAACCCAGTCGCCAACGTGGAACGCGAGAGATTTTTTGTTGTAGATAAAATCAGGCATACACACGGCGAAAAACGAGTTCAAAACAATGTTGTACACGTTGCGCTCTTTCTCGTCCGCGCCCTGAGGAAGGGCGGCGAGCGGGATAAGCGCATGATGGCCATCTTCAAGGGCCGCTAAGTTAAAGATATGTTTGTTGTCCGCGCTAATAAGAGACGTGTCGCAGAACTTGGAAAGCTCAAAGCCGCCCCGTAGAAGCTCAAACGTGTCCCTGAACAATTCCACGTTGCCATCGCCCATAACCCTTGATGGAGTGCGCGGGTAGGAAAGGCATTTGCGTGTCTCGTACAGACTCTGCGCGATGGCGAGCGTTTCTTCGGGCCTATAGCCAAATTTCCTGAACGCCGCCTTTTGAAGCGCCGTAATGTTAAGCAGTTTTTCCGGCTTTTGCCGCTTCTCTTTTGAATCAACTGCCACGGAATCAACGCCCTTGCCTTTACAGTCTTGTAAAGCGGCGAGAAGGCGCGCCTCATCTTCTTTGAAAAAAGCGGTTTTCCCGGTTTGGGGGTTTTCTAGGAAAGCCTTTACCGTAACGCCGTCCGCTGAACTGACACACGCCTCTAACTCCTTGTACGGCACGGGGACGAAACGCTTTACTTCATTGTTTCTCGCCGCGATACAGGAAAGGACGGCGGTCTGCACGCGCCCGACCGAAAAAGTTGGCGGCGGGTTACCGATACTCATAAAGCGGGAAAGGTTCATGCCCACAAGCCAGTCGGCCCTTTGCCGGGCGAAGCCTTGCGCCGCGAGTGCGTCATATTCGGCTAGCGGCTTTGAGTCCCGGATGCCCGCGAAGATGATGGCGGGGGTAAGCGCCTGGGACACCCAAAAGCGCCTGTAGCGGACCGTGTCCATGATGCCCGCCTGCGCGATGGCGACACGCGCGATGAGCTCTCCCTCCCTGCCCGCGTCTGTGGCGATGATAACTTCATCCCGCGCGTGGCTTCTTAAAAGCCCGATGACTACTTTCGCCTGATCCTTAGTGGAAGCGATCATCTGGTACCGGAACGCCGCCGGGATAATGGGCAGATCGTCAATCGACCACTTTTTTAATTTGGGGTCGTAGCCTTCAGGGTCGAGGGGCTCGAAGAGATGCCCCACGCAGTAGGTGATGGCTGTCCCGTCCGCCTCGTAATAGCCTTTTTTCGCCACAGCGCCAAGGACCAAGGCGAACTCCTTCGCCACCGAAGGCTTTTCACAGAGTATGAGCATAATGTTCTCCTGTCTGCCCCGCGAGTTCCCGCAGGGCCGTGTAATTTAATTTCCCCCGCTGGCGGAGGATAAAGTGAAGGCGTACATAAAAACCGTCATCGCGGGAAAAGGCGTTGTTGAAGTTACTGTGCAGAAAGCCTATGGCCCGCTTGAGTTTGTCAACGCGCGAAGCGTGGACGCTGAAGATGAGTGAAACTTTTTTTGAAAGCCCCGGCAGGAACGCCATGTTCGCCGGGGGCGAGGGGGCGTCGCGGACAAGGCAGGCGTGCCTGTGGGTAGGGTATGTGTAGTAAAGAACGATAACCGAGTTACGCGCGTACTCGATAACGGTTGACTTGATCTCCCTGACATATGTTTTGCGCGACAAGAGTCCGGCTGAGTAAAGAGAGTAGAACGAGTTTTTGTCCGGGATGGTAACTTCAAGCATCTACCCTATGGGGATAAAAAAAGCCGTTCCCGGAAATCCGGAAGCGGCTTGAAAGGTTAAGCTGACGCGGCGCGCCTGTGTGGGGCGGGCTGCCTATAAGCTTTGCTCCAATGCGGTACTTGAGGCAGCCAGTTCTTTTCTAACAAGCTCGCCGATAATTTCCGACGGGCTGTGATGGCTTACGGCGGCCTTGGCCTGCAAGTACGCCGCAGTTACCGTGTCCAGGGAAACCATTGTAAAACCCCTGCGGGTCAAAAAACCGGGCTTACCGGTGTCTATTTCCGGGGTTGTCCGCGTCCACAGCTCGTCCAGCGCGTCAGCTTCTTCATCAGTCATTCTTGCCATAACTTTTTCTCCAAACTTGCGAGGTTTCGCCACGCCTTTCGGCACTTCATTGCGTGAAATACGTTCACGGTATAATCATCAATTTCATTATACAATATTTCCAGAGGATTAAGTCGCCTGTCCAACCCGATAAGCAGATTTTTTTCTTCATGACCGGCGAGAGGATGATCAAACAGCCTGTTATCAAATGCAAAACGAATGTCCTCTTCCGTAACGCCGTGCTTAAAGGCCGACGGGTTAAATTCTACGCTGAGATCGCCTTTCCGCGCCATAACTCAATGCGAAAGCGCCCAGGTGATGTCCAATGCCGATATGGTGATGTCGTAGCGGTCAAGGTAGACGCGGTGGTATGCGTGATACGATTCCAACCACGACATATCCCTCCACAATATCTGCCCTTGAAGATCAAAACCAAAATTGCGTCTAACAAGCCATATCGAAAACTCTACAGCGCCGCCCGCCTCCAATTCAAAATCAGCGTAAGGGCCATTGGCGCCGGTCCTCCGCCAAAGCCCCATAGTAACGCTTCCATCTTCTCTGGGCCGGCTGGGGATGCCTGGTATCACTATAGGTATATGTGTAAAATTACTCCAGTCAAAAACAGTGGCGTAAGTATTCCTGTTGGGGTCATCCCCGGCAAACATAGCCATCCCTGTGCCTAACGCAGCCCGCGCAAGGAGAACGTGGTCGCTGGGTGGCGCAGCGTACGGATTTGTAACGTCTATATGAGGGGGCAGATACCAGCCCGGCAGCAAGCTGGGGAGAGCGTCGCCAATGTCTGTAATGGTAATGCTCCACCGGGTTACCGGGGGCTGCGTGCCGCCCGCCGGACTGCCGGTTCCGCCGCAAGAGGCAAAAAAGAATGCGATTGCCGCCGCGAGGGCGGCAAAAGACGGCTTAACACTGCTTCTTTTCCAAACAACACTATCTATCATGGTTATTCCTCCAGCAAGCAGTGTAGTATGCTTGCCGCCCGCCGTCAATACGCTAAAAGGCGGCGATCCTGTAGACAGCAATGGAACCATCGCCGCCCCTCACGGCGTTGTTACTGCCTGCGCCGCCTCCCGCGCGTGTCGCGTTGCGGTTATTGCCGCCAGTGCCTCCCGGCGAGCCAGGAGATAATATCTCGCCGGTATGTGAAGGAGTGCCTCCGTGGCCGCCAACACCGCCGGCTCCGTTAGTCCTCCAAGCTGAAACGGAATGAGAGGAGATATTGGCGGCATTTCCACCCCTGCCGCCCCTGCCTACCTGAGAAAACCAACTGTTTTGAAGAGAGAAATGTTCTCCCCCGTTTCCGCCGCCGCCGAACATTTCACCATACCTGGGAAAAGCGGCCCCGTTGCCGCCATTGACGCCATCTATATAGCCCGATACATGTATTCTCACTTCCGGCCCCCCGGCTCCTCCGTTCCTGCCGCCGCCTGTTCCACCAGGAAAATTTATCCTCCAGCCTTGGCCCGCATTGAGAACCATGGTCCCTCCTCCTCCGCTACCACCACCTCCGCCAGGCCCGCCTGCCCCTCCGGCTCCTCCTCCGCCGCCTCCGCTAGTGGCCAATTGGCCCGTGCCCGAGCCCCCGTGATTAGAATAAAGATGGAATGCTGTCCCCCCGGCGCCGCCGCCGCCGCCCGCACACAGGAAGTAACCGTGCGGAAAAGACAACGATGGCAGTATGTGTACGGAGCTTCCTGAGCCTCCTCCTCCCCCCGCTCCGCCTGGCCGGCGCATGGTCAAGCCACCTTGTGAATTATGGAGAGGCGCGAAGGTTACCGCGCTGTTGCCGCCCTGCCCCGCGAAAAAGGTGAATGTAGCGTAGTTTGGAATAATGACCAGTTCGGCTACAAAGCCGCCGTCTCCGCCTCCGCTGACAATACCTTGGAGTGGGGTAATACCTCCCCCGTCTCCTCCTGCGCCTCCTCCCGCTCCACGCAACACAAAAATATACGCGCCGGGGGCAAGCCTTCTTTCCGTGGCGAATGGGTTGCCGAAGCCGGAGAAATACTGCGCCCGCGTCAGTCCCGCGGTAGAGCGGTTTGAAGCGAGGGCCTGCGTGGTAGCCGCCGCAAGAGTGTGGTAGAACAAATCAGGCCATGAGTCTGAGATGAAGGTTTTAGCGACATAGCGGCTGGCGGGAGTTTCCATAAGATAAATAAACCTGAATAGCGCCCTTCTGTCGCCCGAGTAGTAGCCGTTCCTTGCCGGGTCGAAGATGGGCGCGACAGCGCAGTACTCAAAATCGACACCCCAGGGCATCATTACGGCGTACACGAAAGCCAGTGAGGTACGCTGGATGGATGGAGCCCTCCTTGCCGGGGTATCAAGCCACGTCTGCACGAAAGAACGGTTTATTTCTAGGCGGGTTCCCGCCCTGATAACCGGCGCGTAAATATCGTAGGGGTTTACAAGCCCGCCTGAAAAATAGCCGAGGTTGGAGGCCAGCGCGACAAGCCCGAAGCCGCCTGTGAAATCGACAGCGAAACCGTCTTCGTATGTTCTTGTTATTTGGACAAACAAGTCCACAGTAACGGTAAAGGTAACAACAAACTGGCCCGTGTCGCGGAAGCGGTCGCCGCCGTTTACGCGCGCAAGCGGTATTTCCGCCGTAACGTCCGTTACTCCCCGCTCTACGGTAATGCCGCTGTTGTCCGCCCGCGCGACTTTGCCTTCACGGTTATAGAGGAAGATGTTGGAAAAGTGGTGCGTTTCGGTGTTAAGCGGCAGCCCCGTGATGGTAAGGCGCGGGATAACCGGGTCTGCCGTAACTGGCAGCGATAAAATATCCAGTGTCGCGTTCCCGTCAAAGAAACGCACCAGCACCCCGTCGCTCCTTTGAACGGAGATACGTGTTACCGCGTCAATGTTAAGATCGAAACTGACGTAGAACATACCGGTCTGGGAGAAGATCGCGTTCGAGGCGGCGTAGGTAAGCGGAACGTACAGCGAGGCGAAGTCCCCCCATACATTAATCCTTACCTGCCCGTCGTTCCCGAACCTGCCGACAACACCCGCCTGATTCCAAACCTCGACATTGGTAATATTGGGATTTTGGATATGCGTGGGCAGGTTAGTGATGGCAAGGAACGTGCGCGTATCCGGGCTGTCTTGTGGGGGCGGTATGTCGTTGACGTTAAGCTCGCCGCGCCCATCCAGAAACCGCACCAGCACTCTGTCGCTTCTTTGCACGGAGATACGTGTTACAGCGTCAATGTTAAGATCGAAGCTGACGTAGAACATACCGGTCTGCGTGAACGCCTCGTTTGGGGAGGCGGCGTAGGTAAGCGGAATGTACACCGTGGCGTAGTCTCCCCACACGTCAATCCTGACATCGCCGTAGTCCCTGATCCTGCCGATAGCGCCCGCTTGATTCCACACTGCGATATTGCCGATATTATGCATCTGGATGTGCGCAGGCAGATTGGTGATGGCAAGAAAGCCGCCCATATCCTGACCACCGCGCGGGGGCGGAAGGTCGCTTACATCAAGCTCTCCGCGGCCTGAGTGGAACGGCACCAGTATGTCATCGCTTCTTTGAATGACAATGCGGGTAACAGCGTCCACGTCAATTGTCAGAAGGACAAACAGCCGCCCGTTTTCGGTGAAGGCCGATCCGTCGTTGTTGACCAGCGGGACATAGGCCGTGCTGTAGTACTCATCCGTTGTAACGAGAATGGGCCGGGCTGGGTCAAGGCGGGCGACCGTGGACACGGCGTTGGCGGCGGCGGCAAGCGAGATGTTGTGCGCCTGAAAGTTGCCGGGAAGGCCCGTCAGTCGCAATGACGGTCCGGTCAGAAAGAAGCCATCGCTTCCGCCCTGATATGGGGAATCAGGTCCGTGGATATGGGTCATATCGCATCCCTTGAATGTCAGAGACAGGAACACGAACGCGAGGGCGAACAGTTTCGCCGGTTTCAGGTTCTTCATACAAAACTCCTTGGAAAAAAATTGATAAAAATTGGACGTGTCCGCGAATCAGAAGAGCTTCGCGGAAAGCCCAAAGACAAAGCTCTGAAATTGAAAATCGGATTCTATCTGGATAAATAAAAAGCGGTTTATTCTTCTTCGCAGCCCCGCGCGGAAATCGAACAGGCGTAGTTCCCGCGGCTGGTCGCCGTAGCGGACAAGAATGTCGTTGCGCACAAAACCGAAGTCGAAAACGTAAAAGAAGTACAGGTTTGTCCCCGGCCGGTCAAGGTTAACGTGGTAGCCAAGGCGCGCGCCAAAACTGTTCAGGTTCGGCGAGGGCGTTTTTATAAACGCGCCCAGCGAGAAGGGAAACCGTGTAGGCAGCATATAGTCGATGTTAAACTCGGGCACGATGTCCAGATCGAAGTTATAGATGACAAGGCGCGGGGCCGAGGCCGAGGCGAACAGCGAGTTGCGCCCGGCCGACTCCGGGTGCTGCCACAGGTCGAAGGCCGGAGCGACCGCCGTTACGGCGGCGAGACAAAAAACAAGCGAGATGAGTTTTTTCATTCCGTTACCCTTATGATTGCGACATCCATAATGCCGTCGTTGGTAAGCGTCTGCATGACACATTCCCCGGCGGCCACCGCGGTGATGGTAACGCCGCTAGCGTTAGGGCTTGTTGAAATGACGTGCCTGTCGTACAGGGCCTGTACAAGCCAGTTCGCCTGCCTGCCGTCAATGGCGCTCGCTATCTGCAAAAAGGCGCTTTCCCCCGTCCTCATGGTTATCTCGACAGGGTTAAACGTAACGGTAGAATCAGGCGGCACGCTTACAATCACCGCAGCGGTTATCCCCGCTTCTTTGGGGTAGAACGAGAGCGTAGCCGTATTGGCTGACACAGCTCCTATCACAAGGGCTATGGACAAGGCGTTAAGCGAAAGGGATACGCCAAGAACAAGCGTTTTGATTTGTATTTTCATGGCGCGACTCCATTCAGCCTGTGCCGTTGGGTAACAGGAAAAGCGTCAAGCGGGGGCAGGGCGAGGTTGCGGTTAACCATGACATTGACGGTTGTGCCTGAGTCCACCGTAAGCGTCGGCTGGATGTCCATAGCCCTTGAAACGATGTTGCCCCCGACTTGCGAGACAAACTCGGCGTTAGCCTGCGCGATACTGCCCGCGACAGCCTCCGACGTGTGCCTCGCCGCCTCTTCCGCCATGCTGGCGTTGGCGATACTGAACATGGCGATAAGCCCCGCGGCTTGCAGGTAGCGGAACCAGTTGCCCGAGTACGCCGCCTCCTGTCCAGCCATGCCCCGCCTGTCCACGCCGTCCATGCCGCCTAGGTTAAGCTGAAAGCCGTCCGGGCGTATCAGGGTGTCCCACGCTATCTGCACCCGCCGCTGGGCGTAAGAGACGGCGCTGTTGTAGCGCGCGAAAAGGATTGAGCCTTGGGGGATTAACAGGCGGCTTCCGGTGCGGGAGTCAAAGACGTTTTCGGTAACGCGGGCGAGGATGTTGCCGGGCAAATCAGTGTTAATGGCGGTGGTAAGGACAGCCGGGATAACAGTGCCGATCCACAGGGAGTTGTCCGCGATAAAATGCCCGTCGGTAAAGAAGCCCGCCTGCCCTCCGGCCATGTGCTGGACGGGATTTCCCCCGAAGGCGTTATGCTGAACTTGAGCTGGAGAATTGAACGTTCCTTGCGGGTTTCCCGGCCACGGCGAGTTATGCGCCACGGGCGAGTTTGGCGACACCGGGAAGTTTCCCGCCGGAGAATTCGCCGCCGGGGAATTTCCCGACGCGATAAGGCGGCCTTCTATCCGTGGCACAAGGGGCGATGAGTAATGCGTGGGCCTTGGCGGCGGGGCGGCTCCTCCATGTCCCGGCGGGGGCGGGGGCGGCGCGTGGGCCGGTTGTTGTTGCGGCGGCGGCGGCACAAACCGCGCGGCGGGGCTGTCGTTCCACGCGACAGCCGGAAGCTCCTCGGATGGCGGGGCCGCCACAATCGGTTCGCCGTCCGTGGCCGCCGCCGCCCGCTCCTGGGCCGCCTGACGCTCAAGCGAGGCGACCGAGCGGTTAAGCTGGGTCTGAAGGAAGCCCTGCGGGGGACTCGCGCCCCGGCCCCTTGGGTCAGGGTCGGCGCTCCTTTGCCGCTGTCCGCCTGAGTTGACGTTGAATATAAGGCCCCCTCCCACGACAACCGCGAAGGACACGCATATTGCCATCATCACCCTTTTCCGGTTAAACCTTCCCGGGCCAAAGCCGGTAACTTCGTCAGCTGTTGTCTCGTACGTCTGTTCCGCCTCGTCCAGCGCGGCTTCCTGTTCTGAATGTTCCTGATTCATCTTTACTCTCCTGTTATCGTCGCCCACGTTTTTCTATGACGACCTGACGGCCGTCAAGCCGGATTGTCGCGCGCTCAATAAGTCTGTCAATAATTATGACGTGCTCGAAAACACGGTAGTTTACGACATTGTTGCGGTCGTCAAATACGGCCGGCAGCGTAGCCTGAAGCACCCCAACCGGAAACACGATGTACGTCTGCCTGCCGTCGTCAAACACAAGCTCCGGGAACCATGAGGGTCTGCGGAACAGGCTGTGCGTTACCCGGTAATCAAACGACAGAAACCGTGGGTCAAGATTTATGCCACTAGCCGCCGCCCCGCCATCCTGCCCATCGCCTGACATGGCAGCCGCTCGCGTTACCGGGATAAAATTACTCGGCAGCCCCGTCGAGGGATAGCGCCAGCGCACCATCGGCATATGCAGGTCGTTAAAGCTCCGCAAGATTATGTGGTAGACCCTGCGGTCTGTGTTGATGATCATTGTCGCCTGAAGGGACGCTTGCGTTGGCCGCACGTAAATGTGCTGGACGGGCGCTCCGTTTGAGTAACTTATTCCCGCACCCACCATCCACCGCTCCGAGTCGGAGATAATCGGGACATCGATAACCCGCTCTCCCGGTTCAAGGCGGATTGACGTTATCCGCAAAGGCTGGGTAAAAACCTGATACACCCAGTCGGGGTGAAAGTCATAGATCATGGCGGCGTAGGAAAACTCAACCGGCTCCATGATGCCTTGCGCGTTAGACTGACGCACGGCCTGCTGGCCTCTTGCCGCCGCGGGCCGAGGGGGAGCCGGAGCGTCATGTATGAACACCGGGCGCTCGATAATGACAACCGGCGGCTCCTGCGGCCTCCGCAGTTCCTCCGGCAGTTCCTCGAACACAGCGTCGGCGATTGTCCGCCCGGCGCGCAGGCCCGTGTCTTGGACCCGCCTTTCCATGTCAACGCTTCTGCACGAGGCGAGAATGAGCGTGGCGATGATGATAAAAATAAAATGTTTCATGCTTATAACTCCGTCATTTCAAATCCGTCAATGTAGATGCCCAGGGGGTTATCCCTCGCGCTTTGCCCGGTTACCGGCAACAGGCGCACGGTAACAAGGGCTCTCATGCGGGTGTTACGCTGTGACATTCCATCGAACACTACGTCGATCCAGTCAACCTGATAGGTGTCCTGCGTGATCCTGATAATGCTTTCAATCTCCGCGCTACGCCTTATGCGCCCGACCTGATCGAAGGGCGAGTTTGCCCGCAGCATCCGCGTCATTATGGGCTCGTAGTTAGTGGTAACCATCGCGTACAACAGGGTGATGTTGTTGTACAATACCTGCGGGTCTATGGATATTGAACGCAGGTTGGTAACGAAGGTTCGTATCTGGAACACGATTGCCGTTTCCGGCACTTGCAGCTGCCCTTGGCGCACCTGTCCCAGATACTGCGCCTCGCCTGTGGGCATGACGTTGACAAGCACCGGGATGGTTTGCTGGCGGTTGGCGATACTGAAAAAAAGAATGAAGTTTATGAATAACGCCGCGAGTACTCCGACTCCGACAATATTGCGCCACCACTTCACCTCCGTCATTTTGTCAAAGAGGATGTCGGCGTAGGCCTTATCCTGCCCTTCCCGAAACGGGTTTTCAACGTTTTCCGGTTTGTATACCGTGCTTTTATGGGTTGCCGCCATGTGTGTCTCCGTGATTTTGTCTTTGCGTGTTATTTGTTTTCTTTCGGGCTATTTATTTTGGGCTTTCGCGCAGTTATACGCTTTTAAGTTATCCATTCTACGCGTTTTTTCCCTGTCGTCGTACGCCTTCTCATTTGCTTTATTCATTTTGTCTTTTTGCACATGCATCTTGCCGTAATCTTTTCCGCCCGCTTTACGGTCAGCCATGTAGTCCTTTACTGATTCCCTGTTGCCGTTAGCGTCCCTTCTGGCCAGATGCCCCTGCAGATTGTCGTTGCGGTTGGTTCCGCCTCCACCGCCGCCGCCGCCAGCTCCACCTCCAAGCAGACTGCGGGCAAGATTGCCGCCTGACGCCTTCATGGCCGTTGCCGCGCTGTTGCCGATACTGGAGAAGAACGCCCCGGCCTGCTGGGCTTTGGTGCCGCCCGCTTCTTTGGCTCCCTGTTGCGAGCCAAACGCCTGAGACAACATCCCCGCCGCGCCAAAGATTGTTTTCGCGGCCCCGCCGGCGACCGCTCCCCCGGCATTGCCCAGCGTTTTAGCTCCACTCATCGCCATGCCCGCCGTCTTCTTGGCCGCGAGCAAGGCCGAGCCTGCCGCCCCGGCAGCGCCCGCCGCGCTTAGCGACGGCACTCCGCTTAACAGCGACTGGGCGAGGCCGGGGCCGCTTTTGCACAGGTAGAAAAACAATAGACTTGAAAACCCGATCTGAATAAGCTGGTCGGGCAGCGCGAGAAACGGTGTTGTTGCGAACTCCCTTAACAGGGCCAAGTAGCCGAACATCATAAGGAACATGGTAATGTTGCAGAACAGGAGTTTAAGGAAAAACCCGATGATGGCGCCGATGAGCTTTTCTGCGAGGAACTTTGAGCCCTCCCACAGTGAAAGGGGAAACAGGATAACCCCCACGCCCGCTACCAGCATGAACTCCAGAAAGGCCATAAGGTATTCGATAACCGCGAAGATGCCGACCGCCATTACCAGGAAGCCTATCAAATTCCCGATAAGGGCGTTGTTAAAGTCACTCCAACTCGCCATCCTCGCGTGGTTAAAGCCGATTGACGACAAGAGCATGACAACCTCCAGCGCCGCCGCCGGGGCTATAACCGTGTAGGTAATGGTGCGGGCCTCCCGCTCGTTGTTCTGCCGCTCTAGCACTACTTCCCGCCGCTGGATCATGCTGGAAAAAAAACTCATGGGCTCGGACATACCCGGAGAGTTCAGAAGATCCTGTATGGCAGTTCTTCTCCGTCCCCGCTCCGGCAGTTGCGCGGCGGCTTCCGCCAGGTCTTCCCGCGCTTCCTGTAAGTGTTGCGACATGTGGACGTACACACTGTCGCGAGCCCATCTGAAGGACTGCTCTGTGATAAAGCCCATCAGCCGCGGGTAAATCCCCATGATAAGAATGAAGAACACCACGGCCTTCGCTATTTTGACCGCGTTTTCTTTAAGGCCCTGTCCTGTTATGGCGTAGTTTATGACAGCGGTGCAGATAGAAATGATAAGGACGAAGCTGCCGATATTCCACGCTTGGGCGATGAAAAACGCCATGATGGTTACGATGAGGTCTGTGATAAAAAAGAACGTGGTGTTTATTACTTCCATGATATACCGCCTTTGCTACTTTGATCCTGTTTTTGAAGAAGCCTTATTTAAAAGCCCGCGTCAACAAACCTGCCGGACTGCACGATGGGCCGCGTGACCGGCTCTCGCCTCCACATGACGGAAACGCCCAGAGGCTCAGGCGGCGGGTTGTCGATACGCCTTTGGGCGAGCTGAAGTTCCCGCCACTCGGCCTCTCCCATAAGCCAGTCCATGAGCAGCCTCTGGATTTCCATAAGCGTCTCTTGCGAGTATGTCAGGACTTCGCCATCGGTCGCCTCCCCGCTGGACAGCCTTGTCGCTATTTGGTGTTGTCTCCCGCGCATCGCCTGTCCTTCATCGTCGAGTATTCCCCGGCGTATCATAACCCTTGTCGCCAAATCTTCCTCGCGGTTTGCCCATGTGTTCTGGTACGTCCAGTTCGCCGCTGAAAGGCCAAGGTTGCGCCACATGGCCTCCCGTTGCTCATCGGTAAAGCCCCGCTCCCAATACTCCGCCCCGAAGCGGGTGTCAAGGCTGCCCCTGATTCCCTCGATGTCTGTAAGGGGGTGTTCCCCGTTACCGATACGGATTCTGATGTTACGGAATCGTTGGTCGGCATCGCGCTCGAAGTTGAGCTGGCGGTTGTACCACGCCATGAATTCCGCGTAACTGTTGACGTTTGTGATTCCCCGTATGTTGTCAAAGGCCCGTTGCTCGGCGCGGATGGCGGCTTGCACTTGAGCGTAGGTATTCCGCATAGCGTGGTATTGATGCTGAATCATCTGGGCGTAGTAGACGACCGTTTCAAGCCTTGAACGCTCCATAAATGTTTGAGTCATCGATCCCAATTCAACAATCTGGAATCCGGGGACACCGGGAACATCTGGTACGCCTGCGGCCCGTACTGCTGTGGTGCAAAGCAACGCTAGAACGACAATCGAAAAAAAACGTTTCATAAAATGCCTCCTGAAAAAAATAGTTTCTATACCCTTACAAAAAAAAGCCGCCCCGAAGGACGGCTCTGATTCATGGACACAAACATTCTAAATCATAAGGTATTGTTAATTACTGTGGGTATCGTTCGTATACTGTGTCCCCAACGGTAAGGCGATCGTTAAAAATACTTGCGGGCCAAGTGTGTACAAAACGTAGGCCATCCCTTTCTTCAACGGGATGAACTGCGGTCCTTCTCCATCGGGCGTTCAAAAGGAAATTATAACCTTCACCAAAAAAACTATAAAAGGTTGCTGTGTCTCCTTCAATAACAATCATATCCGTACTCTCTCTCATGGAAACCCAAGTACCCTGAAATGGATTATCGGGATCAGGGGCGACAAAAAGGTCGTGAGGGAAACCTGCCGTTGCGCATCCAGCAAACAGGAAAACGAGTAAGGGTAAACAGATGAGCGGTAATTTTTTCATAGTCAATTCCTCCAATGTTTTGGTTAGAAAGCATAAGCTTTCTTTGGTGTTGATGGGGCTGTCTGAGAAGTAACTCTCGGACAGCCCCCGCCGTATTTGGCTACACAGAAGCGGGACTATGCCCATTTGCCATTAACAAATACAAATTCTTTTTCATACCTGCCAAGTTTGGTGAGAGCGATAATGAAGTCGATAAGCCACCAAAGATAAACTGGCCCAACAATCAGGGGAATAAAGATAGTGCCCATACCCAAAGTTACAAGAGATACAACCCAAGCCAAAATCCAGCTAACAGCAAGAAAAAGAAGCTTGAGAATACCCAAGCCAATTTGTCCTCTCATAAACCTATCTACCCCAAGCTCACCAAAAAAGAAACTTCCAATTAACGTATAAACAACTTTTCCGACTCGCCTTTCCATTGTATTTCTCCCTAATAATTCAAAAAATGTGCCCGCCCATACAGGCAAGGCTGGGGCTGCCCTTACTTTTAGGACAGTCTCTTTCGTCAATCTGGCTACAGGCCAATTCCGCTGGGCGGTGGTGAACAACTGCTTTGATGCATAGGCGCTTGGCTTTTTATAAATTATTTTGATATTGGGCTAGTCCATTGACTCGCGGTAGCAGCGTGATTTAGCGTGTTTTCAGCTTCATGGTTAATTCCTCCAGTCCACGCAGTATAGCACAGACAGGGAATTATTGTCAATTTCTCGCCGAGTCAAGCCGTTGTATGGTTTCCATGTCAAGGCCGGTTATTCTGTGAACAAAGTCGGCGGAAGCCCCTTCCGAGAGGGCGTTGCGGGCTGTCTCCTCGCGGCCCTTCTCCATGCCTTCCTCAAAGCGTACCGCAAGCGCGTCGTCCATGTTCCATTGCTGAAATAGCATATTAACTACCTCCGTACCGTGTTTTTTAAGGAACTCTTCCAGTATACCATGTTCTATGCAGTATTTCACTGCCCGTGTAAGCGATTCTGTCTTGTCTGCGGTGGTTTTAGCGAATTCCCGCTCTTTGTCCACAAACGCGCTGTAATGGGCCAGCGTCTCGCATTTGTCCGCGATGGCCTTGTTCTTGCCGTGGTTGATGTTGATTACCTTTACCACAAGCTCCAGCGCGGGGCCTTCCTTCTCCAGTAGGCCAAGGGAGGCCGTATCTTCAAAGGAATCGGAAAGACGCAGAATTTTCTCATCGGGGAACTCGTCTGTCCCGATGTACAGCGCGTAAAATTCCGGGCGCGGGAATCTAACCCGTTTTGAGGAGTAAATGTTTTTTCCTTCAACGATTTTTCCGTAGACCCTCGCGCCGTACTCTAAAAAGCGGAATGGCATATTCTCGTTTATCGTGGACTGATGCTCGACCAGCACGACCAGTTTATCGTCTATCACGAAGGAGATGTCGTTTATCCTGTCCATAAACAGGGCATCCTCAAGGGTGTTTATGGTGATTTTCGCGCCATCGGGCAGGGCCACGCCCCCCAGAGCGCCGTACAGCTCTTTGAGTATGTCCGGGTCGCTGAAAAGCAGGGAAAACACGCTGTCTTTATATTGC
>WQUW01000042.1 GCA_009781915.1 Treponema sp. | reverse complement strand
GTTTGTCTGTTTGTCTGTTTGTCTGTTTGTCTGTTTGTCTGTTTGTCTGTTTGTCTGTTTGTCTGTTTGTCTGTTTGTCTGTTTGTCTGTTTGTCTGTTTGTCTGTTTGTCTGTTTGTCTGTTGTGCTGAGAGCATTGCTTGGAGTGACCCTTTATTGCTATTTAGACCATTCTTTTGAAACATTCTAAAATATAATACCATAATTCCATGAAAACCGCAATAGTTTTTTTGGAAGCTGTCAAAATTGTTATCTTTATGAGCTATTCGCAAATGTCATTTAACTTTAGTACGTATGCTCATCCATCGCCTGGAACCGCTCGCGCACCGACTGGAGCAGGGCCAGTTCACGGTGTATTGTCCTTGCGTAATCCAGCCTTCCGCTTCGTATGCGGTAGGCGCGATCTTCCCAGAACTGAACCCTTTCCAGATTGATCCACCGGAACCTTGAATCGTCGAGTTTTTCGGCCCAGACCAGAGCCTGATTCCAGTAATAAAGAGCGGCGCGGAAGCTTGTCTCGGCGATGTCAAGGGACGACAGCACCTGCTCCCGGAAAGGGGCGTTAAAGAAAAAAGCGTGCCGCTTGTTCCACATATTCCCCAGCCAAAGATGCTGTTCGGCCAGCTTAATGTTTACGTGCATCATAAAAAGGTAGCGGTACTTTTGCCACTGAACCTCGTTTTCTATGCGGGCAAGGGCGAAAAGGGGATTCGCGAAGGGAGCGTGAAGGGCCCTTTCCAGCCAGTGGATGTTTTCCACAACGTTATCGGGGTTGCGGTTGTGGTGTACGTGGAACAGGCGGTAGAACTGCTCCTTGTAAATCACAAAATGGGCTTCCAGGGGCAGGGCCGGAAACGTAAGGAAAAGTACCGCCAAAACAGGCCCCAATTTTTTCATCGTTATCATGGCTTGTGGTTGATTATCGGCATTTCCCGGAGAATTCGCCACACCGCGCCGGCGACATCTTGTGGCGGGGGCGAAGCGTCCACGACTTCCACCCGCACGCCCTGTCCGGCAAGCCGGGGAAGAAGGCTCTTGTAGCGCCCGCGGACTTGAACCTGAAACTCCAGGTATTCGTAAATCTCTTTTAAGCCCCTGCCCGCCATGCGCTCTTGGGCCGCCTCCGGGTCAATGTCGAAAAAAATAAGCAGTTCCGGCTGGGGAAATTCCCGGTTAAGGCGGGCGGGCAGTTCATCGCCGCACAAAAGCCCCTGATACACCAGCGACGAAAGAACGTAGCGGTCACAAACCACCAGTTCCCCCCGGCGGCAGCGCCCGGCAATACCGTCATTTCCGTAGACATGCTCGTTGCGGTCGGCGGCGAAAAGCATGGCAACCGTTTCGGGAAGCAGGGAATATTCCTTTCGCAAACAAGCGCGAATTACGTTTCCAATGGAACCATTTGTCGGCTCGAATGTTTTATATAGCAGGGGCAAAGACAGCCGGTTCCGGTTTTGTTGAAAAAATTCTTCCAGCATGGTAAGCTGAGTAGTGGTGCCGGAACCGTCCAGCCCTTCAAAAACGATGAAATTCTCAAGAATTTCCATATACTTTAGGGTATACTATCTGTTATAATAGTGCAATCACAAAGGGGAACGAGAGATTTGCCGGAACAGAAAGAACAGAAGGAAAGGCTAAAAGCCGCCTTTCCCTTCGCAAGCGTTGGTATAAGGATTCTCATTTTCACGGTACTGGTGGCGGGAACCGCGCTGGCGCTCCGCCCCCTGCAAACCGGTCTTTTACAGCGGATGGAAGACAGCCGGGACGAGTTTTTCAGCCGGGCGGAAAGCTATCTGGGCCGCCGCATACAGTACGGCTCTATGGGCCCCTCCATTTTCGGGGCGCTGGACATACGGGATGTCCGTGTGCTTAGAGAGGACGACAGCGTCCTGTTAAGCATTTCACGGCTCAGGCTTTCCTACTCCCTTTTTGGCCTATTGCGGGGCAACCTTCTGGAATCTTTCCACTTTGTAAGGGTTGACCGGCCAGTTCTAAGCTTGGATATTGAAAGAGACTCAGACCTTGTAGAGCGGTTCGCCCTTAACGGGGAGCGGAACGGCCATGCCCTGGCGCAGACGGACGTCCAGCAGGGCATACAAAACATACAAAGCCTACACGAACTATTGCCCGGAGATTTTTCACTGCGAATCTGGAACGGGCAGTGGGATATGTCAGGGCAATTGGGCAAGGTCAGTGTTCAGGGCGTGGAACTTGACGCCTCCGTACAGAACGGGCGCATCGGCTTCGACGGGCGCTGGAACGCTTCCGGCGCGCTAAACGGGGGAACAGGGTTCCAGACCGTCATGGCCGTCCAGATCAGCGGGGAATACCTGTACGCCAAGGAAGAAGGCAGCGCTACCGTGGTAATCCCCTCCTTCCACGGGGATCGTTTCAGGGTTAACCCCCTGAACATCAATTTTTCCCTTTCCGACGGCATTCTGAAAGCCAGCAAAACCCACTCCAGGTCGCCCACAGCCATCGTTCTGGTTTACGATATTGAAGACGGCAGATTGCAGGGCAATTTTGAAGGGGAAAACTTTCCCCTGTCGGACTTGCTTGCCTTTACCGGACTGTGGGCGGAACACAACCCCGCGCTGGCGCTGATGATTTCGGGAAGCGCCAGCATCGAGCGGGAACGCCTTGGCAGCCCCGTCTACAACGTGAGTTTCTCCGGCTTTCTTCCCGGCAGTCCGGCGGAAGGCCCCGTGTATATGGCCTTTAGCGCGTGGGGAAACGGCAGGCACATAGAGATCGAGACCCTGGAAATACAGTCCCCGGACGGCGGCTTGAGCTTTCACGGGGGCATGGACTTGTACGCCGCGGCTCCCTACGGATTTCTGGCCCTTTCAAACTTTAGCCTGCGGGGGGGCGCTGGCATAAGCGGCGATTTCTCCCTTAGCGCTCAGGGCCGGGAAATCAACCTTTTTGGCGAAAACCTTAGCGCGGGAAATGCCGGACTCGCCGTTCTGGACGCCTCACTTTTCCGGGAAGAGGCGGGCCTTGCCTTCTCTCTTTCCGCCGAAAACACGCGTGCCGGAACCATGCTGCTGGAAGGCTCCGTGGATCACGGCCCCCGGCAAGTTCGGGCCGCCCTGATGCTGGACGCTTTCTCCGTGGGAGACATACTAAGCTTCGCGGAGCCCCTGGCGTCCCTGTCCGGACTGCCCCCGCTGGCGCGGTTCGCCGCGGACGACACCTATGTAACCGCCGATTTCTTCTTTACCTCGTATTGCCAGCACATTCTTTTCCACGCTCCCCGCCTTGTAATCGCCTACACTGGCGGCATGGGGGACGACTTCCTCTTTTCAGCGTCCCTTTCGGGAACGGAACGAAGGTTTGACCTGAACGCGGGCCAGTTTTCGTGGCCCGCCGGAACGCTGGATGTTCTGGCCTCGGCGAATTTCTCCGACCTTGACGATATTTCCTTTTCCCTGGGAGCCACCCGCAGCGATTTAACCTACTATCTTGAAGGGCTAATTACCGATCGCCGGGACGTAAGCGTTACAGGCTCCCACGGCTTTACGCTGAACATAAGCGGCACGGAAGACGGAACACGCTACGGATACGCCCGTGGGGATAATATCCCCATTCCGTCCGGGGACAGGCTTGCCTCTTTAAGCTTCCTTCTTTCCTTGGACTACGCTTCGCCCTCCTCGTGGCAGGCGGCGCTTGAACGGTTTGAAATCACAGGCTTTGTTACGCCTTCTTCGCCCTTCGCGTCCTTGCGTTTTTCCGGCATTGCCAGCGAAGAGGGGCTGGATATTCCGCTTATCAGCTTTAACGATGGCCGGGGAACCCTTGAAGGGGGCATTTCCGTTGTCAGGGATACCTCCTCTCCATACTCGTACTACCTTTTTGACGTGGACATACGGGGAGGCGGCGGAACGGAACACTACATTCTGGGCGGGACATTCCGGGACAACCGCCTTGACCTCGCCTTTTCCGGCATGGGGATGCAGCTTGCCCGTGTAAGCGCGCACAACGCCGTTGCCGATGCCAGCCTGCGGCTTTCGTGGGAATCCATCCGATCCTTCGATATAGAGGCGGAATTGTCCTCCCTTGTCCTGAGGCGGGCAAACGAGACCGTAACCGCCTCGGCCTTGGCCGCCATGAACCACGAAACATTTACCCTAAGCAACGTTGTCGTAGGCTATTCCGGCCTTCACGCCTCCGTTCCCGGCCTTACGATAGACCGCGCCGCCTCCCACGCCCAGACGCAGGGCCTAATCCGGGGAAATTTTCACCAAAGGCTGGTGGATGTCTCATTCCGGGGCGAAACCGTCTTTAGTTCCACGGACACATGGCTGGATATGCTTAGGGATTTGAGCTTTCTGGAAGGCTCCCTAACCTTCGATGCCGCCCGCTACGACACTCTGGAGGCGGACGAGCCGTTTAGGTTTGAGTTTTCCTCCGTGCGGAAGGAAGAAGGTTTTACCATGAACCTGACCGGGGGGCCGCGGAATATGCTCCGCCTTAGGTACAGCCCCGGCGTTGACGAAGGCAGTTTCTTCGCGGCGCTTTCGGCCCCCTCTCCGGTCAGAGGCTCCGTTGCCGGAGTAATCGGCGGCGGAACCATAGACGTAAACAGCCCCGACCTTTACGTGGACATGGGCGCTCTTTGGCGCTTTATCCCCCCGCACGCTCCCGTGGCCTTCCCCAGCGGCATTGTTTCAGGCTCCGTCAGGGTGGCAGGTTCGCTGTCAGACCCCGGCTTTTACGGAATTCTCCGGGGAACCGGCGTGCATTTAATGGTTCCGGATTTTATCCCGGAGCCTATCCGCCCCACGCCCGTAACCTTTCTGTTAAGCGGGAGCGAAATGACCTTTGGCCCCGTGGATGCCGCCGTTGGCAGAGGCGGGGGGGGGCAGGCTTTCGCGTGGTTCGGTTTTGAATACTGGATACCCAGCCTTTTTAATATTGACATCCGGGTTCCGCAGGAAACCCCGATACCCTACGATTTTGAAATTTCGGGCCTTATGGCAAATGGGCTGGCCTCCGGGCGGCTTGTTCTGGCTATGGAAGATCAGGTTTTCTCGGTTACAGGCGATCTTACCGCGCATAACACCGAAATAAGCCTTGACACTGACCTAATGTGGGAGGACGACCTTGCCGTCAATGGCTCAGGCGCGTCCAGCATGACATTCCTTGCGGATGTATCCATTCGCACGGGCCGCAGGGTGGAATTTTTCTGGCCCACCGTCAACTTCCCCATCCTTCAAGCCACCGCCGATATGGGAACCGGCATACATATCACAAGCGACAGCGCCACAGGGCGTTTTTCCCTGAACGGGGACGTACAGCTTAGGGCCGGGGAAATCTTCTACCTTGAACGGAACTTCTATATCCGGGAAGGAACCCTCTTTTTCAACGAAACCGAGACCGAGTTTGACCCCAGAATAACCGCCAGAGCCGAAATGCGCGACGTAGCCGATATTGTCCCGGTAATCATTTCCATGATTATTGACAACGCGCCCCTTGTTTCGTTTACCCCCCGCTTCGAGTCAACTCCGCCGCTTTCCCCCGTAGAGGTGTTTTCCCTTCTGGGCCATGTCCCCCAGGGCGAAGAAGCGCCCCGGAACCTGGCGGCATCGGTGGCGCTGGACAGCCTAGCCCACTTTGCGGTAATGCGGCGGGTGCAGCGGCAAGTCCGCGATTTTCTGGGGCTGGATATGTTTTCCGTGCGGACTCAGGTGTTCCAGAATATGCTTATGCAGACCATCGCGCCCCAGCCGCAGTTTGGGGACGACCCCAACTTTAACAGGAACTACCGTGTCGGTAACTATTTTGACAACACCACTGTTTTCATGGGTAGGTACTTTGGGGCGGCGGTTTTCGGTCAGGCAATGCTTTCGTTCAGGTACGATGAAAGCAGGCTAAGCATGGGAGGAGTGCTTTTGGAGCCGGAACTTGGCTTTGAAATGCGGAACCCCCTGTTCGACATTCGTTTTAGCATGATTCCCCTTCATCCGGAAAACTGGTTTATTGACGATATTTCCGTTTCGCTTCTATGGAGAGGAACATTCTTTTGAAAACGGCTCATATATCAAATAGGTTCCTGTGGGGCTTTTAGGAGTGCAGATGCGTTTTGGTTTGGCAGTAATTTTGGCGGCAGCGTTGGCTTTTTCCGGGTTTGCCCAGCAGGAAGATGACTGGTTTCAGGGAAGGCCCATCAGAAATATTGTGTTTGAAGGGCTTATTCACGTAAGCGCCTCGGAACTGGATGGAATTATCGCCCCCTTCATTGGCGAGATATTTACCGACAGCGCCTACTGGGATCTTCTTGGGCGGCTGTACGCTCTGGAATACTTTGATATGATCACCCCCTCGGCAGTCCCAACGGACGCGGCGGGCAGCGAGGTTATCCTTCGCTTTACCGTTGTTGAACGGCCCACCATCGCCCGCGTCAACTTTGTTGGCAACAGCAGTATCAGGCGCACCGAGCTTCTTAACGTAATATCGCTTAGCCCTAACGATGTCGCCACGCAGGTACGGCTTAGAATGGACGAACTGGCGATTATCAACAGGTATCTGGAGCGGGGATACCCTGATGTCAGGGTCAGGGCCGAAACGCAAGTTACGGGCCCTTCGCGGGTCTTGCTTACCTTTCATATCGAAGAAGGGGAACGGATAGCCATTGATCGCTTCATTTTCGAAGGGAATACCGTTTCTCCCCGTACCCTTCAACGCCAGCTTTCGCTAAGAACCCGGGGCCTTTTTAGCGATGGCGCGTTCCACGAGGCGCGGCTTATCGCCGACAGACAGGCGCTGACCCAGTTCTACCACGACCGGGGCTTTATCGATGCCGCCGTAATTGACGATATACGGGAAATCCGCACGGATGAACGGGGCAATAACCTGATGACCATTACCTTCCGGATTTACGAAGGCAGCATATTTAACTTTGGGGGCGTTACCTTTCACGGAAACGAGATTTTTTCTACAGAGGAGCTTTCGGCCCAGATTCAGTCGCGGGTTGGGGAGCCGGTAAACGCGAGAAGGCTGCAAACCGACCTTATGCGGATTTCGCAGCTTTACTTCGAAAACGGCTACATTTTTAACCTTATAGAGCCGGTCTTTAACCAGAACAGGGATACGGGAGTCCTTTCGGTCGCCATGCACATTACAGAGCGGGGCCGGGCGCATATTGAAAATATCATTATCAGGGGCAACGTAAAGACCCACGATTCGGTGATACTTAGGGAAATACCTCTGATTCCCGGAGACGTATTCTCCCTTGCGGCTATCGACGAAGGCATGAGAAACCTGTTTAACCTTCAGTTTTTTTCCGCCATTAACCGCGAACCCACGCCCGGCAGTGTCGATTCCCTTATGGACTTGATAATCACTGTCGAAGAACAGCCCACAATCGATGTGCAGTTCGGCTTTACCTTCTCCGGCACTGCCGATCCCACGGCCTTCCCAATGTCGCTTATGGCAAGATGGACGGACAGGAATTTCATGGGCATGGGCAATATGCTAGGGGCCGACTTTACCCTTTCGCCGACTACCCAGAGTTTTTCCACGCAGTATACCCACCGCTGGGTGTTTGGGCTTCCCCTGTCGGCAAGTTTCGACTTTACCGCTCAGCGCATGGTTCGCCGGGCGGCTATGGCTAATTTTAACCGCTTTTTTCACGGGGACGAAGATCGCGCCTTCCCCGCCCCCTTTGACACATGGGAGCAGTTCGAGGCGGCGGGCAGGATTCCCCCGGCGGAGTACCTTATGCCCTACGATCAGTGGCGGCTGTCGATGGGCGTTGGCACAGGCTACCGCTGGTCAACCCGCGCCGGGAGCCTGGGGCTAGGCGGCGGTTTCAGGGTAGGGACGATATTCAACAATTTCGACAGCGACCGCTACACCCCCTTTGACCCGCTTTTACGGGAGCGAAACAACGAGTTTATCCCCGCCACATCGGTGTGGACGAGCATCTCTTTGGACAGCCGGGACATTTTCTTTAATCCCTCCAGGGGCTATTACCTTGTCCAGCGGGCGGGGTGGTTCGGTCTTTTGCCGGATGTAGAGCAGGAATACTTTATCAGAACGGATACAAGGGCGCAGTGGTTTCGTACATTGGCGGACATTCCCGTTACGGAGAACTGGAACTTAAGGCTCGTGTTTGGCATCCATTCGGGCCTGTCCTTTATTTTCCCCCACCCTCACCGTGACCGGCCCTTTATCGAAGAGGCTAATCAACTTTCCGTAGACGGGATGTTTGTCGGACGGGGCTGGACGGGCGAGTTCTGGCGGCGGGGGTTTGCCCTGTGGGATAACTGGGCGGAAATACGCATTCCCCTGGCGCCTGGCATTCTCGCGCTGGACTTTTTCGTTGACGCCGCCGGGGTTAAAGCCTCTCCGGAGGAATTCTTTAACAGTTTTTGGAGGGATGACGGAACCAATTTGGGGTTAACCGATGTAGACCGGCACACCTTCTTCATGCGTTTCAGCGTGGGCGGGGGGCTCCGCTTTACCATACCCCAGTTTCCGCTCAGGTTCAGCCTTGCCAGACGCTTCGTGATACAGGACGAAAGAATCGCGTGGCAGCCGGGCGGCCTTTTTGGGAATAACCTTGACTTTGTTGTTTCTTTTGCCATCTCCACCTTCTAGGAGCGCTGGCATACTATACGGTATTATTGATGTGTAGGAGATGTTTATGAAGAAATTGCTTGCTTTTTTTCTGCTTTGCTTTGGCCTTGGCATGACGGCGCAGGCCCAGCAAATTACCCGTTTCGCGGTGGTCGACCTTCCACAGGTGTACATGGCGTTTTTCAGGGAATCGCGGGCGGTGCGGGACTTTGAGGCGCAAAGTGCCAGAGTACAGGCCGATATTGACCGGATGACCGCTGAAATCCAGAATTTAAGGGTCAACATGGTAAACGCCCAAGCCGCGGGCAATGATGAACAGGCCCTGCGGATTGAAACGGAAATTTCCAGACGGTCTGATTTCCTTAGAGAGTTCCACCGGACAAGAACCGCCGCCTTGCAAACCCAAAAGAACAGGTTAACCCAATCGGATTCTTTTCTTAATCAGGTATTCGATGAAATACGGTTCATCGCCGAAAGCGAAGGGTTCAGCATGGTTTTAAACCTGCACGACAACAACGGAATCGTCTGGTTTAGCCCAACGGTGGATATTACCGACAGGCTTATCAGGAACCTTCAGGCAAGCGCCCGCCGTTAGGGGTTGGAGGATACTACGAACTCCGCTGAATTAAGCCCCATGATGGAGCAGTACCGGCGGATCAAACGGGAGCATCGGGGAGAGGTTCTTTTTTTCAGGCTTGGCGATTTCTACGAGATGTTTTTTGAGGATGCTCTGGAGGTATCCGCCCTGCTTAACCTTACTCTTACCCACCGCAGTGGTCATCCCATGTGCGGCATCCCCTATCATGCCTACCGTTCCTACATAGCCCGGCTTTTACGGCTAGGGAAGAAGGTCGCCGTCTGCGAGCAGATTGCCGAATCCGGCAAGGGCTCGCGGGCATCGGGCCCAATGGAGCGCCGGGTGGTGGAGATTATCACCCCCGGAACGACCGTTGACGAGGATTTTCTTGACAAAGGCAGTTCCAATTACCTGGCCTGCCTTGCCGCCACGCCGGGCTCTTTTTCCTTTTCCTACATCGACCTTTCCGCCGGGGAATTTTACGCCACGTCCTTTCCGGCGGACAGAGCCGTTGGAAGGCTCAGGCAGGAACTGGAAAGAATACAGGCTAGGGAAATAATTGTACAGGAGTCGATACTCAACGAGTTTCCGGCTCTGGCTCAGGCTGTGGAAGAACGGTCGGGCCTTGTGGTAAACCGCTGGGCGGACTGGCTTTTCGATTCCGCGCGGAGCAGACAGCGGCTTGAAAAGCAGTTTGGGGAGACACGGCTGAAAGGCTTTGGCATCGCCCCGTTTTCGCCGGAAATTATTTCGTCCGGCGCTCTTTTGGACTACTTGGACGACACTTCCCGCAGCCTTATTCCCCATGTGCGCTTCCTAAAGGTCTACGGCGAGTCCGAGTTTGTCGGCATTGACGAATCGACTCAGCGGAATCTGGAACTGGTGCGAAATTTATCAGACGGGGGAATCCGTTTTTCCCTTCTGGAAGTAATGGACGAAAGCCGTACCGCAATGGGCAGACGTCTTTTGAAAAGCAGGATACTCCATCCCCTGCGAAATCAGGAACTCATAAACCGCCGCCTTGATATGGTGGAGTCTCTTTACCAAAAGCAGGAAAAACTGAAAGATATTCGTGAACTCTTGTCCAAAACGCCGGATTTGGAGCGGCTCTGCTCCCGGCTTGCAATGGACAGGGCCCACGGCAAGGACATGGTTGCGGTAAAGAACGCCTTGTTTTCTTTCGAGCATATCGAGCGGCTGCTTGGGGACGGGGATGGGGGTTTTGCCTACGAGTCTGCCGAGGCCGCCTCCCTTACAGAAGCGGAAATTGCGGCCTTACAGCGGCTGGGGGAAGTTCTGGAACAGGGCCTTGCCGAATCCCCGTCCATACTGCTTACCGAAGGGAACCTTATCCGGGACGGATACGATCAGGATTTGGACAGGCTCAAAGAGCTGCGGGATTCGGGGCGCAAGCTCCTGGAGGACTACCTTGAACAAGAGCGCCAGATTACGGGCATCGCAAACCTAAAAATCAGGTACAACAGGCTTATCGGGTACTTTTTTGAGGTAACGCAGGTAAATGTCCCCAAGGTTCCGCCTCATTTTATACGGCGGCAGGGCATGGCGGGGGGCGAGCGCTTTACGACTGACCGTTTGGCTGCCCTTGAATCGGACATTAACAGCGCTTCCGACAAGATTATCGAGCGGGAACGAAAGCTTTTTCTGGAGATACGGGACAAGGCAAAGGCCCTATTGCCGGAGCTGGCCTCGGCAGGAAGGCGCATTGCCGAGGTGGATGCCGCCCAGTCCCTTGCGCGGGCGGCGGCGGTTCACGCATGGACACGGCCGCTTGTAGACGGGAAAAACCGCACTCGCATTGTCGAAGGCCGCCACCCGTTTGTGGAGGCTCATCTTCCGCGGGGGGAGTTTATCCCCAACGATGTTTCGCTTGACGCGAGGGCGGCAAAGGGGGCTGAAAGCACGGTATCCTTCGCCCTGATAACGGGCCCCAACATGGCGGGCAAGTCCACCTACCTTCGCCAGACGGCGCTTATAACCCTTATGGCTCAGGCCGGAAGTTTCGTCCCCGCCAGCGAAGCCCGCATAGGCATGGTAGATCGCATTTACTGCCGGGTGGGGGCGTCGGACAATCTGGCACGGGGGGAATCTACCTTTCTTGTAGAGATGAACGAAACCGCCTACATCCTCCACACCGCCACGGCCCAAAGCCTTGTGATTATGGACGAGGTAGGAAGGGGGACAGGCACGGAGGACGGCCTTTCCATTGCATGGGCCGTGTGCGAGGAGCTTTTGAACAACATACAGTGCCGCACCCTCTTTGCCACCCACTATCACGAGCTTTCCAAAATTACGCATCCCCGGATGGCTAACCGCTCTATGGATGTCGCCGAGCGGGATGGGCAGATAGTTTTTTTGCGAAAACTCCGCGAAGGCCCGGCGGCGGAATCCTACGGTCTGCACGTGGCCTCTCTTGCCGGCTTGGGCGAAAACGTGCTTAGGCGGGCGGCGGAGCTTATGGCGGTTTCCCCGGCCCGCAAGGGGAAAACGCCGCCGCCCCCGGCTGCCTTGAAAGGGGAAGCCCGGCAAAGCGGGTTTGAGTCCAAAATTATAAGCGAGCTTGCCGGTATGGAAGCCGATACGCTTACGCCGCTTGAAGCCTTGAACCTGATTCACCGCTGGAAAAAGCTTGTCCAAAACGCCGGGAAGGGAAAGGCGGGGCGGCTCGAAAGCGGGCCGCCCGCCGGGACAAGGGGCGAAGGGCCTTCGTTGTTTGACTAGGGGCAACGGCTGGTGAATGAGTTGTTGGCAGCCCTATTGACACAAAATTGATAATTTTGTACACTGGATTCACGGTGTTGACAAGTGCAGTGCCGTGTGTTCTTGTGTTTTGCCACCTTAGCTCAGTTGGTAGAGCAGCAGACTGAAAATCTGCGTGTCTGGAGTTCAATTCTCCGAGGTGGCAAATAGCTAATTCCTTATGTTATAAGGAGTTAGCGTTGAATTACCTTTGCAAAAGGCGTTCATTTTACATTGTCAATTTTGACCGACACATAAAACGACACATAGCCGTTTTCAATGTCGGTTTTAAGAGGTGTGGAATGAACACTTACCCTTTTTCTGTTTTCAAAAGAGCAAACCGGCCAAGTTTCCTCGTGTCGTTCAAAGATGCTGATGGAAAGTACCTCCCTCCCCTTTCGACCAAGAAAAAGACCCATGACGAAGCCTTAAAAGTGGCCTTTCTGTGGTTGCGGGACGGAATACCGCAGAAAAAAGAGGCTGTCAAAGTACACGTTTTGGCCTTGAAAGATGTCGTTCGGAAAATCAAGGCCGGAGAGGAAGCCGAAACTTTGCTAACCGAATTAAGGCGAATGGGTTGGGTAAAGAGTTATGTCCAAAGCGAAACCCCCGGTGCTGTGGATTTTTTATCCTTCCTGACTGAATTTTGGAGTTGGGACACATCGCCTTACATCAGAGAAAAGCAGCGGAAAAGCCACGGTATACACCGCCGTCATTGCAATATACAGGGCAGAGCTATATCTCTGTATTGGGAGCCGTTTTTTAAGGGACGGTTTTTGGGGGATATAACGGCAACGGATATTGACGCTTTTATTGACCATATTGGCGATATGGATTTGTCGGCTTCACGTAAAAACGCAGTTATTAAGGCGGGAACAAAACCGCTCCGATGGGCGTTTTCAAAAGGCAAGATTGACAGAGACCCGACTAGAGGGCATACGATGTTTGCTGGTGAAGAACGCAAGCGGGATATTCTTAACCCGACAATTGCGGCGGCGGCATTTCGTACGGTCTGGAATGACGAGCGTACCAAACTTGCCAATATGCTTGCGGCGGTTACTGGAATGAGGAACGGTGAAATTCTAGCTTTGCGTTTACAAGACCTTGGGCCAGATTGTGTCTATGTGCAAGGTTCATGGAACAAGGAGGACGGCAGAAAACTTCCTAAAAACAACAAAATAAGAACGGTGGAAATACCCTTCCCCGGTTTGATAAATATGCTTGTTGAGCAGGGAAAACAAAACCCTTGGGGTGTTTCTCCTGACAGTTTTATTTTCTGGTCAACTACCAGAAGTAAAGTCCCAATGCAGGGACAGAACTTTGGAAGGGGGCTGCGGGAAGCCTTAATGCAAGTTGGGTTTACCGCAGAAGAAGCAGTAAAGTATTCCTTTCACGGTTGGCGGCATTTCTTCACTTCCTACATGATTCGGAAATTGGACAAGAAACTGTTAAAATCGCAGACCGGGCATTTAACTGATGTAATGCTGAATTATTACGGCGACCATGAAACAGAGGGAGACAGGGAAATAATTCAGGCGAAACAACTTGAAACATTTGCAGGATTGTTGCCCGAACCTCCCAAAAGGCTGGTATTCAAAAAAGACACCAGAAAATTAGTTGCTTGTTAAAGCCGGATTATAGCCCCCCAAGCACCGGGGGCTTTTTTACCCCTGCCCTATTTCTAAAACTGCACAAAACTCGTATTTAATTTGAAACTGTGAAGCCGTATTTTTGATATAGCGGACGGTGTTAACGCCGCCGTGAAAATTAAATAAACCGGAGGCAGGAATGAAGCCTAATTTGGGGACACCTGACATTTTAAGCCGCAGAGAGGCGGCGGCGTTTTTGGGGATATGCCTTACGACTCTTGACCGTCTTGATATACCACGGACAAGGGTACGGCATAGGGTTATGTTTAAGCGTGATGTATTAAACAAGTGGATTGACGACCACACGGAAAATACCAAGAGGGGGAAAATATGAGCCAATCAAAAGCACAAGCGATTGTTGCCCAACTGCTGACCAATGCTGCAGGATTGCGATACGGTTCTGTTTCGGTGCTGGCTAAATTGCATGACGGGCGGGTGGTTTCGGTTTCCTACACCACTACTGAACAAACCAAAGAGCAGGTAAATAAAACAGGCAAGGACGAATAGTAAACCCTGTCCATTGATGCGTAAGGCTTCCGAATTACCGGGAGCCTTTTTTTATGCCCAAAACTTATTTTTACGAAAACCCGAAAATTGCACAAAACTCGTATTTAATTCTAATCCGCCAGTGCGTATTTTAGATATATCCAACGGCGGGAAAAACCGCTGTAAAAATGCGACAGGCTGGAGGGCAGAATGGAAATGTATCTGACCATTGATGAATTGGCGGACTACTTGAAACTTGCTGAACAGACAATCAGGCGGTGGGTGCTGAACCGTGAAATACCGTTCCACAAAATCAGGAAGGTTATACGCTTTCGTGTCTCGGAAATTGAAAAATGGATTAACGATGGCGGTTATATATTGGCAGAAGAACAGCGCGCGGACATTGAAGGAGATTTGTTTGAGGACATTATTTCGCTTGATGAACTGGCGGAAATGGAATTGGAAAATGAAATACCGGAGGACGAGGAAGAATGACGGATAATAACAAGGCTATTGAGGAAGCGTGGCCGAAATCGGCCTTGACCGGGTTACTGCCCTTTGAAAGTTGGGAACGGCTGACCGGGGAAAGTTCTTTGGCGTTTGCGGCTTTCTGCGCGTTCCGGGACTTTGGGGCTGAACGGAATATCCGCAAGGCGGTTGATTCTGTTGAAAAAGACGAAAGCGTCCGAGCCAAGCGTTACCGGGTATGGCGCAACTGGTCTACGGCTTTTCGCTGGCGGGAACGGACTGCGGATTATGACCGCTACACGGAAAAATTGAAACAGGCGGAATTCAGGAAAACCATAGAGGCGCAGGGTGAACAACACCGCAGAGTTACCGGGAAAATGCTTGGGGTTGCGAGTAAGAAGCTTGACCTGATGGATCCGGCGGAATTGACCCAAGGCAACTTGACCGAATGGGTACAGGCGGCGATTAAGGCAGAGCGGGAAGCTGGACAATTTGCTGACGCAAATTGTCTCGGAGTTTCGACAAGTCGAAACTCCACGGTGAAGCAAGGGGAGCTAATATTTGCCCCTGACTTTCAAGGGCTGTAAACCAAGGGGCAAATGATAGGCAACAAATTATGGGAACCAGTGTGATTTTTAAGCCTACGGCGATACAGAGAAAAGCTCTTGCCCTTTTGAAAAGCGGGGCGAAACATACTTTACTCTTTGGCGGTTCCCGTTCTGGAAAGACCACTGTTTTGGTTATGGCGATTATTTACAGGGCTTTGCGGTTTGCGGGGTCAAGGCACTTGATTTGCCGTTACCGGGCAAAGGACGCGCGATCTTCTGTACTGCGGGAAACCCTGTTCCCTTGGCTTGATAACACAGTAGGGAAAAACGGCTATAGATACCTTGCCCATGAAAACATGATAACCCTTTTTAACGGCTCTGAAATATGGATTGGCGGGCTTGGAGACAAGGAACAGGCTGACAAGATTTTGGGGCATGAGTACAACACGATTTACTTTAATGAGATTAGCCAGCTTTCCTATGCTGCTGTTACTACCGCCTATTCACGACTTGCTATGAGGGTGCAAGGCTGCCGGAATTTGTTTTTCTATGACTGCAATCCGGGCAGCCCCCTGCATTGGGCTTATAAAATCTTTGTGTTGAAACGCATTTTCCTTTCTGGCGAAACATTGGAGAAACCAGAATTATATCAATCCATGCTGCTTAATACGGAAGATAACAGGGACAATTTGCCGGAAGATTACATAACCGACATTCTTGACGTGCTTCCAGAAAAACAAAAAGCCCGCTTCCGTGATGGGTTGTGGGTAAAGGCTGAGGGTGTTATCTATGACCGCTTTGACGAAAGCATGATTGTCAAAGCCGCCGGTCTGCCTGAACGCTTTGATCGCTACGCCGCCGGACAGGACTTTGGCATGAATATCACGTTTGTAAAGATTGGGTGGCTTGGAGATGCTGTCTATGTGTTGGGCGATTATGGGGCGTTCAACATGACCACGCAATCCTTTAATGACGAACTGAAAGCGAGAGGCTTTCTGGATTGCATTGATGAGATGGGTATGCCTGTCTACTGCGACCCAGCCGGAGGGGAACGTATACAGGAGATTACCGGGGGCGTAAAAGCAAATAATTCTGTTGAAAGCGGCATTGATTACATAAACGCCAAAATTGAACGCAAGCAGTTTTTTGTGTGCGAAACCTGCAACGGTGTACTTTCAGAAATATGGGATTACTGCCGCAATGAAGCAGGAGACATTGTAAAGGCAAACGACCATTTTCTTGACGCCTTGCGCTATGCGGTTTTCTCTGATGTCCAGCAGGGAGTGATATTTTCATGAACCTTTTTAGCATATTTTCACGCAACAAGCAGCGACACCATAATAACCACGAGCGACAATTTTCCAAAAAGAACACAGAAACAAAAAATATTTTTCAAAATTCCTTGACTGATGATGACCAAATTAGTAAATTTTATGGCAACCCCTTCAACGACACATATCTTTGCAACGCATGGGTCAATACTGCGATTAATATTTTAACACGCAATCTGGCTCGTGCGGATTTCGTTCTCGAAAGAGACGGGGTTGAAGTAAAAAGCGGCCCCCTCTATTTATTGTTCCACAGGCCGAACGAGCATTTAAGCTGCTACGATTTGTGGAAGGAAACCGCCGCATGGTGGCTGATAGAGGGCGAAGCGTTTTGGTGGTTTGGTCCTGACTACTCTGGCGGGCTGCCGAAGCAACTGCATATTCTTGACCCCAGAAAACTCCAGCTTGAGAAAGAGGGGTTGGATGTGCAAAACGAGTTCGCAAGGAGAAAACGGCGCTGGTTTTATCATGCTGGGGCCGAATTAGTACCAATTTTTTCTGACGAGATGATCCACTTCCGGGACTGGAACCCGTGGAACCATCTGCGAGGCATAAGCCCTCTTGTTTCTCTTGCCCTTGAAATTGAACAAGACTATTTCGCCAATAAAGCAAACTCTACCCTGTTAAAGAATAACGCTATTCCCCAAGGTTTGCTGAAAACAGAACAGACACTTAGGCCGGAAGAAGCTGACGCAATAGAAAGGCGGTGGGAAAGCAAATATGGACAGGTAAAAGCCGGACGTAAAATTGCCGTGCTTGGAAAGGGAACGAGTTTTGAGGCTCTTTCATTCAATCCCGATGTCGTAAAACTTTTTGAGCTGAAACGCTGGAACCTGTATACCATTCTCGCTAAATACGGAATACCGCCGAGGGTGGCAAATATTTCCGACAGGCAATCGGCGTTAAGCGGCAAGGATACTAAGGAGCAACATTCAGCTTTTTGGCAATACACACTTATTCCTCTTTTGCGACAGTTTGAGCAAATACTTGAAAGCCGTTTTTTTATGCGCTTCAACCTGAAAGAAAACGGACGCTTTGACCTTTGGGATATTCCAGAACTACAAGAAAATGAGGACGCGCAGAGCCGGAGAGATATTGCGGAAGTAAACGCTGGGCTAAAGACAATCAATGATGTTTTGAAAGAACGGGGCAAAGAGCCCAAGCCCTGGGGCGATGTGTGGCATAAACCGAAAAACCTTATTTCTCCCAACTCCGAGGGGAAAGGTGCGTAAGCAATGCCGGGCGGGACGTTGATAGTCAGCAGGGCGGTTAATTTATTTCCGCACTGGAAAAAGGAATTTGAGGCTCTTGGTTTCAGAGATGTATGTTTCACTGAACAGGAAAAAGACAGCCTCAATTCTGTTATCGCTGATTTCAAACCCGGCATATTGGTGATTGGGTGCGGTTTTTATAAAATGTCAACACCATACATGATGGGGCAGTTGCTTTCGATTTTCCCGACACTTAATATAGCGGCGGTAAATATACATGAGTTTCCCGATGACCTTGCCATGTGGTTTATTATCAACGGCGTTAGATCGTATGTGAATATGATGGACGGAATGGATGAATTCTATTTGGGCTTGAAAGCTGTAAGAGACGGCAAGCGGTACGTTTCGCCGAGCGTCAGGGAGCGGATACTTATGCGGAGGGAATATCCTATGGCTGCGGGAAAAATTACGGACAGACAGGAAGAAGTAATACGGCTTATTTGCTGCGGTTTTAAGGATATAGAAATAGCGGATACTTTGCATATTTCAAGGCGTACTGTTGACACACACAAGACAGAGATTTTCAGATCGCTTAATGTCCGCAATGCTGTTGAATTGATTGGGGTTGCACTAAACCTTGAAATTATACGGCAGAGCGAACTTTATTTTTATCCGAAGTATTTTGTTACAAACCCGAAACCATCTAAAGCAACACGGGGGAAAAAATGATTGTCAGGACGAAAAGCGGAGAATTTAGCGCCGGTTCTTCATCGGCATTGCTGGATTTTTTGGGGATACGGAAAGGAGCGGCTGGGCTTCAAAATGTGGCGACTGATGCTGTGCTTGTTGCCGCTGTTCCCTTTTATCTTGCAACTGATGGAGAGATCGGGCACGAGGGTTCTGTTCTTTCTGATGGAATAGCATGGACGCTTTCAACGTTTGACATTGACCGCTATGGGGAACGGGTTGATCCGCAAGGGTGGGACTTCAAACGGTACATGGCTAATCCGGTTGTCCAGTGGGCGCACCGCTACGACATTCCCGCTATCGGGAAAATAGAGGGGCTTGCGGTAGATGGCGATGGGCTTCATGGAGTGGTACGTTTTAATGATAAATCTTTTGACCCTTTCGGCTGGTCTATCGGGGAGAGGGTGAAAGCCGGAGTGATCAGAGCCGGGTCGGTCGGGTTCCGAGTGATGGAGATTGAGCTTCCATCCAAGGCGGACAGCAGGGACGGAACACAGCTTATTTTCCGCAAGCAGGAACTGCTTGAATTCAGCATTTGCAATGTTCCGGCTAACCCTTTCGCTTTAGCAAAAATGAGCAATGAACAATTAGCAGGGAGCAATGGAATTGGAAGTAATGCCGCCAATTTTTGGGCTGGCTTTATGAATAACTTATAGGAGCGGTTTATGGACGGAATGTTGGCGGTCGTTAAACAGAAATTGACCGAGATGAAGAAAATCGAGAATAGCGGGTTTTCCGATCCGGCAAAGGCGGCGGAGTATTTTAAAGACAAGGAAATACTTCTGGAAGAAATGGCGAAAACGCTTGAAACGGTCAGTTCCAGCCAGTTTACACAGATTACGGCATTGGAAGGAACAATCAAGAGCTTGCGGGACGAACTGAAAACGCAAGTCAAATACCCGAAAGAATTAACCCGGCGGGAATTGTTTTTTAATTTGGGCAAGGGCATTGCGGCAGCATGGGCGGGAAACCACAAAGCCCTCGCCGATTTGTCCTTTAGCCCGAACATGAAAGCTGACAACTGGACTAATCCCCGCGATGTGGCGTGGGGAGAAAAGGGCTGGCAGACAGCCAAAGCCGTTCTTGGCGAGCCGATGGGGAACATGGCGACTAACGACCAGTACTTGATTAACCCCATCTATGAAACGGAAATAATGAGCGAAGCAGCCAAGAAAAGCGTGATGATGGGCCTTGTCCGCCACAGGCCGATGATGGGGCCGTCTATCTTCTTGCCAACAAGGGACAGGGGTGGCGTTGAACTGCACTGGCTTACAGCATACGGGCAGCAGATAAAAGGCTCAAAGCCGCAAGGGGCCGAGCGCGTTGAGCTTAAAGCCTATACTCTTGCTGGCTACATTCCGTGGTTTGACGAGTTTGAGGAAGATGTTTTCATCGACCTTGGGGCTATGTTTGTTGACGAGTTCATAGAAGTCTATGGTCAGGAATTTGACAGGCAATGCTTGTTGGCTAACAACGATCCCTTTACTGGGGCGATGGCGGCTGACGGGGTTGTCAAGGTTGCAATTCAGGGAGCTGATATTAATGCCCTAACATGGAAGGACTTTAGGGACGCTGTGTATAAAATCCCCGCCGAGGAACGGAAAGACTGCTGCTGGTTCCTGAACGAAACGGTGCTGAACCACATCGCCAATATCGAGGACGCAACAGGCCGCCCGATTTGGCGGCGGCCTACGGAGGCCATGCCGGGGAAGCTGGACTTGTACCCTTACCATGAGGTTTCAATACTTCCGCAGATTGCGGACATTACGGCTGATAAGCCGTTTGCTATCTTTATGAACCCACGGAGAATTCAGCATGGAAACCGCAAGGGGATTGAAATAAAGAAGTTTGACGCTACAACGGAGAGCATGGAGTACGGCGAACTGTTTCTTCGCTTCCGCAAACGGGACGGGTTTCTTGTGGCAAGACCAAAGGGAAATATTGTTGTTTTGAAAACAAAGGCGTAGCAACATTAAAAAGGAGGTGTTGTAATTGATCTTTGGCATCTTTCAGGGAGGGATTACACCATTATGGTACATACCCCGGTCAAAAAAGACCGGGGCTGTTTAATTATGTTGATAGATTATTGGCGGCGGTTTCTCCCAAATGCCTGTGCCATGCACGAGATAGTTCTTCCAGCGCGTACCACGCAAAAACATTGTAGAGCGAGGCTAGCCCAGCGCGGCGGAATTTAGCCCATAACGCCTTGCCGACTTCCGATACAGCGGGCTTGGGGCCGTACCGGAATACGGCGAACCCTTGAACCATTGAGATAACGTCCGTCCCCATTTCGGCGGCGGCGTTTTCCATGTGGCGTACTATATCCTTGCGGTTTTCGCGGAAAAAAGCGGCGGTATCTTTATAGTACATAAACCCCGAAATGCCGATGTCCGCCCCGTGCTTGGAGCAGTCAAGCAATATGCCTGACAGTTGCGATGCCAACGCCTGTGAGCCGTTTAGCGGAAAGCCCAATGCCTTTATAACATTGTCTACCGTTGTTTTTTGAAAGCCCGAATTCGCGTAAAGGAAAATTCGTACCTCTTTGATCGCGCGGATAGTCATAGTGAAAGCTCCTGAAACAAATCAAGTTGCCCGCTATCCAAAACCAAAACCGGAGGCGGGACGGGGCTGTGAGGGTAGACCCCGTGAAGGTACGAAATGTAGGACCGGGCAAGAAGTAACGTTGGAAACGTGCGGGAAATTGTTAAATACGTTGCCGGATTAGGGCAAACAGGAAAGGAAGTACAAGCCGCCTTCGTAGATGAAATAGACGTGCTTGCTAACTGCGGTTTGCCGCGTGTTAAGGCAAAATTGGCAAAGACCTGATAACGCAAAGCCATAAAGACCCCTGTAAAGCCCGATGGGTAACCGGGCGGATTAGGCTGGAACATACGCCAGCCTTAAGCCATGAACCGCCCCCCTTTGTTTTTCCCCGGATGGGTGGGGGGGCCCAAGGGCTCACCTTTAGCGGCCCTTGGGGGGAACCGCACATTTGGGGAAAAACAGCATACCGGGTAAATGCGCGGTTATGCGGAGTGAATGTGCAGCACAATGACTTGGGAAAATTGCGGCAGCAATTTTTACCTGCTTTGGGGCGTTGCGGGGTGTCCCCGCAGAGGGGTTAGCGGAAAACCGCAGGTTTGGAGCGAAGGGGAGGCTTCCCCTTACAAAAGCTTCTGCTTGTTTTTGTTTGTTAGTCTTTACTTACCAAAAAGCATTACCATCTCTAGCATACGCTCACGCACTGCTACACCGAAGGGGCAGCGTTCCTCGCAATTGCCGCAATGTATGCAGTCCCCAGCCCGTTTCTGCAAAGCATTGTAATGGGCTTTTATGGTTTCGGGTATTCCGCAAGCAACTTTTGCCAAGTCCAAGTATTTATTAGCTTGCCCGATGTCTATCTGCACAGGGCAAGGCAGACAATGGTTACAGTACACGCATTTACCCTGTGCGGTAAATGTTTTGCCAAACACAGCGGAGAAATCTTTTTCCCCACTAGTAGCGGTTTCATAAGCCATTGCTTGGCGTATTTCATCAGATGTAACGCAGCCTATTATGGCGGAAGCAACGCCCGGACGTGTTAGCGCATAGTGTATGCATTGTACGGGACTTAAGGCAAGGCCAAAGGGAGATTGGCTTGCGTCAAGCAATTGCCCTGCCATGTATGTCTTCATCACAGTTATTGCAACGCCTTTTTGTTCGCATAGCTGGTATAGCTCCATTCTGCCGGGGTCTATGTAGTTTTGCATGGCGGGGTGAAGTTTTTCAGCTATGAACATATCATCAAGTTCCATATCCCCCGGCAGCAAATCAAACGCCGGATTTAGGCTGAACATCACTACATCAATAATCCCTGTTTCTACAGCGCGTTTTGCAAGGCTTGTTATGTGGGTGTCAAAGCCGATGGCTCGTATTATGCCTTTTTCTTTTAATTCCTTTGCATACGCAATTAGTTCGCCGTTAAATACTGCGTCAAAATCTTCATTGGTATCAATAAAATGAAGCATACCAATGTCAATGTAATTTGTTCCGAGCCTTGCCAGCAAATCATTAAAGGCTTCTTTGCACTCTGCTAATTCACGGCTCATGGCATATTGCCCATCTTTGCGGATTGAGCCGATGTGCCCTTGAATGACTGCTTGCTCTCGTCTG
>WQUW01000041.1 GCA_009781915.1 Treponema sp. | reverse complement strand
TCTTTGTCGTCAAAAGTAAATTTTCTGGGCTTGTCGCTGAAGTATCTTTTGCAGTCCTTGCAACGGTACCTTTGTACACCGCCCTTTGTTCCGTTCAGTTGGTAGCTTTGGCTGCCGCAATGTGAGCATTTGTGTTTCACAGGTTTGTTATAACATCATTTTCTTCTCTTTGTCTATCCTGTCAGTTTTAGTTGAACAATGCCTATACGGGGGGGGTAACTTGCCCCACAACTGCCGCCAGATGCGGCAGTCTTACGGGCGGGGAAATTGCGTTGTTATTGGCAACAGATACCATCAAAAGAGAGTATATCCCGCTATTGGCGAAATATCAATGTATTTGCGAATTTTTTTCAAAAATTTTTATGCGTTTCCAGTAATGCCGGGGGCTCACGCACGGCGGGGGCGGGGGGCGCAGTTAAGCGCGCGTATCACCCTGCGGAACCGGAGGGGAAGCGGCGACTTGAACACCTGCGGCCCCTCGCGGGCGGGCAAAATCAGGGAAAGGCTTTTGGCATGAAGCATAAGGGACGCTTTTTTGTACCGCGCCTCCGCCTGACCATAAAGGGGATCGCCGAGAACCGGGTTTCCAAGGTGTCTAAGGTGAACCCTGATCTGGTGCGTCCTTCCAGTTTTGGGCCGTAGTAGCAATAGCGAATAGTCGCCCCATGTGCGGATCACCTTAAAGCATGTAAGGCTTGGCCTTCCTTCCGTGTCCGACACCGTAAAGGTTTTCCGGTTCCGCCGGGAGCGGACAATGTTCGCGTCAATGCGGCCTGTCATCTGGCGGGGACAGCCGCGCACCAGCGCCGCGTAGACCTTACGGACGCTCCGTGCCTTAAACTGAGCCGAAAGAAAGCCGTGAGCCTCTTCGTCCCACGCGGCTATCATGACCCCGGACGTATCCTTGTCCAGCCGGTGCACAATGCCCGGCCTCTGCCCCGCCGCCTGCGCGAAAACACTTAAGCCTTTGCCTTCCAGCCTCCGGTACAAAAGGGCGTTTGCAAGCGTCCCCTGCTTGTTCCCCGCCCCCGGATGAACCACCATCCCCTGCGCCTTGTTGACAACGATTACCCGATCGTCCTCGTACAGAACATCCAGGGGCAGATTCTCCGGCACAAGGAACGGGCTTTCCGCCTCGGCCCACGATAAGTCAAGCCGCTCCCCGCCTTTCAGGGGCCGGGAAACTTTTACCGCCTTGCCGTTAAGACAGGCCGTAAGACCGCGGGCCTTTATTTGGGATCGGGAAAGGATTTTAAGGTACTCACAGACGTAGCGGTCAAGCCTGAGCCCGGAAGGTATCGCTGCCTCCACGGTACAGGAAAAAGACGGCATCAGGGCTCTTCCGTTTCCAAACCGGGCGCGGGGTCTTCTTCCCCATGCAGGGGCGTGCGGATAATTATGGGAGTACCGGGCCCAAGTTCCATGATTTCCCGCGCAAGGCGGTTTCTTCTGTGCCGCACAATGCCGTGATCGACAACAGCGAGTACCACCGAGCTTGCGGCGGCAAGGCCAAGGATTCTGAACCGCTCTTCCTGACTATGCCCCGCCCCGCCGGGTGCTGTAAACGGCCACGGAGCGTAACGCATATCCCCATCGTTTAAGGCAAGGCGGTAGGTGTCGTAACTAAAGTGAGTAAAAAGGTACACGATTGGAAAGACGCCGAAGGCGATAATGCTGCCCCTGCGTAAATCCCTTGACCATTGGGGAAACCCGGTCATATCAAAATGAGAAGTTCCTCCCAATGCCGGATCAGCGCCCGCCGCCTGAGCCGGGAGGGCGGTAAGGGACGCGAAAACAAGAAGCGAAACCAGCGCGATTTTTTTCATGCTCCACGTTCTCCAAATAATGCGGTTCCTATCCGTACCATCGTTGACCCTTCCTCTATGGCTGTCTCAAAATCGCTTGTCATCCCCATGGAAAGACAGGGCCAGCCCCCCGCCGGAAAGCGCTTGGCAAGTTCGTCCCGGGCGGCGGCAAGTTCCCTAAAGGCCGAACGGACGGCGGCGGTATCGCCGGTAAAGGGGGCCATTGTCATAAGGCCTGAAGGCATAAGGCCGGGGAACGACAGCGCCCGTTCCGCCGCCCTAAAAAGGCTGTCTCTGCACACAAACCCCGCCTTGCTTTCTTCGCCCGTGCGATACTCCAATAGGATCATTAAAGGGCTTTCTCTGTCAATAGTCAAGCTCCCCAGCGTGTCAATAAGGGAATCCCTGTCCACCGACTGAACGCAGTCAAAAAGCGCCGCCGCGACCTTCGCCTTGTTGCGCTGAAGGCTTCCGACAAGGTGAAGTTCATGGCTGCCGTTACGGGCGTGGGTTTTCCAAAACTCAAGGAATTTTCCGGACGCTTCCTGAACCCGGCTTTCCCCGAATATCCGTATGCCGGCCTGCCACGCCGCCAGTACCGCGCGCGGCGGCTGAAATTTCGTTACCGCCATAAGACCTACGTCCCGCCTTTCCCGCCCGCTGCGCCGGCACGCCGCCTGAATCTTTTCTTCTATCTGTTCCAGCCTAGCGGCGATGCTATCTTTCACGCGAAACAATTTCCTCCAGAACCGCCGCGAGGGCGGCAAACTCGTCTATGCACAGGGTTTCCGGGCGGCGATCGTGGCGAATGCCCGCGCGGGCCAAAACCTCCTCCGCAATCCCCGCCTTTAGTATAACCGAAGAAGCGAATCTCGATAACGTGTTCTTTACCGTCTTGCGGCGGGAGGAAAAAAGGCCCCGGACAAGGGGGTAAAAAAGCCGGGGCAGATTGCGGCTGGGCAGCAGGTCAAGGCGCACTCCTTGGGAATCCACTTTGGGAGCGGGGTAAAACGAAGAAGGCTTTATTACCGGTAGGAGCTTTACGCTATAGACCGATGAGCAAAGCACGGAAAAAGAGGAATAGTCCGCCTGACTTGGCCCCGCCGCCATGCGCCGGGCGACCTCTCGCTGTACGGTTACTACCATGCGGGTAAAGAACCGCCCCTTTTCGATAAACTCCGCTAAAAGGGCGGCGGCGATATTGTAGGGCAGGTTTCCAAAAAGAAAAAGCTCTTTTTCCGCCGCCTCCCGCGAAAGAGCGGGCCATGTCTTTAGCGCGTCCCCTTCAACAAGGCGAAACCCGCCGCTTGAATCGAAAAATTCCCCAAGGGCCTTGGCGAACGCGGGGTCGATCTCGAAGGCCGTTACCTGCGCGCCCCGCTCTAAGAGCCCCGCCGTCATCGCGCCCAAGCCGGGGCCGATTTCCCAGACGTTGTCGCCGGGGCGCGGTTCCAGCGCGTCCAGAAGCCGGCTACGCACAGCGCCGTTTATCAGGAAATTCTGGCCGTGCCTCTTGCGCATCCCCAGTCCGCGCCCGTCAAGGAAGGCGCGGAGTTCCACAGGCGAATCGTAATTAAGTAAAGGACGCAATGCTGTTCCTGTATGCATTATCCCGCTTTTTTACAAACAGGACAAGAAGGCACAGAAGGCACGATACCGCCAAGACCGGGACGGGGTTTGAAACGGTAATCCCCGGAACCTGCCCGGCAAGGGAAACAAGGAAATCAAGACTGCGGTACAGCCATGTAAGGGCAACGTCAAAGAGCGTCCACAGGGGAAGGGGCAAGAACGCGGCGGCAAGGGCTCCAAGGGCGGCTATCATAAACAGGGAGCAAAGGGGGGCGGCAAGAAGTCCGGCGATAATTCCGATGGGTCTGAGCGAGCCAAAGTAGAACGCGACTATCGGGGCCGTGGCGATAAACGCTCCAAGGGAGGCGCAAAGGCCCTTGTTGACAAGTTCGGGAAGCCTTCCCCGCAAAAGGCTGTGAAAAGCCGCCCCAAGGGTAAGCATTCCGGTCAGGGCCAGATATGAAAGCTTAAACGACAGCGAAAGACCCGTCCCGCTCTGGACGACAAGCTGGATAATAAAGGCCATGCTCAGAATGGAAAGGGTGTTTTTCTTCAAGACACCCAAAACGGCGCAGGTTCCAATAAGGTACATTATGGCCGATCGCGTAAGTGATGGCTGAGAGCCCGCGACGAACACATAAAACACGATAAAGACGGCCCCAACAAGGGAGGCCCGGCGTATGCCCAAAGGACGGCGGATCAGGAAGGCCAGAATGGCTGAAATGACCGCCAAGTGCATACCGGAAAGCGCCAGTATGTATGAACAGCCTGAGTTAAAAAACGCTGCGGAAAACTCCGTGTCAAGGTCGTCCCGCATACCCAAAAGCAGGGCCGAGGCAAGCGCTCCCCACACCGGGACGGCCTCTCCGTAGCGTGTATCCGCGCGGCTCTGGAACTGTTCAAGCAGGGTCGTGCGCAGGCCGGTGCGGAACTGTTCGATCGCCGGGGCGGGGGTAACAACGTGAACCGACACGGCCCTGAACACGGGCCCCCGGCTGCCGTAGGACAGGATGCCGTCCGCGTATATTTCGCTGCCTCTGCCGAACTCTTTTAGGCGGGGAATGCTTTCCGGCTGGAAAAACACGGTAAGGTTCCCCCGCGCCGAGGCCCGCAGGCCGCCCTGTCCGGCGCTTCCCCGCAGTTCCAGCGTTCCAAGACCGGAGCCGCTTTGCAGGGATCGGGGGTCTTCCCGCAGTATCCCCGAAACGGCGATAACCTGTTCGGCGGGGATGCCTGTTTGAACCGGGCCGGGGGCGCTTCTTCGGGAGGCAATGCCCAGCGAAAACCCTGTCGCGGCGGCGACTACCAGAACGCACAGCTTGAAGAAAAGGGGCGGAGGGCCGGGGGCGGCGAAAAACAGGCGGGGGCTAAGGCGAAGTACCCTTAGAAAACTGACGGCGGCTACGAGCGTGAAAAGCAGGCCGAAAAAAAGGAACAATCCGCCGGGGCCGGAAACAAAAAAGGGATAGCCGTAGTAGGAAACCGCCATTCCCAGTGCGGCGAAGACCGGCGGCGCGAGGATCGTTCTGGCGGAAGATGGGGCGCTGGCTGTCATTACCGCGTCTCCGGCTAGGCCGGGGTTCCCATGCTGTCTGAGTCCTCGTTATCAGCAAGAACGGCAAAGGCATCGGCTGCCATTTCTTCCGCTTCCTCTTCCAGCACCCTGAAGGGCAGTTCTTCCTCTTCTTCCGGAAGCGTGCCGAATACTTCCCCCAGAATTTTATTGCGAATTTCTATGGGCAGAGGGTCTGCTTCGACATGAAGGGTAGACCGGTTCAAATCCTCTTTGAATTCGGCCGAGCGGACAGTGCCGCTCATGGTGATAGGGGTATTGCCAAGGGCAAACTGTACTTTCAGCCGCATATTCGGCCATGCCATTCCCCCGATTGTTATGGCGCAGCCGGTGTCGGAAAGGTCTTCCAGAAAGCACTTTAGGCCGGGATTAGCCTCGATTTTGCCCGCTTCTTCATCGCTGGCCAGGGGGTAAAGAAAGGCGGGCTTGTGCAGCTTCATGCGGATGGATTTTCGCTTCTGGGTTCTGAAAAGGGCCTCGGAGTGGGCTAGTTTCAGGGATGCCAAGCCCTTTGAAAACCCTTCGTCATGGACTTCCGAGTCAAAGACGTACCCTGCGTCATCTGTCCGCCAAAAGTACACGGAGACTTTGACGCCCTGCCAGGAAAACGACTGGGTAATTTTACTGTTTGTGGGGCGCGATATGGTAAGATAGTTGTTGGTGTTTTTTATCACCTGAGACTTAAAGACTCCGGTTCCGGGCACAAGAATCCGCAGGGCCTGTCCGTCGCCGATCTGCCGGGAATTGGAAATGCCGTTTTTTATCCGGGGCTTTTCCATTTCGATTTTTTTGCGGAAGTCGTACAGTTTTGAAAGAAAGCTCTGATTCGCCTGATCGTTAATCTCGCCCGAAAATTGCATGCTTTTTACGAGGGATCGTATGCCTTGATCCAGTTGAGTCTGAGACCAGAAAAGGGAGGAGGGCTCCTCCAGCTTGGATTTGACGGCAAGCTGGCGCAAAAGTTCGATTTCCCGGAAGGAAAAGCCTGAATCCTTGCCTTTGGCGTAGAATTGTACCCAGCCGGTTCTTTCCTTACCGGTGAGTGAAAGAACAATCACCAGAATTCCCGCGACAATAACTATGACGATCAGCGTAGGTAGCACTTACTTAATTCCCTAATTACTTAATTCCCTTAACCGATATCTTCCTTGTATAATGATACTCAAATTCTTAACGGCTGTCAAAGTCCTTGAGTTTTTCAAGCGCAGCGATAAGGAGAAAACCGCGCCCTATGGAAGCCCTGATACTGTACTTCGTTATTTTCTTCCCCGGCATATACGCCCCTCCTTCCCCTGACTGGCTGGTCAACGGCGCTGGGGCGGCAGGGACGATACCGTTCTCCATTGCCCAACAGGCCGGGCGTATGCTGACCTATACTCTGCCTTCCCTGGCCCTGCTGTTGTACCTTATTTCCAGAGGGGAAGACCGCCCCGCCCTTAAAGCAGCCGCCCCGCATAGGCGGGATATGCTTCCGTTCGCGGCCGGCCTTCCCTGCCTTATCATTATCGGCCTGTTTGTGTCTTTTCTCGGTTCGCATTTCGCGGGAGCCGCGCCGCCTTTGCGGGTAGAGGGCCCATCCGGTGTTCCGGGCTGGTTTGTGGTGGTTTTGGTGTGTTTGAGTGCGGGTTATCTGGAGGAGATATATTTCAGATATTACCTGTTGTCCAGAATGGAACAGGCTATTCCCCGGACGGCGGTCAGGGTGCTTTTTTCGACTGTCCTTTTCGCCGTTATTCACGCATCCCAAGGGTCGTGGGGGATACTAAACGCCGCGATTGCGGGGCTTTTTCTGGCGGCGCTCTTTCTCCGCTTCCGCTCCCTGCACGGGGTGGCGTGGGCCCACGCGGGGTATAATGTGTTTGTGTACGCGATGGGGGCGGCGGGGGTTGGGGCTGGCGGCGCTTGACAGATACGATGCTGCATCGTATGCTTTATCGTATGAAAGTAACCGCAATAATATCTGACGATCTGATTAGCGCTGTAAAGGAATATACCCGGGGTTCTACAGTTACTGAGGCAATAACAATTGCCTTAAAGGACTGGGTAGATTTGTACCATGTCAGGGAATTGAACAAGCGCATTAGCCAGAACCCGGTACACATAAGTAACGGGCAGAGTATCAGAGAAGTAAACCGGACATGATAATACTTGATACGTCTGTCTGGATTGAGCACCTTAAAAACAACAAAGATTTTTTTCCAAAAGTCAGCAAGTATTTGGAACGCAGGGAAATATTGGCGGTAGAATGTGTTTTTGGTGAATTACTGCAAGGAGTTAAAAGCAAAGCCGAAGAAAAAATTATTCTAAATTTTTGGAACCATTTGCCAAAGGAAAATTATGATAATATCATGATTGAGGCTGGGGTCTATTCCGCTGAGAATAAGTTGTTTGATCATGGGGTCGGCTTAATAGACGCAATAATATTGATGCATGGAATAAAAAGCAATTCAAAAATATGGACTTTGGACAATAAGTTCTTGAGAATAATACCGGAGGGAATGAAATACGGCGCATAAAAAAGGCCCCCCACATGGAAGGGGCCTTTTTCCGGTTTAACTACAGTAGTGCTCGTTTTAGAACGCCCTGATTTCCAGGCCAAAGCCGATGACGTGAACCGCTCTATCCATAGGATTCGATGATCCAAAATCAGGCAAGCGCAATTCGTATTGCATATACAAAAGCGCAGGGCCTGTAAGCATCAATTCAAGGGCAGGCCGCAGTGCCATGTCCATTGTGGTAAAATGATCCGGGGATTCTATCATTGCCCTAAAGGAAGCGGTCAAGTTGGGGTTGATTCTGTAGGCGACACCGGGGCCAAACATTACTTCTATGTCGTTTATGTCCGGGTTGCCAAAGAGCCGTTGGCTTGCGATAAGGCTGACGCTGAGGGGCCACGATATTCTGTAGCCAACCCTTTGGTGCATCTGGAGCTGACCCCCAAACCCCTGAACGCGAGTGTCCCATGTAGAAAGGTTTTCGGCATAAAGCTTAAAGCCCGCCGACAAATCGTGAAGGCCCACAAAGCCAAAGGCAGGAACATTGACGCCAAACAGGGTGCTGACATTCCATCCCAAGTCATAGGCGAAAAGCGCGGAAAAATGGGGAGTAACCCATGTGCCGCCAAATATCATCCGCTGGGCAACCTGCTGAAAGTCGTAGCTGTCGGCCCTGAATGCGGCCCCAACAGTCAGGCCCTGTATGGGCGTACTGTACGTAAAGCGGAACCCCGGCACCCTCATATTATCCCCGGTGAGTTCTGGAAGGTCAGAGTCCAACTGCATAACCCATATACCATCGGCAAAATTACCCATTGAAAGACGCAACGTGTCGTTTGCAGAGGCTAGGCCGTTAAAATCGACCCATCCGTAAATTCCCCTTACAATAAATTGTCCGCCGCCCGGCATATTCTGAAATCTGGTAACAAGCCGTGCCCCGTAGTTGTCCCTTGTAACCGTTGCCGAAAGGTCAAAGCGCGGGGAGCCATAATCACGGTGAGTGGTAGTAATTGATTCATCAAGGCTGGGGCGGTTGGGGTTTGTCAATTCGACACCAGCATATACTTCCCCGCTGAACGTAAGCTGGGCCACAGCGCTGCCCGCCAAAATGCTGAACAGCAAAGAAAAAATAATTGCTTTCTTCATAATTTAATTTCTCCTTACAAGCCCATGCCCAAGGCGTTGCGGGCTGCGGTAGTTAATCCGTTTACTGTGCCGGTGGCACCGGAGAAAGCATCTATTCCATGAGTATAAAGGGGAAGAATAGGAGGAATCCTGTGGTTTCCCCTAACATATCCCAGCCAAGCCCCCACGGGCATATCCGCCCAATCTGGACTATCATGGTGCTCAGCGTGAACTTCCATAAGTACCCCGTTAGTGAAGTAGAAACCAACAATAACATTGTTATAGTGGCCCATTGCTTCAGCCGAAAGCCAGCCATTTGTAGCAGGAGGCACTACGATTGGCGTACTACCTCCGATGTCGTCGATAACGTCGTATGGATCAAATTGAATGGGACAAGCGGCGAATAACAGGCCCAATGTTAAAATGACAACCGCCAGATACGATAATTTTCTTGTCATTATTCTCTCCTGTAATATGTTGTAATTGCCAGTCTTAAAAAAGGGCTGCCCTTGCTTTGCGGACAGCCCCCAGCCCAGAGGGGGGAGACCCCCTCTGTAAAGACGTATTCCTTACTGGTTAAGCTGGTTAAACGGAACCGCAGGTATATCTACGCCGGGCACAACAACAGGAAGCGTGTGGGATATACCAAGGATGCTCCGCGCCGCGTGTAAGCCAGCAAGCGCGCCTACCGTAGGATACAGCGTAATAGAAGTACCGCCGCCATACAGGTACGCAAAGAAAGAGCGGTTGGCTACCCCTCCGGCAGCGTACAGGTTGCGGATTATGTCGGCTTCGACAGCAGGCAGTACATTACCTACGCTAAAGGGCGCAGTATACCCGGTTAAACCACCCCCGGCCCTTGGAAGTTCGTTCCTGAGTACCCGGCCCCACATATCAGTAGCCAAGCCGCCCGTGGAATCGAAGGTAGATTGATATACCCTGACCGCCCAGAAGGGCCCTTCGTTAAAGCGTACAAGGTTGGCATTGGCGACACCCGTGGGTTTGCCGTCAAAGGGTATCCTGTTGGGATGGCCTTCAAGCGTAAGAGGATCTACCCAATCGCCGTCACCCAAGGCTAATGCTACCGCCGCATCGTAGGTCTGTACCTCGGTTACGAAATCGGTGATCGCTGTTCCGGTAAGCCCCATTGCGGCGGCAAGATCGGCAAGCGTATCGCCTCTTACGAGCTCTCCCCTACGGGGATCGCCTGCAGTCAGATAACCATGAACCGCTTCCAGTGCGGCCCGCCTTGTCTGCCCTGCTCCAATACCAGAGGGATTAATAGCGACATTACCATGACCATCGGCCGGAAGCCCAAGATGGCCATCGGCAAAAATCGCCCAGACTGGCCAGTTGCCGCCGTTAATCATGTCCCATGCGGTAGCGTTCGATGCCCAGAGGTTTTCAGGCCTGAAGCGAAGCCCATCGCCATTCACCATAATCTGTGCGGCACGCCACATGGGAGACGTAAATGACAGACCGCCACGGAAGGCAAAAGCGTTGCCCCAAGGCTGCCCGCCTACGGTAATATCAGCCAGATGGTGAGACAGGGTTGCCCCAAATAACGCGCTGTAATTGTCATGTATAGCGGCGCCAATTTCCATAGCCATTAACACGCCGGTTCCATAACTGTTTACCCGCACGATAGGCGCGAATTGGGCAGCTATGGGATTGGCGGCGGCAAGTCCGGAAGAAACTTGCTGTTCAGCGGGCATATTCATAAAGCCGCCCGTGGTAAGGATAACTTTCCTGGCTGCGATTCTTTGTTCCGGCCCGGTAGGATTGCCCAAAACAGGGTTACCGCCGCGGTGCGCGCCTGCAGCTGCGCCGAGCGGCGCTCCGCCCGGGGTGGTTCCTACTACCTCGTTTGTCCTAACGCCGATAACTTCGTTAGCCGCATTCGTAATCAATTCCATTGCCTGCTCGTCTAAGCGTATTTCAGCAATATTGTTGTTTTGAATCCGGTTCATGACGGTGGTTACGTGTTGCGCTTCTCCGATTGATGCGGTGGCGTTTGCTCCTCCCGCTCCGCGAAGCCTTGCCCAAGTGCCGACTGTCCTCATTTGCCGGGCAAGCGTAAACATTTTGTGCCAGTTGGGATAGTATGCGCTAAGAGGGAGATAAGCCGCGGCATTAACGTCCGTGGTACCACCCTGAAGTGTAGTTCTGTACGCAGTTCTCCATGCGCCAAATTCAGATATTGCTCCGGCTACGCCATCGGCGTTTACAATGGGTGCAACTCCGGGGAGGTTATTGGCTGCGGAAGTGTTGCTAATTCCGCCCCATGTGTGCCTTTTTTCAAGCAACAGCACACTCAGGTCGTTCCAGTTTGCGGGATCTGCCGCAAAGGGGTCAACATTGGCAGCCACATGTGATGTGGGGGTAAGATGCTCCCGTCCAGCAGACCTTGCTCCGATAACGGCGACAGAACCGGAAATTCCGGCTCCAACTACGACGACATCATACGCTTGGGTAAACGGATAGGTGGCCCCAGTTCCACGAGCAGACCAGTCGCTGTAATACGGGCCGGACACTGCCTGCACCCACACTGCGTACAGAGTCTCCCTAGTAAGCCCGGTAACTGTTACCGACGTAGCGGTATGAAGGCCGGCCCCAAAGTAGGTGTAGCCTACCAGCGGGTCAACGCTCGTGGCGCTAAACCGTATCCGGTAGCCTTGCACGATATAGTCAGCCGGGGCATCCCATTCTACCAGCAGGCTGTCGTCCGCGCCAATAACACTGCTGACGGTAAGAACTGTTACCGAGCCTGGCTGGGAAAAGAGCGCCGGTATGGCGGATACCGGAGGATACGACCAGCTAGTCCATACATCGTAGGCATTCACGGCCCGTACCTGAAACTCGTAGGTAACGCCGTCAACCAGCCCGGTAAAGAGCATTGTTGTTGCGGTTACCGGAGTGGGAGCGTCCACTACCCAACTCCCTGTGGGAAGATAGCGGAATTGTACCTCGTACTCTACAGCGTTCGCCGAGGCATCCCATGTCAATTGAACTTGACCGGAGTATCCGGTGGCGGCTGCCTGTACGTTTGCGGGGATAGCGGCAGGGTTTGGTGTGGGAGATGCCTCGTAAGGGGCGCTCCATGCGCTTATGCCCGATGTGTTCACTGCCCGCACCCACACGTAGTAATAGTCGAAGTTGGTAAGTCCGGTAATCGTGTGATACAAGCCGGTGATGGTGGGGATTATCGTTTTGTCCCCTTCATCTACTTCCTCGTCCGGGTCAGCGGGAACCGGAGCCCATGCCAGATCGTAGGAAACGGCCCGTGCTGCCGCTCCCCACGTTACGGTTAGTTCCCCTGAATCGGGTTCCACTGCCGTTATTACCGGCGTTTCCGGCGGGAGCAGCGCAGCCTCTCCGCCGCCGCCATTGTTGCCGGGACACCCGGCAAGAACCAGTGCGCCAGCCAACAGTACGGCAAGCAAAACCGTAAGTCTCGCTGGGTTTAGAAATTTCCTCATAAAGAACCTCCTGAAAATGTTTTTACGAGCATACGCCCGCAAATGTTCAATTTCTCCAACACTGCAATATTCGTATTATGCTCATGTTAATACCGCAATTGAGATATTTATCTTAATATAAACACGTCAATCGCAATATTGTCAAGTAAAAAATACTTAAATTGCGGTATTTTTCAAAAAAATGGTTGATTTTAAGGCAAATTTGAGGGCTGAAATTGGTTAAAATCTGCTTGCTGACGAAAAGAGACAATGTGTATATATTGAACACAGTGAGTTGTTCAAAAGTACGCATGTCTTTGCGTGGCGGAGGAAGGTATTCTATCCAGCAATGCCCCGCTGCGCGTGAGCCATCACGCACAATGCGCGGCGGGGGGCAATTGACTTTTTTCAAAATCCGGGTACACTGGTAAGGGTTAGGAGTGTATATGGCATTAACCAAAGAAAAAGTGAGTTCCATTGTGAATAAATTCGGGAAAAACGAAAAGGACACCGGAACTTCGGAAGTGCAGATTGCCCTGCTTACCGAGCGGATAAACCAGCTTACCGAGCATTGTAAGCAATTCAAGAAGGATAAATCCAGCCAGCGGGGACTGTTGATCCTGGTCGGGCAGCGCCGCAGGATGTTAAAGTATATCCAGCGCTATAATCTGGAAAAATACCGCGCGATAATCAAAGAGTTGGGCTTGCGCAAATAGCGAATAAACGTAAGGAATTTATGCTTCAAAAAGTAACATTTGAAATTGCCGGCAAGGAACTCGTCCTTGAAACCGGCAGAATCGCCAGACAGGCCAACGGCTCTGTTTTCGCGCGATACGAGGGCTCCGCTGTAATAGCCACAGTCTGCGCCTCGTCGGAAGCGGTGGAGGGCATGGATTACGTCCCCCTGACCGTTGATTACAACGAAAAGTACTACGCCGCCGGGAAAATCCCCGGAGGGTTCATCAAGCGGGAAAGCCGGCCCAAGGACAAGGAAATCCTTATTTCAAGGCTCATCGACCGGCCAATGCGGCCCCTCTTTAACATAGCCGTTGGCCGGGAAATACAAGTCGTTCCCACCACCGTCTCCGCCGATCAGGTAAACCCCCCGGACATACTGGCCATTATCGCCGCTTCTGCGGCCGTGCATATTTCGGACATACCGTTTAACGGCCCGATGGCCGGGGTGCGGATATGCCAAGTGGGGGATGAACTTGTAATAAACCCCACCTACGAGCAGATAGGAAAATCCACGCTGGAGATTGTTGTCGCCGGAACAAAAGAAGGAATCACCATGGTAGAGGGGGGGGCCGCCGAGGTAAGCGAAGACCTTATGATGCAGGCTCTGGAAAAAGCCCACGCCATGATTATCGAGCTGTGCGGCCTTCAGGAAAAACTGCGGGAACTTGCCGGAAAGCCGAAATTCCCCCTTACCGAAGTCCCCTACAGCCTTGAAAACAAGGACGCAATCCGATCCGCCGCCTATCCCCGGCTGGAGGCCGCCTGTTTCATCAAGGGAAAGCTGGAGCGCCACAGCGCCATCGCGCAAGTAAAAAGCGAAACCGCCGCCCAGTACGCCGCCCAGCTAGAGGACGAGAAGCAGAAAAAGCTTTTTGACGCTCTTTTTGAGGACATGCAGTACGACGTTCTTAGGCTGGCGATACTTGACAAGGGCCTAAGGCTTGACGGACGGGGAACCGAGGACATTAGGGACATTGCCTGCGAGGTAGGCATCCTTCCCCGGACTCACGGCTCGGCCCTTTTTACGCGGGGCGAAACCCAGTCCCTCGTGGTAACCACCTTGGGCACGGTGTTTGACGAGCAGGTGTTTGACGACATAGACGGGGACAAGCGGGAACACTTTATTCTTCATTATAACTTCCCGCCCTATTCCGTGGGCGAAGTTGGGCGCATGGGCACGGGCCGCCGGGAAATCGGGCACGGCTATCTGGCCCGCCGCTCTCTGGAAGCGATGGTTCCGGGCAAAGATGTGTTTCCCTACACCATCCGGGTCGTGTCGGAAATTATGGAGTCAAACGGCTCATCCTCTATGGCATCGGTCTGCGGGGGAACGCTCGCCATGCTCCATGCCGGTGTGCCCATGAAGAAGCCCGTGGCGGGCATCGCTATGGGGCTTATCACCGAAGGCAGCGCCCCCGGCTCCCGCTACGCCGTTCTTTCCGATATTCTGGGCGATGAAGATCACTTAGGCGATATGGACTTCAAGGTTGCCGGTACTGAAGCCGGAATTACGGGCTTTCAGATGGACATCAAGATCGCCGGGGTAAACTCGGAGATTATGCGGAAGGCTCTGGATCAGGCCAAGCGCGGGCGGCTTCATATCCTTTCGATCATGAACAGCACCATCAGTAAGCCTGTCGAGGCCATTAGCGAGTTCGCCCCCAAGATCGTAACGCTCCGCATAGACATTGACAAAATCGGCGCGCTTATCGGCCCCGGCGGCAAGAACGTCAAGGCCCTGTGCGAGCAGTACAGCGTGAAAATCAACACCGACGACGATGGAACCGTAACCATCTTCGGCAAAACCGCCAAGGACGCCGAAGAAGCGAAAACGGCGGTGCTTGGAATAGTGCTTGACCCGGAGATGGGCAAGATTTATAATGGAACTGTACGGCGCGTTATGGATTTCGGCGCTTTTGTAGAGATTCTTCCGGGCAAGGAAGGCTTGGTGCATATCAGTAAGCTTTCCCGCCAGCGTGTCGCTCAGGTAACCGATGTGGTAAAGGAAGGGGACAAGATACAGGTAAAGCTCCTTGAAATTGACAAAATGGGGCGGCTTAACCTTTCCTACATTGACGCTATCGACCCCGACGGAGCCAGTACCGAAGATGCCGGGTATCGTGAGTACCGGGAGCCCCGCGGACGCGAGTATCGTGACCGGGATCACGGGCGGGATCGGGACGGCAGGCGGGATTCCCGTCGCCGCTAGGTTGTGGCTTGCGAGCGGGAAGGCGGAGCCGGGACAAACGGCCCCCTTCTGCGGGTACGGAAAAAAAGCCCCCGTGTGGAGCTTCCCCGGTACGAGACTTCCGGGGCCGCCGGGATGGATGTCCGGGCTTTTATGGACGGGGAGCTAACCCTAGCTCCCCTGGAACGGGCGAAAATACCCACGGGGCTCTTTATCGAGGTTCCCGCGGGGTACGAGGCCCAAATAAGGCCCCGTTCGGGACTTGCCTTCCGTTCGGGGGTTACTGTGGTGAACGCTCCGGGAACCATTGATTCGGATTACCGGGGCGAGGTGGAGGTGATACTGATTAATTTTGGTAACGAGCCCTTCACGGTTAAAAACGGTGACAGGATCGCTCAGATGGTAATTTCCCCGGTTATTCACGCCCGCGTGGTCGAGGCGGATGCCCTTTTCCCGACAGAACGGGGAGCCGGGGGATTCGGTTCTACCGGGGTGTAGGAAGGGGGCAGCATGGATCGCACCGGATGGGAATCGCGCGTTGAGGAAGCGGCGCTCTCGTGGGACGGCAAATTTACAGCCCCGGCAGCGCCTTCATCTGTGGGCAGGGCGATTTCGTGGACATTGTTCAGGTATCTTGTAAAGGACATTCTTTTTTCCTTCTCGGTAGCCTTACTCTTTTTCTTTTTCGTCTTTTTCGTCAACCATTTGCTCCTTATGGCGCAGGAGATTTTGACAAAGCAGGTTCCGCTGTACCAAGTCGCCCTGCTTGTCCTGTTCGGACTGCCTTCGGTCGTAGCTATATCCGCCCCCTTCGCCTCTCTTATGGGAACCCTTATGACTGTGGGAAGGCTCAGTTCCGCCAACGAAATCCTTGTCATGCTCGCTTCGGGCCTTTCCTACCGGGTGGTTTTCATTCCCGCCATTGCCGTGGGGTTTTTCATATCCATCCTTTCGTTCTTGGCTAACGATATACTGCTTCCGGCGGGGACAATTCAGTTTGCGCGGCTTTACCGCAGAATTCTCGTTTCCACCCCGGCGCTGGAACTACAGCCCAACTCGGTTAAGCGTTTCAGAGACACGGTTGTCGTAATGGGCCCGGTAAACGGCAGGGAAATAGACAATATCCTGATTCTGGACAGAACCGGCGACGGGCAGCGCCGGGTCATTATGGCTCAGAGCGCCGAACTCAGGGACGCCGGCAGGGACGGACTTAGCCTTGACCTTTCAAACGTTTTTGTCAAATCCTCAAGGGAGATTGTCAGGAACGATTACGACTACGCCTTTAGTTCTTTCCTTCGCTACTGGGTTCCTCAGGAGGATTTTATTCAGGCGCTGACCGCCATAGGGCCGAGGGAAATGAGTTCCGTTGATCTAAGGCGGGAAATCGTGGTCAGGACGCAGGATCAACAGCAAAGGATTGACGGGCGCAACACCAGAGTTCTGGCGCAGGCGCTCAACCTTGAAAACAGCCTTAGGATGGGATCGCAGGACGCCTCGTGGAACCGCAGGGAAAGTTACTCCAACGTGTTCGCCCGCGAGTATCAGGCGGTGGCGGCAATGCGGGCCGAGCGGGGCCTTCTTATCCACAGGCTTGAGTTTTATAAAAAGTTTTCCATACCTTTTGGCGCTCTTACCTTTGTGTTCCTTGCCGTGGGCTTGGGGCTTTTGGCGAAAAAAAGCGGCTTGGCTGTGGGCTTTGTCTTCGGCCTTGTTATTTCGTTCATATACTGGGCGTTGCTTTTGGCGGGGCAAACTGTGGGCATAGGCTTTGGGCACTCGCCGTTCTGGTCTATGTGGCTGCCTAACATCCTTGCGCTTTCCATCGGGCTTGTCCTGTGCCTTGTAAGGATACGAAGGTGATACTGGATCGCTACCTTGTAAAGCAGTTTGCTCCGGTTTTCTTCGTAGCCGCCGCCATGTTCATGCTGCTCCTTACGCTCGTAGACCTTTTCGCCCACTTGGTGCGCTACCTTAACAACGAAGCTCCGGCGCGGGAAATACTTAGGGCCAGTTTTTACTTTTTGCCCCAAAGTTTTTCCTACGCCCTGCCCATTTCCATGCTGTTCGCCTCCGCCTATACCTTGGGAGAGCTGTACTCCCGCAACGAATTGACTTCGGTTTTCGCTTCCGGCATTCCTTTCTGGCGTTTCAGTATGCCGCTGGTGGTTATTGGTATCGCCGCCTCGGTGTTTTCGTTTCTTTTTGACGATAACGCCGTTGTTCCCACAATGCGGATGAAGAACGAACTGACAATGGTTCTTTTGAACCAGCAGCGCCCCGAACACCGCTCGGATATTGTCATACGGGCGCGGCAGGGAAGCCTGATATACGCCGTGGATTTTTTCGATAACCACGGGCAAATCCTAAACGGCGTGAACATTATCGAACAGGACGAGGACGGGCGCTTTATTTCGCTGATACGCGCGCCTCAGGCGGTGTGGAACACGGATCATTGGGCCTTTGTAAACCCCGTAATTTACGAGTGGCGGGAGGGGCTTTTGTACTTCCGGACGCTGGAAAGCACAAACGAGTTCCGCGAAGCGCCCGACATTTTCAGAAGGAACATGGTGGACGTAGAAGAACTCCGCGCCAGAGACGCCCGCCTGTTGGTAGAGGACTTACGGGCGCTGGGGCAGCCGTTTACGCACGCCCTTGCCAATTACCATCACCGTTTTTCCTTTGCCGCCGTTCCCTTTGTCGTCATTATCCTGTCGCTGTCTATGGGGGGGCGGTTCAAAAAGAACATATTGCTTATGAGCCTGCTTTCAAGCCTTGTGGCGGCGGTTGTTTTTTACGTTTCTGAAATGATAAGCATGATGATGGCCCAGTCCGGCTATATCCATCCCTTTACCGGGGCATGGTTTCCGGTGATACTGTTCACCATTATCGGGGTGGCGCTTTTGCGGACAGCGAAAACCTGATGCCGGACAGCATTTTTACCATACAGCGCCGGGACGCTTCCTGCGCCGCAAGAACGGGAATACTGGAACTGCCCCACGGCCCGGTGCAAACCCCGGTGTTCATGCCTGTGGGAACCAACGGAACCGTCAAGGCCCTTACGAAGGAAGACCTTGGCGAAATCGGCTTTCAGATCATCCTTTCCAACACCTACCACCTGTATCTGCGGCCCGGCATGGAAGTGCTTTCCGGGGCCGGGGGGCTTCATCAGTTTACCGGATGGGACAGGAACATCCTTACCGACTCCGGGGGGTTTCAGGTCTTCTCCCTCGCCCCGTTCAGGAAAATCACTCCGGAAGGAATTAAGTTCCGCTCGCATATAGACGGTTCCTATCATTTTCTTACGCCTGAAAGCATCGTAGAATTGCAGGCGAAGATGGGAAGTGACATACAAATGCAGCTTGACGTGTGTACAAGCTGGGGCGTTTCCTACAAAGAGGCGGAAAAAGCGCTGGAAACCACTTCTCTTTGGATGGACAGGGCGAAAAAGACGTGGGACGAACAGCGGGGTAACGGGTATGGCGGGCAGTTTTTCCCCATTGTGCAGGGCAATTTTTTCCGGGAACTCAGGCAGCGGAGCGCCGAGCGGGTTACGCAGGCGGGGCCGCCGGGAATTGCGATAGGCGGGCTTTCTGTCGGGGAGCCTGCGGAGGCTTTTTTTGAATACCTTGCCTTTACCGCCGCCCTGTTACCGGAGGCTTTGCCCCGTTACGTTATGGGCATCGGTACGCCTGAGTATATCCTTGCTGCCATAGAGCAGGGCATTGATATGTTCGATTGCGTGTTTCCAACCCGTAACGGGCGCAACGGTAATGTGTTTACAACTAGGGGGGCGTTTGCGCTGAAAAAGGCCGAAAACCGCCTTGATTTTTTGCCGATAGATGAAGAGTGCGCCTGTAAAGTCTGCCGCTCGTATTCAAGGGCCTATTTGCGGCACTTGTTCAAGAGTCAGGAGATACTGTGTTCGATACTGGCGAGCTTTCACAACTTGCATTTCCTGCACGAGCTTGTCAAAAGTTCAAGGCAGGCGATTACGGAGAACCGCTTCGCGGCTTTTAAAAAAGAGTTTCTGGCGAAGTACGGGGGAGGCCCCGCAGGAGGATAGATCATGAGGATACTGCCGTTGTTTTTGGCGCTGCTTGTAGCGCCGTATTTTTCGCCGCTGGCATGGGCTGGCGAAGGGTCGCCGCCGCCGGAAAGAACCGTGGACGAGCGCCGTCTGGACATTCTGCGCTTTGGAACCGAGACGGAGGTGGCCAACCTTATCCAGACCCTTAGAAGCGAAAATGACACTTCCTTTGACGGGGAACTTATCGACATTGCCGGGAATACCCGGAACCGGAGTATCCTGACCGGGCTCTTCGTTTTTTTTGGCGAAGCGGAAAGGCCGGGGCTTGAAGATCGGGCTATACGGGCTGTTGTGGAACGGGATTATGAGACAAATGAGGTGGTTCTTGCCGCCATAGATTACCTTGGCTGGCTGGGCGTGGCGCAGTCCATAGACGCGCTAAAAGAGCTGATCAATTCCCGTGAAACCCGGTTCCTTAACAATGCGATCCGCGCCTTAGGCAGGGCGGCGAGGGGAGGGGAGCGGGAGCTGCCTCCGCAGGCCAGCGGCGATGATGTTCTTGCCGAAGGCGAGGAGTACGCCGGCGGGGAGCATACCGGCGCAGGCTATGCCGAAGGCGCTGGCGGCGATGATGTTCTTGCCGAAGGCGCGGAGTATGCTGGCGATGATGCCGGCTACGTGGCTGGCGGGCATACCGCTGTCGAACATTCCGGGCGGGAACAGTCTGACTTGGCGGCGCTGTTCCTTCTTGATTACTTTAATAACCGCAGTCCGGCAAACGAGACCCAGCGGGAAATAGTTGTCGCCTTGGGCGAGACACGGTCAAGGGAAGGGGTTTCGTTTCTTATTGATATAATCAGAAACGAGACCGAGCGGACGGTTCTTCGAATGTCGGCCCTTGACGCTATTGCCACAATAGGGGCCCAAGAGGGGATGGACGCGGTTATCGAGGCGGTTTCTACAGCCGATCCCAGTGTGCGTTCTTCCGCCGTTGCCGCCCTTGGCCCTTTTTCCGGCGAGGAAGTGGAACGGGCCATACTGGACGCTTTCCGGGATTCCTATTTCCGCACCCGCCTTGGGGCGTCCCGCGCGGCGGGGCAGCGCCAGCAGGCAAGCGCCGTTCCCTTCCTGCGCTTTAGAGCGGAGAACGACGAGGCTGTCGCAGTACGGGAGGCGGCGATACGGGCGCTTGGGGCCATAAACAATGACGAGGCCATGAGCGTTCTTGACTCGCTCTTTTCCAACCGCAGGAATTCGGACGGGGTGCGGGTTCTGGCGGCGGATATGCTGTTACGCAATGACGCCGACACCTACAGTACCCGTGTTGTCGTGGAACTGGACTATGCGAACAGTAGAAGGCAAACGGCCCTTTACAACGGGTTTATCAGGGCGCTGACAACCGCCCGATCGGATTCCCTGGAGGGCCTTGCCCGGCGGTTTATCACGGGCGGCGGCGTTATTGAAACGGCCCTTGCTCTGGAACTGATTCTTAACAATGAGTTTCTGCATCTCGCGGATGATGTCCGTGAACTTCTGGACGAAAGAAGAAGCGGGGCTGGCCTTGCCCGCCGTGCCCGGATTACGCTGGAACGGCTTGGCCTTGAAGTGGAGGTTGACACATAACATGAACGTACTGGGACGTGATCCACGGCAACACGGCGGAAGAAACGGCCCGTGAAAAATACACCTGTTCGGTGATAAAGCGCCTCGGCATAGCGTGTTTTTTGTTTCAGGGTAAAGGTCAAATTAAACCGCTGCCCCTGGAAACACGGAAATTCATAAAAGATTGCGCCAAATTCCTTGATTATTTTTTTATTTCTACTAGTATTTATGTAGCAATTAAAAATCTAAAGGGATGGAGGGCTATCATGCTTCCACGGACAGAGGCTTTCAGAAAGCCGGGAAAATATATTTTTTTCGCCGTATTTTTTATTTTTACATCCGGGCTGAACGCCCAGACGCGGTATGAATTTCCGTTAGGGGATTTTTGGGCGCTGGACGCGGGCATCGGCATGAGCGGCATTCTGGTGGACGGCCTCTCGTTTCAGGCAGTTATCGATCCCAAGCTCTGGCTTTCGCCGCGCCTGATGGTTGGAAGCAGGATGGGCATAAACTACAGCACGGAAGATGACCGTGACAATCTGCTTGCGTTTGAGGGGCAGGTCTATTTGCGCTGGAACTTCCTCCACCTTGGCAGGCAGGAAAATCCTGTCAACGTTTTTCTTCAGGGCGGGCTTGGTTTGGTTTCTGTGTACAGGGGAAGCGGAGCCAACCCTTTCAATGATGTAACAAGAACCAGAGGGTCGCTGATGTTTGACGGTGCCGCCGGGGTAACCATCCCCCTGTCCAGCCGGTGGCATATCGAGCCTTCGGCGCGCGCGGGTTATCCGCATATTTTCGGCATTTCCCTGACCGCCGGATACAAGTTCCCCCTGCCTCAGGCGACGCGCAATTTACGGGCAGAACCAAGGGTTGAATATGTCGAAGTCGCGCGGACGGTTCCCGCCAGCGAGCTTGTCAGCCGCGTCATGATTTCAGCGATTGAGTTTATTTTGTTCGGGCCGGACATTGGAATTTACAATGTGGGAATTGACTGGGACGCGCAGCAGCTAAATGAGCTTGTTCTCGACTATACCGCGCGCGCGCTTCTGGAAAACCCCAACTATCGGGTCAGGATAGAAGGCCACGCCAATCCGTACACGATAAACCACAGCGAGATTAACGAGCTTATGACGCTCAGCGCGATGCGATCGGAAGTCGTTGCCGAACAATTGCGCGGCAGGGGCGTGCCGGATGATCAGATAGTTGTTATCTCTTTCGGCGGAACAAGGACTGTCACCAACGAGTGGGATATCAGGAACAGGAACCGCCGTGTCGAGATGATACTTATTCAGGTTGGCGCGGAATAATGGCGGCTAACGCCGGCAAGCAATTAAAAAACGCAAGGAAGGTACACAATGATAAAAAACATCAAAGGCAAGCGCGCATACGCGGCTTTGGTTCTGGTGGCGCTAGCGGGCGCTTTTTTCGCGGCGTGCGAAAACCCAATCATCGAAACATGGTGGCAAGAAACTCAGACGATATACCTCCATTCTGATCCCGCTATAAGGATTCGCAGTATTCAAATTGTCATATTCGCGGGCAACCAGACGCGCTACAATCATCTGAATCCTAATAATAATTACGGCGAGGAAATTATATCCCCTTACCAAGGTTCATGGCTTACCGTGGCAGATCAGAACTTTAATAACGCGGGCTTATTCGCGGTGGCGCGATTGCTTTACGATAATCCTTCATACATGGTTTTATTGCAGGGGCATGCCAACCCAACCGGCCTGCCTAATGAGGACGAAGAGCTGGACAGGATAAGCCTTGCCAGGGCTCAGAGCGCTGCCTTCTATCTTGCGCGGGCGTACGCGATTGTCCAAAATGATCTTGACCCGAATTGGCATGATCCTGATTATCCCGGCATTCCTAGTCCTGACCCTATTTTGCCGCTTATCCCTGGGGCTCAATCCGCCTTAAATCCGCGGATGACGGTAGAGGGCTACGGCGGCAATTTTGCCTTTGTGCAGCCTGGCGGCGCGCAGGGCGATTATCCGTATTTTAACCGGCGGGTGAATATTACCATTTACACCATCATATATTAACATTAGCAAAAATAAACAAACAGGGGAAACTAAGCATTGACGATCCTGAATTACTCACGCATTGCCGGGCACGGGGGGCCGGCAAAACCGTGAGCGATTATACGCCGGAGGAAATAGAGCGGAGCATACAGGGAATCTTGTGTTTTCCCCCACTTGACAGACACCCATAAGCGACTGTATACTAAGCCAAAGGCTGTATAAAGGTGGGTATGTTATGAACTATAACAAACGCTTGGTTCCGATTTGTATTATCTACATAGACGGGCGGCGGCTGAACGTTGGCTGCGAGGGGGCGTTCCGCTCCGTGAAGGTTATAGACACCTTGGACAACGTAGGCGAATGTACCGTCCGCTTTGACTACGCCGACTTGGGCGCAGAAAACCGGAAAGCGCTAGGAACGGACTGCCTTGAATCCGACATTTCCGTCCACTTGGGCTACAAGGACGACACGCGGGAAGTCTTTAGCGGCAGAATTACCCGCGTTAGCGTTAAGCATCCTGAGCGCGGCTCGTCCACATGCAGTGTAAGAGCGTCCTCTTACCTGTCCCTGCTGGATCACGGCACACATATCCGGGCGTTCGAGAATATCACCCCGTCCCAGGCGATACGGGACACCCTTGCCCGCTATAACTTACAGATGGCGGAGTATGAGTCCTTTGGCCCGGTAATTCCTTACTGGGAGAGCTACGAGAAAACAGACTTGCAGACAGTGCAATACATAGCC
>WQUW01000040.1 GCA_009781915.1 Treponema sp. | reverse complement strand
GTTAGTGGTCATTTGTCTCTCCTTAATGATTTATTTGGTGGTCAAATAATTATATCATTCGGAGGTACTTATGACCGCTATTTTTTTTAAACTGTTGGGTAAATACTCTACTTATACATGCTGGCAATTCTGCAAAAAGAGTTCGATGAAAACCATAAAAGGGGAGGCAAACCGCCTAAACTGAAACCAGAAGACAAACTGTACATCACGTTAAAGTACCTGCGGGAATACCGAACAATGGACAGCATTGCCGCTGAGTACGGAGTATGCAAAGGTACTGTCTGCCTGTCTATCCAGTGGGTGGAAGACACTCTGGTCAAAGACGGCGCATTCGCTCTGCCAGAAAAAAGGGCGCTTAAAAGAAAGTCTGCCATAATTGAGTATATAGTGGTAGATGTGACGGAAAGCCCTATTAACTAACAAAAAACCAACCAAAAAGAGTATTATTCCGGCAAAAAAAACACCACACAGTAAAAACGCAGATCATAATAGAGCGGAAGAGCCTGAAAATCATTGGCGCGGATGAAGCGAAAGGCAGCGAGCATGATTTTAAGATATACAAAGATACGATTGGAAAGTCTGTCAGCAATTCGATTTCGATAGACGCTGATCTTGGGTATTTGGGAATAGAAGCCTGTCATTCAAACAGTTTTATCCCGATAAAATCAAGTAAAAATCAGCAATTGACAAAAAGGGAAAAAGCGTATAACAAACGGCTTGCAAGGCGGCGTGTTGTAATTGAACATATTAACCGCAGGATAAAAGTATTCAGATGCATGTTGTACCCTTACCGTGGCCACCGCTGTAACCGGCATTCGTTAAGGATGAAATTAATTTGCGGTATTATTAACTATGATCGGTTTATTTAATCGGTTATTAAACAAGTCTATTGCTGTAAAATACCGCCGGGCTCAATATCTCTTTCAATCACAAGTATTTTTGTTATTCCCTGCTTTTTAGCCTCAATCGTGGCTCCGAGCCCCGCAGGCCCTCCGCCTATAACAACAATGTCAAATTGCTCCATTCTGTCTGCCCCTTTATTTTGTTCTTCCCGTGAGTATATAAGACCGTTTTTTTTCAACCGTAATTTCGTCTAACGGTTTGTTTAGCTCGTGTGCAAGTATCTGCTGTACTCTGGGGCCGCAAAACCCGCTCTGGCATCTTCCCATTCCGGCACGGCATCTGCTCTTTACGCCGCCCATTGTGACAGCACCGGGCTTGCGTTTTATAGCGTCTACAATATCGCCTTCGGTAATATTTTCGCACCTGCAAATAATTCTGCCGTAAAGGGGATTTTTCCTGATTAACTCTGTCTGATCTTCTTCTGTCATTTCAACAAGAAGTTTTATTTTTAAAGTCGGGTTAAAAGTCTTTTTCGCGGTAAGCGCAAGACTTTTTCCTTTTAAAACTGAAACTACATATAACGCTATTGCCGGAGCCGCCGAAAGCCCGGGCGATTTTATCCCCGCGGCATCTATAAAATTGGGAGCCCTTCAGCCTCTTTGATAATGAAATCATCTTTATCCGATGCCGCCCTAATTCCCGCAAAGTCTCTAATAGCATTTCTCGTTGATAATTTTGGGACAAGAAGCCGCGCTCCGGCTCTTGCCGCATTGAGCATTTCTTCCGTTGTGCCGGTATCTTCTGCATCTGGAATATAATCCAATGCTGGGCCCATCATTATATTGCCGTGCGCCGTGGGGACTACAAGAATCCCTTTTCCGTTTTTGTCGAGCAGGGAAAAATTGTGGAACTGACAATATCCCCTTCGGCTTTATCAAGCAGAAAATATTGACCGCGCCTTGGATTAATTTTGAATGCAGGCACGGCCGCCATATTATGTATTTTGTCCGCAATAAACCCCCGCCGCATTTATAACATATTTTGCACTTACCGAATTATTTCCGGACACTATTCTGTAACAGCCGTCTTCTTTTTCTATCGATTCAACGCAAAAATCAAAAAGATATTTCGCCCCGTTTAACACGGCAGTTTCCATAAACGATATTGTAAGGAGCATGGGGTCTGTTATACCGGCAGTATCCACAAAAAGCGCCCCTTTTACTTCCGGGTTAACAGAAGGCTCTTTTTTTAAGAGATCTTCTTTTGATAAAATGCTAAGCCCCGGTATGCCGTTTTTAATTCCCCTTTGTTTTAATATATTGATATGCGACAACTGTTCATCATTAAACGCAAGTACAAGAGAACCGTTTCGCTTAAAAGGAACGCTGAGCTCTCCGCATACAGTATCAAACAGCTTATTGCCTTCCGCGTTGAGGTGGGCCATAAGGGTATTTTCTTCGGGGTCATATCCTGCATGAACTATTCCAGAATTGGCTTTTGACGTTCCGGCAGAAACATCGCTTTCCTTGTCTACGACAACAATTTTTAGATCATATTTTGAAAGCTCTCTTGCTATTGCTGTTCCTACAACTCCCGCGCCTATTATTGCCGCATCTGCAAGCAACCCTTTCGTCATAACAAAGCCTCCAAAAAATGCTCGTTACAGAAATAAGCCCTGTGGCAATTCGTCGCCTTGTACACAACTGTCAAAACCTATACTTTTTGACAGTTGGCTATGCGGGGTAAACACCCTGCTGGACAGGTCAGACTGCCAGATCAAGCGGCGGGTTTTACGGTAAAAATCCTGAAATATGACATTCGCCTGTCCCGGTTTGCGGGAAAAAGCGTTCATCTACGGCATAATCTTCATTTGCGCGTTTGTGTCGTGGATATTTTGTCGCGGAAAAGCACAGATGGCGGCAGTAACAGGTACTCGCACGGGGCAAACGCCCCTCGTTGGCTTTTCCGGTAATGCCGGGGCTGATGTTCTTCCCCCCAGCAATGCCCCCGCCGCCCGCAGGCTTCCTCCACATCCGGGCGGTGGCCAAAGGCTGAGAAGCGGATAAAAGACTGTCCGGCAGGGGAGGGCGAAACCCGCTAGCGGCTTATGAACACAAGGCTGTCAAGGTAGGCTATAAGGGCTGGGCCGAACTCCCCGGCGATCCTCCGTTCCACCGTCCGCAGCGCGCGCTCTTCCGCCTCGGAAACCGTTAAGTGCCCTTCCCGCCCGGTCATCGCCGGAGGAGAAAACAGCACGGTGTTTCCCGCTCCGGCATTCTCAAGCCCTCCGACAAGCTCAAAGCGGACAAACTGATGCCGCTGGCCCGGAATGTCCTGCTGAGTCATTGTGTACGAGAAGCGCAGCACGTAACGGGAATTGGTTCCCCCGCTTATAAGACCCGCGGCGTTTACGGCGCTGGAAAGGGCGTTTTGTATCCTGTTCCCCCGGTCTCCGGTTACGATTATGCCGACCGGGATAGCGCTTACCACTTGCGCGGCGGCAATGCGGTATTCATCGCCCCTTCTCATTTCAGCCGGGTTAATCCCGCGGGTGTTTCCCACAACAGTCAGCACATTGGCGTAAAGCCGGTTGGCGTCGGCGACGGCAGCAGCCAAACGATAGCGGGCAAAGCCGTCCAGCGAATTTCTTGTCTGGGGCGTCATGGTTACAAGCTCGCTTATAATCCTTTCGTTAGATCGGATAAGACCGGCGTAAAGGATGGAAGTTCTTTCCCGCTCCATTATGGCGACGGCATAGTATATGTTGTTTCCGCTGTCATGCCAGACGCTGGCTATTTCCGCCCCAACCAGCGTGTCCATTTGGGCCGATGTGGTAATGGCCTGCTGAACGCGGACATCCTCCGATACTTGAATGGCCCCGCCCGTTATCGCCTGAGAGTAGCTGGCCATTACGTGCAATTCCGACTGTACGGCCTGCCCGAACAGGGCGACAATTCTTGCCAGAGCGTCCCTTTCGGCAAGGGTTCTGTCAGCGCCGTGCCCCACCGCCGCGATATAGAGGGCTGTGGGATACGCCGCCTGCGGGCTGTCCACCCAGACGGGCCTTGGGGCCGCCGGGGAAGCTCCGCCTTGAGCGGAGCTGGCGCAGGCCGAAACAAGAGCGATAACCGCCGCGAATAAAAGTACCCTGACTACTCTAGCCATACAAACCTCTTTAGATTTAGTGTGTGTTCCCGGACTTCTATGGGCCTAGACTGCGTGTTAACCAGCCCGGCGCTTCCGTAGAAAAAAACCGTTACCGTGTAGCTCCCCGGTTCCAGATTAACTGCCCCGACAAGGGCGTGATTGGGGAAGTAGCGGGATACCCTTGTGTCCGCCCGCTCTGCCGCTTCGGCGAATACCCTGCCCAAAATGCCCACAGCCAAGCCCATGCCTTGCCCGCCCGTTTCCTCCGCGATCTGCGCGCCGATAGCGGCGGCGGTGGCCCTGGTAATGGCCCGCGCGGCGCTTCGGATTACCGTCAGGGAATAGGTTGACCTGAACGTATCCTTGGCAACAGCGCCCATGTCCTCCAAAAGCTCAAGCGTAAACCGCTCGCCGGTTTCCACAACCACAGCTTCCACCCGGTTAATCGCCTGCGGCCTTCTGAGCATCACCGGAAGGGCGATGCGGACGCTGTGATTGGGCGGGGGGAAGGGAAGGGGAAGCCAGATATGCTCTTCTACCTTTATGGGGGAAAGGCCCGTGAAGGCGATTACGTTAAGTCTGGCCTTCCCCGCGGGTATCGAAATTTCATCGTACACCGAGGAGGGGATGGGGTGGGTGTAAATGTCCGGGGCAAGGCCAAAGGCCCGGACAAGCTCTTCATGCTCGATCCGCACTCCGTCCGGGTTGCCCGCGGCCCGGTAAAATAGAATGCCCAGATAGCGGGCCAGCGCTGAATTGGAAAACCGGGACGCTTCTATTGGGAGTCCGGCAGAGTCTAGCTGCTGGTTCGCGTCCAGCATTCTTCTGGCGACCCTTTCGTACCTGTCCGCGAGTAAGTTCAGCTTTTCGTTCAGCCGCCTGATCTCGACAAGGGCTCCTTCAAGGCTGCCCATGAAGTAAAGGTTAAGGGCGTTAAACACGTTAATGTACAAGTCTTCGTAGGCCTCGCCCTGATAGTCCCGCACGGTGTCGTTCAGCATAAGGGCGCTTATGTCCTGCGTTAAACTTCTGGTAAAGGCTTCCTCGATAAGCCGCTCCGCCGTATGAAGGTCGTGAAAGGAGTCCTCGTACAAACCGGCGAAGTGCCGTATCATTCCCCGGTCAAGGTAGAAGAGAATGTCGTTTCTGGGGTGGTTCCAGACGGCAACCCTGCCCCTGCCGCGCCTGCCCCTTTCGTAATCTACACGGGTCAGGGCTTCCTCGAACAGGCCTGCCTGAACGCCAGCGTCAACCTTGGCCTGACTGTCCGGCGTACTGGCGCAGGAGGCAAACGCGAATAGCAGCCCCGCCGCGAGTATTGTAACGCCGGCCCCGCACCCCGCTTTTCCCGCCAAAGGGGTTATATCCGCCTTCTGGGCTGTACGATTTCTTTTCTTATTTCGCTGTTTTCACCCATCCACAGGCGCATGTTGGTTTCGATGTTGGTCAGCTCGGCACTGACAAAGTACGAGCGCAGGGTTCTGTTGCCCGCGCGGTCAACGATTGAGTTGATGGAGCCGGTAAGCAGAAGGATCGCGCCGGTTTCGTTAGCCAGAGCGGCGGCGGTTTCATCGCTGGCGAACAGCAGCTGGTCGTGGCGCTCGTTCCTGATTTCCTCGCGGGTGTCTCCCCCGGCGACAAAGTACAGCATCCCGGAATTGACGATCGCCATTTCCATAGCTCTGGAGATAATGGCGGTATCGATGTGTTCGCTGGAATCGTTCCTGAACCTGCCAACCAGCGCGGCGGGCCGCCGCCCGTTCTGGGCGTAAAACTGCTGGATAAACTGGGCCACCGAGGGGGAGTTAAGGCAGTCAAAGATAAGGCTGTTGGACACAATCCTCGCGTCAGTGTCGTTCCAGCGGCCGCTTAGGTCGATTCTGGCATCGGTATCCACACGGGTAACACGGGGGGCGGAAGAACAGGCGGAAAGCAGAACAATCGCCAGAACCAGAACAACGGATACGGAAAGGGGTTTTTTCATCTTGAATCCTCCTTGCGGGATTTTGGGAATTGAGGCTTGACAAGCCCCGCACATAATGAAAATATAACACAAAAACCAAGGTTACACAATGCGATGGCTTGCGGCGTTACTTGGCGGCGAGCCCCGAAAAACTTATACTGTACCAATGAAAAAGGAATTCCTTCCGTACGAGACGGTGCGAAATAACGCCCTGAAACTGGCGAAGCGGATTTACCATGACGCGTTCATTCCGGACGTGATTTACGTTTCCCTGCGGGGCGGGGTGTATCTGGGCAATGTGATTAGCGAGTACTTCAAAATCGTCCAGCGCCGGGCAAGGCCTGTGTACTACGCCGCGGTAGTGACCCGCTCTTACACGGGCGTACAGGAATCGGGCGATGTAAAGGTGGAGGGCTGGACATACGATCCGGATCACCTTAGAACCGGGGACAAGATACTTCTTGTGGACGATATTTTCGACTCCGGTAAAACCATCAACCACTTGGCGAAAATCATTATGGGCAAGGGGATACCCCGGCAAAGCCTGAAAGTGGCGGTTCACGATTACAAATACTTTTACGACAGGATAGAGCAGCTTCCCGTTCAGCCGGACTACTGGTGCAGGAAGCACGAGCTTTCACTGCGTGACGAGGACATCTGGATACATTATTCAAGCCACGAGCTTATCGGCCTTGGCCCACAGGAACTGGAAGAGCATTACTACGCTAAAGACCCCGAACTGCGTGATGTGCTTGGCGTTATGCGTGAAGAAGGCGGCGTTGAGTAAGCCCCTTCTCTGCGGCATTGACGAAGCTGGGAGGGGCCCCCTTGCCGGCCCTGTCTGCGCCGCCGCCGTGATTCTGCCGGACGGCTTTCCGGTGGCGTCTCTTGGCGATTCCAAAAAACTAAGCCCGGCGGCGCGGGAGGCGCTGAAAGCGGACATCTACCGCTGGGCCAAAGCGTGGGGCATAGGCTGGGCATCCCCCTCGGAGATAGACGAAATCAACATTCTTAAGGCGAGCCTGCTAGCCATGACTCGTGCCTTTTATGCCATGAAAGACGCAGCGCCCTTTCCCATAGACGCCAACGCTGTCCATGCCGTGGTTGACGGCACGTTTGCGCCGGATATTCCTGTCCCCTGCCAGCCTATGGTTAAGGCCGACAGCCAGATACCGCAGGTCATGGCTGCTTCTATCCTTGCTAAAACCGCGCGGGATCGCCTTATGGAATACTACGGCCTTTTTTACCCGCAGTATGGCTACGAACGGCACAAGGGCTATCCCACAAAGGCGCACCGGCAGGCTGTCGCGCGCTGGGGGCCTTCGCCAATACAGCGGATGAGTTTTTCTTGCTCCCCGGCATCTCCCCGCCGCGCGTGAGCCATCGGTACAAAGCCCCGGCAGGGGAGGGGGGCGGCTTTAGCGCCTGAACCGGATAGACTCCAGCGTGTTTTCCCCACGGGTAAAGCCGAACCAGAGTTCCGTGCCGGCCCTTTCCCTAAGAGCTCTGTAGAACGAAGCCAGATCGCCTACCGGAGTATCGTTAAGCGAGGTGATTCTGTCGCCCCGCTGAAGGCCGACAATGGCGGCAGGGGTATCGGCGATAACCTGGGCTACAAAAAGACCACGGGCATCGCCGGACAGGTTAAGGCTATCCCGCATCTCGTCCGTAAGGTACATGACGATAACCCCCGGCCACAGCCTTCTGGAGTCGGCGGCTATTTCGCTGGTTCTCTCTTCAATACGAACGGTAAAATCCATCGATGCGCGATCCCGCATTACCGTGAAAACCGCCGTTTCGCCGGGCCTGATATTCCCCACCATCTGCGTAAGCTGGTTGCTTCCCCGCACTTCGTTCCTGTTTACGTGGGTAACAAAATCGCCCGGACGGATTCCGCCGGTGTCGGCAGGGGAACCCAGAAATACCTGCGAAGCCATAGCCCCCCGCGCGTCCGCAAGGCCCATAGCCTCAAGGGTTGTCCGGTCGGGGTCGGTAAGAGAAACGCCCAGCCAGCCATCGCTGACAGCGCCGGTTCTGATAAGCTCGTCAATCGTCCGTTTGGCGTTGTTAATGGGTATGGCAAAGCCCAGCCCCACAGAGCCGCCGCCGATATTGCTGGCAATCCACGTGTTCACGCCCACTACTTCCCCCCAGATATTTACCAAGGGGCCGCCGGAATTTCCCTGATTTATGGAAGCGTCCGTCTGGATAAAATCGTTAATGTTGCCGCCCGGGCCTCCGGTGCGGCCCACGGCGCTTACAATGCCCATAGTGACGGAAAAGGAAAACTGCTCGCCAAGGGGGTTGCCCATAGCAATCGCCCAGTCCCCAACCCTGACATCATCGGAGTTCCCCAGCTCGGCAAGGGGATAGCGGGCGGTACTCCTGAACGAAACCACCGCCAAGTCCCGGCGAGGGTCTCTGCCAACCACCTCCGCCGTGTATTCAGTTCCGTCCAAGACGCCTATCTGAACTTCGGCGGCTCCATCAATCACATGGTTATTGGTAAGCACGTAGTACGTGCCCCTGTCGTGCCGTATAATAATGCCCGATCCCATGCCACGGGAGCGGAACTCCCTTTCCGGGCCTTGACCTTGGTTGTCGGGGCCGCGCCGGGGGCCGAAAAAGAAATCCCACGGCATACCGTCAGGGCGGGGCCCCCCCTGCTGCTGCCGGCGCTGAACCGAAACGGTTTTAACCTCCACCACGGAAGGCAGTACCCTGTCCGTAACGGCTCGCAGCGTTGTCTGGAGCCCTTCGGCCACCGACAGAGCGTCACGGGGAATCACCACCGGGGTCATTTCCTGCGCCTGCGCCACGCTGTTGGGCCGTGGAGTAGTGCACGAAAAAGAAAGAAACGCGAGGGAAAAACCGAAGATCACCCCGATAAGAACCAGGTTAAACACAAAAAAGTTCCTGGATGAAAGTTTCCGCATAAGGTTCATTGCCTTCTCCTTGTCAAGCCTCTGTTTACAGTATATATATACTATAACAAATTCTGTTCCCCGTGGATAGTTACACTTCTTCCCCACATACGGGTTCCGTAAGTATTTCCGTGCGATCCTGGAAAATGGCGATTGTGTGCTCCCAATGGGCGGAAAGGCCGTCATCGGCGGTAACCACCGTCCAGCCGTCCTCCAAAACCTCAACATCCCCCGTGCCCGCGTTGATCATGGGCTCCAAGGCCAAAACCATGCCGCCAGAAAGCTTAGGGTTCGGGCCGCGGGGAATATTGACAATCTGAGGGTCTTCGTGAAGTTCAAGGCCCACCCCGTGCCCGCAGAACTGATGCACCACCCCAAACCCTGCCGCCAAAGCATGGCCCTGAATAGCGCGGGAAATCTGTAAGAGCCGCTGCCCGCAGGTAGCCGCCCCGATTCCGGCGTACAGACATTCACGGGTAACGGCGCTTAGCCGCTTCGCCCCGGCGCTGACCTTGCCCATTTCCAGCGTAATCGCCTGATCGCTAATGTACCCGCCAAGGTCTATCCCGCAGTCCAAGGACACTAAATCCCCGCTCGCGATTTTCCGCCTTGAAGGAATACCGTGGATAACCTCGTTATTGATTGATATACAAATTGCCGCCGGAAAAGGGTTTTTGGAGGGGCCCACACCCAAAAAGGCGGGGCGGCCCCCGGCTGCCTTTATCCAGTTCCGCACCCACCTGTCTATCTCGATAGTTTGCGCGCCGGGCTTTACTAGCGGGATAAGCTCCCGGTACATGGCGGACAGCATCTTGCACGATTTGCGAATCTCTTCTATCTGCTTTTCATTTTTCAGGCGTATCACGAATCATGGCCCTGCTTTTTTCCACGTGTGGAGTTTTTTCCCCCCCGGCTTCGGGCGATGGAATATAAAATACGCTTTTCATAGGCTGGAGGAAAGCCCAAATCCAGCAGGGCTTCCAGACATTCCACGTAGGTTTCCCCGTCTACCGCCTGCCGCAGGTGTAGCCTGACCAGCTCTTTAAGCAGGCCTTCCACTTCCTGCGTAAAGTGCTTGAAATAGGGCAGCCGCCGTTCCTCCCGGACAAGGCTTACCAATAGCACAAAGGCTTCGTAAAAACGCCGCCGCTTTGCCAGCTCTTCGGCAAGGATGTAAGCGCAGTCCATCCAGTCTTCCCGATCCAGATATTTTTCCATCGGAAACTCCAGCCCTCCATGCTTCTGCCATATCGCAAGAGCCGTTTCTTCTTCAAGGTGAAGGAGTTCAAAAAAAATGAGCTTCGACTGGCTTTCAAGATCGTCCGCCCGCTCCATAAGGAAACTGCGATAGTCAAAGCGGTATTTCCCGATAAAACGGCTGTACGCCCGGTCATACTCGAACCGGCGATCCCTGTTGGAAAGGGTTTCGTAAGCGGCAAGGAGCTTTCGCATCTCCTGCTCGCCGCTTTCCCCCGCCACATCCGGGTGAAGCCGCTTGGCCCGCTCCCGGAACGCTTTTTTTATCTCTTGGGTCGAAGCGTTCTGCCCAACCGTAAGAATTTCGTAGTAGTTCGTCATCGTACCGGCCCGCAAACACTCTAGGCCCTATGCGTACACTTAAACGTTAGGGCTCAAGCGGGGCATCGTCGTCTTCCAAAAACCAGTCCGCGCCGCCTTCGGGCATCAATTCCCACCCTGCCGCCTCCACGCCGGCCCCGGTGGGAGTCCGGTTCATAAGTGCGAGCCCAAGGCTGATGATCAAAAACAGGGAACCAAGCACGGTAGTGGTCTTGGTCAGTATATTGCCCGACCGGGAGCCAAAGGCAGAGCCGCTGCCCCCGGCAAAAATTCCCCCCATGCCGCTGCCTTCATCGTTCTGAACCAACACCAAAAGAACCAGCAAAATCGCCAATATGACAAAAAACACCAATAACGCAACGCCAAGCACACCCATCATTCGACCTCGTTTACATCGATTAAACTTACATCTATTAAACTAGCTTTGAATATACCAATTCGGGGAAGGTTAATCAAGTGCCCGAATTGCCTCCTTAACAAGGGGCTTGGGTTTTTTCCTGATTTCTTACGCTTTCAAGATAGCTGTACATGGTGAACTTTGATATATCAAAATACCGGGCTATTTTATCGCCCGATTTCTTTATTAAAAACACTCCCCGCCTGTCAAGATATTCCAGAGCCTTTAACTTGTCCTCTTTCGTCATAGACACCACTGGTATGCCTACTTCCCGCTGCGCCTCCTGTATAAGAGCGTCAGTCAATTCATTGACGTCATTTACAAAAATCTCTTTCTTTTCTTTGCCCACAACCGATCCTGCGAGGAAGGGATTCTGGCAGAAAGAACTTATGGTCTGCTCGGCAAGCAGCAAACTGCTGATGTCAAAATTGATGCATAATGACCCCACCATCTTTCCATTGTCGTCGTAAACGTAGACGGAGGAACTGCGGAGAATCTTTCCGTCCTTGGTCTGGGTTACGTAATTAAAATCATCATTGCCGTCGGAAGTGCCCCGCAGAACCTCAAGCCCTAAATTCGTGCCGCAATCGCCTATTTTTCTGCCAGTAACATGCCCGTTTTCTATGGCTATTATCGTATGAGCATATGGCTGGTCTTTATGGTCGTGCAGCACTATTTCACAATTTTTTCCGAAAAGCATCGCAAGGCCCTTCATTAGAGACTTAAAAAAGGGCATCTCTTTTTTCACTGATTCCATGCCAACCCATTATAGGAATATTTTTCCGCCTTGTCCACCATTGAATAAAATTTAGTTTGCCTAAAAAATATGTTGACAGATACGGTAACTGTGGTACAATCAAGTATGCTCATCGGAGACTTTGGGCAATTTTTTTCAGGAGGAACTATTATGATACCTAACACAATCGAGAAAAAAGAAAATGACGGCGGCAGGATAGGGCGTATCCTGGCGAAAATTGAAACGGCGGGCAATAAGCTCCCTGATCCGGTTTATCTCTTTGTTATTTTTTCAGGGGCGATTATACTGCTTTCATTTATCGGCTCTCTGTTACGGTGGAACGCAGCGCACCCTGTTACCGGTTACACTATTGAGGCTTTCAGCCTGATTAGCAGGGCCGGTATCGCGAGAATGTTCACCGATTTCGGGGCCAATATCCGGGCTTTTCTGCCTTTGACGGATCAAATGATTGTGCTGCTCGGTCTTTCAGTGTTTGAAGGTACCGGCCTTGCCAGCGCCCTGATGCGCCGCTTCTTTGTCAAAATGAGGCCCGGCATGGTTACCCTGGCGCTGATGTTCATAGCGGTAAACAGCACCATCGCGTCTGACGCGGGGTTCTTAATTCTCCCGCCATTGGCGGCTATTCTCTTTCTTTCCACAGGGCGTAACCCCATAGCGGGAATAATTGCCGCCTACGGCACTGTCGCGGCGGGCTTTGCCGCGAGCTATTTTATCGGTATCGTTGAAGTGGTGGGCTTGGGCATTACGCAGACAGCGGCCCGCCTTGTGGATCCTGATATAGTTGTCCCCATTACCAGCAACTATTTTTTCACGGTTGTGTGCGCGACGCTGCTTCCGGTAACCGCTTTTTTTGTAACCGTTAAACTGGTAGAACCAAAGCTCGGGAAATACACCGTAACCGATCCCCTGTTGGCGAAAGGGATGAACGAAGTGGAAGTAAGCGAGGCTGAAAAGAAAGGACTGCGGGCCGCCGGCATCGCGCTGGTTATCTACGTTCTTGCGATCCTTGCCATGGTAATCCCCCCTGACGGGATTCTGCGCCATCCTGAAACAGGCAGCCTGCTTCAAGGCCCCCTCATGGGAGGAATCCTTGTGGTGGTCAGCGGCACATTTTTCTTCCCAGGGCTTGTCTTTGGCTTCAGAAGCGGTTCTGTCAAAAACCACAGGGATGTCATAGGCTGCATGACCAGCTCCTACGCCGCGTTGGCAGGGTATATTCTGGTAGCAATCTTTGCCGGGCAGCTTGTTCAGTATTTCGCGTGGTCAAATCTGGGCATAATATTCGCGATAAACGGAGCGGAAGCGTTACGGGCCACCGGGGCTCCCAATTTCCTCTTGCTTGTCCTTACCGTCCTGTTTGTGGCCATGATGAATTTCCTTATACCAAGCCATGCCGCTAAACTAGGGTTTCTCGCGCCCATCTTGATCCCGCTTTTCATGATGCTCAATATAAGCCCGGCGGGCGCTTATCTTGCCTTCCGTATTGGCGATTCGGTAACTAACGCCATAACGCCGCTTATGCCGTATTTTGTGCTTACCGTCGGGCATGTAAAACGCTACAAAAAGGACGCTGGCATTGGAACCCTGCTGGCGTACCTTCTGCCCTTCACCGTTTCGTTCCTTATTGTCTTTTTGGCGGTAATGAGCATTTTCTATTTCTTCAACTTGCCGTTAGGGCCTGGAGCCTATTTCGGCTTTACCGTGGGAGGTTAACGTATGGACGCCCGGCTGGAAAAGATATTCTCGGCAGATGAATTGCTGAAACTCGCCAAAGATTTGATCCAAATTGACAGTTCTACGGCTTGCGAAGCCAGAGAGCGGAACGTGGCCGTGTACCTTCTTGATTTATTTAATCGAGAGGGGATTGAATGTTATCTGCAAGAAATTGAAAACGGCCGGGGAAACGTTATTGCCGTAATTAAAGGCACAAGGGGAGAAAAAGGGCTTATGCTGAACGGGCACATGGACACGGTTCCCGCTTCCGGTATGCTTGAGCCTTTTTCCGCTCTGGAAAAAGACGGCAAGCTGTGGGGGCGCGGGGCTTCGGACATGAAAAGCGGCCTTGCGGCTATGGCGTATACGCTAGTCACGCTGAAAAGGGCGAATATACCCCTGAAGGGTGATCTTGTCTTCGCGGGGGTAATTGACGAGGAAGCCGCAAGAAGCACCGGCTCCAAGCACATAGCCGCATACGGCCCCTTTACCGGTTATGCCATTGTGGGCGAAGCTACCGGGTTAGTCCCGGCAACAGCTCACAAAGGCATAGACTATTTTACCATTACGTTTACCGGAAAAGCGGCCCATTCAAGCCGGCCCGAAAACGGGGCCAACGCGATTTACGCCGCCGCCGACTATGTGGTTTTATACCGTGATAGCCTTGCCCCCTTGTATTCCGAAAAAACCCATGCCCTCCTCGGGCCGCCTGCGGTCAATATGACATTAATCAGGGGCGGAGCCGAAGCGAACAAGGATTTTCTTTATGACAAAGTCGAAACCTACGCCGGGGTTGTTCCCGATTATTGCCAGCTCTGGGTAGACATACGCTGGATACCGGGCATGACTATTTCCGGAATTCAGAAAGACCTTGAAGAATTGGGAGAGAACATTCGTTCCCGTAATCCCGGCGTTTCTGTTAAGGTAGAGTATATTGATTTGCCCAGACCCGCCATGGAAATCGACAGCAATAACCCGCTGGTGGCAAGCCTTCTGAAATATTCCGGAGAAGAGCTGGGGCATAACGCTGAGTGTCAGACATTCCCCGGTTTTGCCGATTCGGGTATTCTGTACGGCTTGGGAGGCATTTTATCCCTTGTCCTTGGCCCCGGCGATTTACGCCAAGCCCATTCAGTTGACGAGCATATCGAAATATCCCAAATAAGCGGAGCCGCCCGTATCTACATTCAGGCGGCGCTGGAATTGCTGGAAGACAAGCTGCCGCCCTGACGCCTGGCGTTGTACTGATGTGACGGCGAGAGGCGGGAAATAGCGGAACATTGTTTTGGAACGGTTAAAGCGATGTGGCGGACTGGCGGAGCGGTCTTCGAGGGCGGTAATTGCCAAAGAGCCTGTTTCACAGCATAATAGTAAAGAGAGGCTGTTCCAAAACTAACCGGGAGCCGGAACAGGCTTTAGGAGTACGAATGGGAAACATTTCAAGGGCTTTTGATCCGGGCAGAGCTATCTTTTTTCTGATGGTTTTTATCTGCTGCGTTATAGCCGGAGCGGTGCTGCGGCTTACCGCGGCGATAATTTTGCCTTTTACCATTGCCGTGCTATTGGCGTTTGTAACCTATCCGATGGTAAAAAAGCTGGACAAACTGCGTTGCCCCCGTATTGTATCCATTCTTCTAGTGATAACCATTATCGTTTCCGGGTTGTATCTCTTTGGAATGATCATTTTTACGTCAGGAAGAGTGATAGCCGCCGAATTGCCGAACTACGAAGAGCGCTTGATTGTAATTTACAGTTATATCGCCCAGTTATTCGAGCTTCCCACATTTGACGCGGATTTGACTTTTTTCGAGAACCTCTGGGCGCAGTTGGGGATACGCACATTTGTTCGTGATTTTACCCTTTCTTTTACCAACATCGTCCTTCAGTTTATTGTAAGCGCCGTTCTGGTAATCCTTTTTGTGGTTTTTTTGTTGTTAGAGGCGAGTTACATTAGGGAAAAGCTGGAAACAGCGTTTGAAGGCCGGGCCGGGCGCTTTAACAAAATGGGCCATGATTTAATATCCCAAGTCAGCCGGTATTTGGCGGCGAAGTTTTTTATCTCTCTGGCTAACGGCGTCATATTCGCGGTCAGTTTTTACTTCATCGGTCTTGAGTTCGCTATTGTCTGGGGCGTTATCCAGTTCCTCTTGAATTTTATCCCCAATTTGGGCAGCATTACCGCCGGCGTTATCATTTCCCTTTTCGCGCTGATGCAGTTCTGGCCCGACCCCGTCCCCATAATCATTGTAATCACCATTATTCTTGCCGTGAATTTGATACTCTGCAACATATTTGACCCAAAAATTGTCGGCGAGCATGTAGGAATTTCCCCGCTGATAATTCTGGTTTCACTGGCGGTTTGGGGCTGGATATGGGGATTCGCCGGAATGGTACTGGCGGTTCCCATGACCGTTATTATCAAAATTGTGTGCGAAAACATCCCCATCATGGAGCCTGTTTCAGTTTTGCTGGGAACGCGAAAATCAACACGGGCGAAAAAAGCGGAGCGTGGAAAGCAGGTGGCCGGAAACCCGGAGTAACCCCGCCTCGCCGCGCGTGAACCCCCTGCCGGGGCTTTTGGCGGGAATGCATGGCTCACGTGCGGCGGGGGCGAAAATCAGCCGGCATCCTCTATCAAATTCTTCATAATGTACTCCCGCCGCTCCGGGGTGTTTTTGCCCATGTAAAAGGTAAGTATCTGCGGCACTCCTTTAAGGGTATTTACCGCGACAGGCACAAGGCGCATATTCTTGCCGATAAACTGACCGAACTCTTTGGGGTTTATTTCCCCAAGGCCCTTAAAGCGGGTTACCTCGGACTGGCTGCCCAGCGCAGAAACCGCCGCGTCCCGCTCGCCAGCGTTGTAACAGTAGCGGGTTTCCTTTTTGGTGCGCACCCGGAAAAGCGGCGTTTCAAGAATGAAAATCCTGCCGTCAGTTACAAGTTTTTCAAAATAGGAAAGAAAAAACGTAAGCAGAAGATTTCTGATGTGAAAGCCGTCAAAGTCAGCGTCAGTCGCGATTACGATCCGGGCGTAGCGAAGGCCGGAAACATCGTTTTCTATTCCAAGGGCCATCATCATGTTGTACAGCTCTTCGTTTTTGTAAATCGCCGCCCGCTTCTTGCCGTGCATATTTTCTACTTTGCCCCGCAGCGAGAAAATGGCCTGCGTCATTACGTCCCGGCTCGACACCATAGAGCCGGAGGCGGAGTCCCCTTCGGTAATAAAAATCGTGGAAAGCTCCCCTTCTTTGCCGTCTTCCAGATGGTACTTACAGTCTTTTAGCTTGGGGATTTTCAGGGCGATTTTTTTCGCCGCTTCACGGGCTTCCTTCTTGACCTGATTCAGTTCCGTGCGAAGGCTCTCGTTGGCCAGAATTTTAAGCTCCAGTTTTTTCGCCGCCTCGGTGTGTTTATGAAGCCAATCCTCCACAGCGTCTTTTACTTCCTGAACTATCCAGCCACGGATGTCCGAATTGCCGAGTTTGTTTTTCGTCTGGCTTTCAAATATCGGGGATTTAAGTTTTACCGCCACCGCCGCCACGCTTCCTTCCCGGATGTCCTCGCTGCGGTAATCTTTTTTGAAGTACGCCTGTATTCCCTTCAAAAAGCCTTCCTTAAAGGCCGAAAGGTGCGTGCCGCCGTCGCTGGTATACTGCCCGTTGACAAACGAAAAGTACCCCTCGCCGTAGTTGTGGGTGTGAGTAAAGGCGAACTCAATGTGGCTTCCCCGGTAGTACCCGATGGGGTAAATACCTTCCTCCCCGGTTTCCTCGGCAAGAAGGTCAAAAAGCCCCCGCTCCGAGACAAAGGGCTTCCCGTTATACGAAAGGGTAAGGCCCATGTTAAGGTAGGCGTAATTCTGGACACGCTTTTCGATAAACTCAGGGGTAAACTCGTAATCCCCAAAAATCTCCCTGTCCGGGGTAAACTCGACAAAGGTTCCGTTTTTTTGAGGTTCCTTCATGCGGCCTTTGCGCTCACTTTTAAGGCCGCCCCGCTCAAACACCGCCTCGGCGAACTGCCCGTCCCGGATTGCCACCACCCGGAAATGGGAAGAAAGGGCGTTCACCGCCTTGGTTCCCACCCCGTTAAGGCCCACGGAAAACTGAAACACGTCATCGTTGTACTTGGCTCCGGTGTTTATAACCGAAACACATTCCACCAGTTTTCCCAGCGGTATGCCCCGCCCAAAATCCCTGACCTTGACGGTTCCGTCCTTTACCACGATATCGATATTTTTGCCGTTGCCCATGATAAACTCGTCTATGCCGTTGTCGATAATTTCTTTCAGCAAGATATAAATGCCGTCGTCCGGGTTGGAACCGTCACCCAAGCGGCCTATGTACATCCCGGTTCTCAGGCGTATGTGTTCCAGCGATGAAAGGGTCTTGATTTTCGACTCGTCATAAACGGCCTGATCAGCCGCTTGAGCCTTTACCGCCAGAGGTTTCACCGGAGGCTTTGCGGGCTGCGGCTTTGCCGGCTTGACTGCGGCTTTGTCCTTTACCGCCAGGGCTTTCGCCGGGGTTGGCCTGGCCTTTACGGGGCCAGCCTTCGCCGCCGCCAGCGTTTTGCCGGATGCTGTCTTTACCGCCCCGGCTCTGGCGAGAATTCCCTTTTTCGGGGCTGCCGCTTCTTTTACTTTTCCTGCCATGATGCTATTCGTTTTCCTTCAAAAAAGCTTGTAATTCTTCGATGTTGCCCTGCGCCTCTTCGATCTGCCGTTCCAGACCGGAAATTTCCCTGTTGGCATCGGCAATTTTGTGCCTTTGGTGCGTAATTGCTTTTTTTATCTTTTCAATTTCGGCCTTTTCGCTTTCAATACTTATAGCGGCCTTGAGCTTTTCGATTTTCAGCCCGGCCTCGTCTATCATGCTCTGATGAAACGCGGCCCGCTCCAGAACTTCCTTGTCTTCCTCGCTTAGTACGGCGGCGAGCGCTATTTTCCCCTCGCTTTTCGCGGCTAAAGAGCCAAGGCTAAGGTAAATGCCGGGGAATCCTTCCCTAATGGCGGCTATGCGTTTTTGAAGTCCCTGAATGCGCCGGGAGGGGGAGCCTTCCGCGCCAAAAGCGTCGGCGAGCGCGCGGCGTTCCCCCCTTAAAACGGAAATTTCATCGGACACCTGCGCTAAACGTTCCTTTATTTCCTCGGCGTTCCGGGCGGCTTCGGCTGTTTGCGTGTCCAGCGCTTCACCAGGCCGGGCGGAAAAGAAATATTCCCCGGCGCTGCGGTACACTTTTTGAAGGGCGGATCGATTTTTCAGGATAAGTGCCCGCGACACCGCCAATTGAGCGTTTTTTCCCAGCCACGCAAGCACGCCCCCTTCCCGCTCTTCAAGGTCTTTGGTCTTTTGTTCCTGCTCGTCAATTTTAGCGAGAAGGGCCTCTTCCTGCTCCCGGAAAAAATCGGCGAATTCGTCAAGCCCCTGCGCCGCCAAAAGCGCCTTTCCCAGCAGGGCGCAGGCTTCGGCGAACTCCTTTGAAAGACCGGAGCTTTCCCCGTCCTTCCCGGCGATAGCATCGTCAAGGGCCTTAAGCCGAAGGGCATCCGCCTCAAGGCTTTTGATGGTGTCGCCTGAGTCGTCTATTTCCTTCTGTAAGCTGCGGTACTCCGCAAGAATCCCCGCGGCAAGTTCCGGGGGGGAAGCGTCCTCTCCTATCCTGCGAATAAGAGCCTCGCCCAGCTCCTCAAGCAAGCGGCGGCAGGTTTCGGTATCTGCCCGCTTTTTCTCTTCCAGTCCTCTGATAGCGCTTTTTTGTTCGTTCATACGGTATATAGTACCCTTTTTCCGCATATTTTTCAAATGGGGGTCTTACATATATACCTTAAAACGGCGCTCCACATCGTGGATAAGCTTGTACTCGATGGAATCAACAAGCGCGGCGCGGCTGGCCCCGATAATGTCCTCCGAGACCCCGACCGTACTCCATGTCTGCCTGCCGTCTGTGGAGGTAATAAGCACCCGCACCTTCGCGGCGGTAGCGGCGTTTCCGTCAATCACCCTGACCTTGTAGTCAGAAAGGCGCACCCGCTCCAGTTCCGGGTAGAAAAGTTTCAGCGCGCGGCGCAGGGCAATGTCCATAGCGTTTACCGGCCCGCTCCCCTCGGCGGCGGCGATCTCTTCCTGTCCGTCCACCAGCACCTTAACCCACGCGTGGGAGCTGGCGATGGTATTCCCGTTGGGGTGTTCGCTTACCACCCTGCAGGCTTCGATGCTGAACAGGGGTTTGTAACGCCCCAGCTCCCGGCGGATCAAAATATCAAAACTGCCGTCCGCCCCTTCGAACTGCCAGCCCTGAGCCTCCAAGGTTTTAAGCTTCTGGGTAAGGGCCGCCGTAACCGGATGATCCTTGTCGATAGAAAGGTCGATCTTTTTTACCCGCTCGGCAACCGCGGAGCGCCCCCCCATCTCGCTCATGACAAAATGCCGCTCGTTCCCCACAAGGGACGGATCGATATGCTCAAAAGACGCTCTTATTTTAAGTATCCCGTCGGCGTGCATCCCCGCCTTGTGAGCGAAGGCATAGTTTCCCACATACGGCATATTGGGGGAAATCGCTACGTTGGCGACTTCCGCTACTTCTCTGGTAATTTCCGAAAGCAGTTCCATCTTTCCCGGAGGCAGACACCGGAAACCCAGCTTAAGTTCCAGGCTCGGCATTACCGCGGCCAGACTTGTGTTGCCGCAGCGCTCCCCAAAGCCCGCCAGAGTCCCTTGAACGTGGCGGCAGCCAAGGCGCACGGCAGTTACCGTATTGGCGCTTGCCATGTCAGCGTCGTTGTGCGCGTGAATACCCATGAGAACCGGGCCGTCCTGTCCAATGTTCAAAAACGCCATAGCCTCTTTTACCGCGCTGGCGATAGAGTCGGGGAAGGTTCCGCCATTGGTGTCGCAAAGAACAATGCGCTCGGCCCCGGCTTCGCAGGCCGCCTTAAGGGTAGCCAGAGCATAGGACGGGTTCGCCTTCCAGCCGTCAAAAAAATGCTCCGCGTCATAAAACACCCGCCTGCCCTTTTCTTTCAGGAACGTAACCGTTTCCGCTATCATGGCAAGATTTTCTTCGGGGCTTGCGCGTAACACTTCGGACACATGGAGATCCCAGCTCTTACCGAAGATTACCACGGCCTGAGTTTCCGCGCTTAAAAGGGAAAGCAGGTTTGGATCCTCGGCCGCCGCAATTCCCTTCTTGCGGGTTGCCCCGAAGGCGCAGAGTTTCGCGTGCTTTAGTTCAAGCTTTCCGGCAAGGCGAAAAAAATCCATGTCCTTGGGATTGCTTCCGGGATTCCCCGCCTCGACCCACGATATCCCCAGCTCGTCCAGTGCCCGTATTACCGTCAGTTTGTCCTGCACAGAAAACGTTATACCTTCCCCCTGAGCGCCGTCCCGCAGAGTGGTGTCAAGGATTTCCAGTTGCGCGTGTTCCAGAGTGTTCATGTAAAGTCTTTAGCCTACATTGCCAATGTTGTCAAGAGTGCTTTTCGGGACGCGGGCCGCCGGGCCTATTTCCGTGTAAGGATCATAAGAAGGGCCACATCTCCCTGACGTATGCCAGGGATGCGGGCGGCTTGGCCTATTGTAAGGGGCCGCACAATTTTAAGTTTTTCCTTTGCCTCGGCGGAAAGCCCGGTAAGGGAGGAGTAATCCGTGTTAGGCGAAAGCTTTGCCGCGTCCATTTTGGAAAGCTTTGCCGCCGCCCGCTTTTCTTTTTCGATATAGCCAGAGTACTTGATGTCCAGGCACACACGCTCCACCCATTCCGCAGGCCATGACGAGAGTTCCGGTATCTGCGCCGGAACGGGGTTTTTTCTTCCCTTTAAAAGTTCCCCAATCGCGTCAAGACCCATGAGCTTTTCCTGAAACCGCTGCCAGCGATCGCCGTTAACCAGTCCAAGTTCCCTTGCCTTGGGGGTAAGGCGGGTATCGGCGGTATCGTGGCGTAGTACCAGCCTGTGTTCAGCCCGGCTCGTGAACATCCGGTAGGGCTCCTTCGTGCCCAAAGTGGTAAGGTCGTCCACAAGCACGCCAATGTAGGCTTCCGCGCGGCCCAACACCAGCGGCGGCTGGCCCCGCATTTTCAGGGCCGCGTTAATCCCCGCCATAAGGCCCTGCGCCGCCGCTTCTTCATAGCCGGAGCTGCCGTTGGTCTGCCCGGCAGAAAAAAATCCCGAAAGGCGTTTGGATTCAAGGCTGGGGTATAAGTCCAGAGGGTCAAGGTAATCGTACTCCACGGCGTAGGCGGGCCGGACAATGACCGCTTCTTCAAGCCCCCTTATGCTGTGAAGAAACTGTGCCTGCGCGTCTTCCGGCAGGGAACTGGAAAGGCCGTTCAGGTATACCTCGTTTGTGTAAAGCCCTTCAGGTTCGACAAAGACGTGATGCCTGTCACGTTGTGGAAAGCGCATAACCTTGTCCTCTATGGAAGGACAGTAGCGCGCCCCCGCCCCGGTAATTTTTCCCGAAAAAAGCGGGGAACGGTGAATGTTTTTCCTGATGATTTCGTGAGTCGCCTGACACGTGTAGGTTATCCAGCAGGGAACCTGCCGCATGGAGCCTTCGCCCGGTTGATGCCCGGCCCCGTGGCGCGTAACGCCGCATGAGTCGAAGGAAAACGGCGCAGGTTCCTCGCCGTCCTGTTTTTCCATGGTGCTGTAGTCGATGGAATCGCCAGCGAGCCGGGCCGGGGTTCCGGTCTTTAGCCGCCCAACGGGAAAGCCCCGGCTCCGCAGGTTCCGCCCCAGGCCAGCGGCGGCTTCCTCTCCCAGCCGTCCCTGCGGGGCGTCGTATTCGCCGATGAATATGTTTCCTTCCATGAATGTGCCTGACGCGAGAATTACCGTTCTGGCGGAAATCCGGTGTCCCCGCCGGGTAACGACCCCGCGCACTGCTGGGATGCCGCCGGAAGCATCATCTGTGATAAGGTCTACCACGGTATCCATAAATATCGCAAGACCCTTTTGTGCTTCCAGCGACAAGCGGGCGGCGGCTTGGTACGCCTCTTTGTCGGCCTGCGCTCTGGGAGCCTGAACCGCCGGCCCCCGCGAGCGGTTAAGCACCCGGTACTGTATCATGGCCTTGTCGGTGATCTTGGCCATTTCGCCCCCAAGCGCGTCCACCTCCCGGACAATGTTGCCCTTGGACAGCCCCCCAATCGCGGGGTTACAGGACAGCGCGCCAATACGGTCAGGGTTTTGCGTAACAAGCAGGCACTTGAACCCCATGCGGCTGACCGCCAGGGAAGCTTCAATCCCGGCATGGCCGCCGCCAATTATGATGCAGTCGTAATCCATGAATTAGTTATACTACAATGCCCGGCACAGGGTCAGGTGGGCCCCCACTGAGAGGGTAACCCCGGAAATCCGCCCCTATCGCATCAAGGTTCTGGGATTTACCCGTACGCCGTTCCTGTGGACTTCAAAGTGAAGATGCGGGCCTGTGCTAAGGCCGCTACTGCCCACATCGCCCAAGCGCTCTCCGGTCGCCACATTTGCGCCGGGCCTGACCCGTACCACGTGCATATGGGCGTAGATCGTGCGGAAGCCGGAGTGGTGGTTAAGTATCACATAATTTCCCAGAATATTGTTGTAGCCTACACGGGCCACGCGCCCGGACATGGCGGCCCGTATGGGCGTTCCCCGCGGGGCGGCAATGTCGATTCCCCCGTGAAACTGGCGTGCTCCGGTAAACGGGCTCCTTCTAAAGCCAAAATTGGAGGTAATACGGCCCGCGGTGGGCCAGATAAAAAGGTCTCCGTTAATTTCCTGGCGGCTTACCCAGTCCATTCTGCCGCCGGGGACAAAAATCCGGGTGTTTGGGACAAGGGCATCGGAGAAAAGCTCGTTTGCCACTCTGATGTGGGAAACCGTGGTACTGTGGGCTTCGGCAACGCTTTCCAGAGTATCCCCCGCCCTTACGATGTAGTAGATTCCGTTCTGGTTCGGGATTCTTATAACCTGACCCACCTGCATAAGACGGGTGTTTCTTATGTTGTTCACCGATATGAGGGTGTCCTCGTTAAGTCCGGCTCTGGCGGCGACATGGCCGATAATGTCGCCGCTTTCTATGGCATGAAAGCTAAAGGTCAACATTCTGGGACGGGAGTAGTCTATCTGATCGGCAATGCACATAAGGTCAAGCTTTGCCTGAGTCATATCTTCCAGAAAGATGCCGCCGCCCATGCCGTCTTCTGTCTGTCCTGCCGGGCTTGTTTGGGCTGCCGCCGTTGTGGCCCAAGGGAACAACTGAAGGCCGGTCTGCGGGAAATAGCAATAAACAGCGATTATAAGCGCTATCCGCCAGAAGTTTTTTTCCTGTAAAACGCTTTTTACCACAGCCCATGATTTCCGCAAGACGCAATATTCGTGCTTCATTCCTTTATCATACACGTTTTTTCTTTCTTTTTCCAGAGGCTGTGTAGAATTATACCGGCAATTCCAAAGATTTTTTCGAACCGGGGATTGCCGCTTTCACACTTCGCTTGACACGCTCTCATTGTTGGATTACAATGCATCCAATGGAGAATGTTGTGAGAGGTGATATTGTTGTTTGTTCTGTTACCCCCCCCCCCCCCCCCCCCCCCCCTCCCCTCTTTTCTTCTTCCTCTATCTCTTTTCTCTACACCCCCCTAT
>WQUW01000039.1 GCA_009781915.1 Treponema sp. | reverse complement strand
GGGAGGATATACGGTTTAAGAATCCCGCATGGGGAACCCGCTCCGGAGCCACGGTCTCCTTCGCGGAGAGTCCATTGCAAATGGCTTCTTAAACCGTATATCCTCCCCTGCCGGGCATTGTACCGCTGGCTCACGCGCGGCGGGGGCATTACTGGAGGGGCTCCGCAGAGGCATTGCCGTAGGGCATTACCGCACGGCATTACCTCATGGCACGCCCCCAAAAGCAAGCGGCTGGCAGTTGGCAAAGCCAACCTCCAGCCGCAACCCCGGCCTAGTACTCAAAATCCGGCGCGGCCCGGAGCGGGGCGTTTTCGAACCCCGCACCGACTGCACCGGCTGCGCCGCCAACGCCGCCCCGGCGTTCTTCCCCAAACTCTAGCGCCGCGCCGAGCGGAGCCAGCACCGGCATGGCTCCCCCTATCAAGGTGATAACACCACTGCTGACCATGCCTGTTATTGCCTGTTGCGTATTCAAAAGCGTCCCGTTAATAACATTGTTTGGCCGGAACTGGAGAATGCCGGGCACGTCACCGCCGATAAATGCGAACAATGTTTGTCCGTTTCTGGAGCCGTTGATGGTTACGTTGGCGATTTCCGCAAAGATGGGAGTGCCACCAACGTGAACAGAGGCTCCGCCAACATCACGCAGATTCACGCTACGGACAATAACCGAAGTGGATGATCCACCGCTGGAGAATATAAGAATGCCAATCCCCGCAATGCCGCTTCCGGTAACGCCGGAAACGCGCCGTTCGCTATTGTTGCCGCCACGGATGCTTATGCCGTTGTGGGCAGTACCCGTTCCAACGTTATGCATTTCCACGTCCGCAATTTCCACAATGCCGGAAGCGCCAGCAACGTCAATAGCGTCACGGCCAACATCACGCAGGTTTACCCCACGGACTGTTACAGGGGAATTGTTTGGAGCGGCAATACTCATGCCAAGTCCCGTAATGCCGCTTCCGGTAACGCCGGAAATGCGCCGTTCTCCAATGCCGCCAGCGATGGCTATGCCGTGATGGGTAGTACCCGTTCCAACGTTGTGTAGCTCTACGTCCGCAATTTCCACAATGCCGGGAGTGCCAATAACGGTAACAGCGGCTGTGGCAATATTACGCAGGTTCACCCCGCGGACGGTTACAGGGGAATTGTTTGCACCGACGATAACACCGCCAGCATCACGCAGGTTCACCCCACTGACGGTTAGAAGATTGTTTGCAGCGCCGACACTGATGCCCCACCCTCTGATATTGCTCCCGGTAACGCCGGAAATGCGCCGTTCGCCAGTGCCGCCGCCACCAACCCTTATGCCGTGGTGGGTACCGCCAGTTCCGACGTTGTGTACCTCCACGTCCGCAATTTCCACAATGCCGGGAGTGCCAGTAACGTTAACAGCGGTTGCGCTAACATCGCGCAGGTTCACCCCACGGACGGTTACGGGGGAATTGTTTGCAGTGCCAACACTGATGCCATTCCCCGCAATGCCGCTTCCGGTGATGCCGGAAATACGCCGTTCACCAGTGCCGCTAGCAACGCTTATGCCCGTTCCAGCGTTGTGTACCTCCACGTCGGCGATTTCCACAATGCCGGGAGTGCCAGTAACGTTAACAGCGATTGAGCCAACATCACGCAGGTTCACCCCACGGACGGTTACGGGGGAATTGTTTGCAGTGCTAACACTGATGCCAGTCCCCCTAATGCCGCTTCCGGTAACGCCGGAAATGCGCCGTTCGCCAGTGCCGCCAGCAACGCTTATGCCGCTGGCGGTAGCGCCCGTTCCAATGTTGTGCATTTCCACATCCGTAATTCCCACAAAGCCGGGGCTTCCCGTAACGCTAACGGCGTGTTCGCCAGCGTTGCGTACATTCACGCCGCTAACGGTAACCGGGGAATTGTTGGCGGCCTCAATCGCAATGCCTGTTCCGGTAACGCCGTCCCCGCTAATGCCGGAAACACGCCGTTCACCAGCGCCGCCATAAATGCGTATGCCGTAACGCCCGGCATCACGCATATCCACATCCGTAATCTCCACAAGGCCGCCGCCAGTAACGTTAACAGCGGCATCGCTAGCGTTGCGTATGTTCACGTCCCGGACGGTAACCGGGGAATTGTTGGCGGCCTCAATTTCAATGCCTGTTCCGGTAATGCCGTCTCCGCTAATGCCGGAAATGCGCCGCTCGCCTGCGCCGCCAGCAACGCTTATGCCGTGGTGGCCTGCACTCGTTCCGACGTTGTGCATTTCCACGTCGGCGATTTCCACAAGGCCCGCGACACCGTAAAGGGAAATTCCGCCGCCGTACATATCCCGCAGGGACACGTTCCGTACCAAAGCGCGCGAAGACCCTTCAACACGGATAGCGTTACCGTGTACGCGGCTAAACGCCGCGCCGGAAAGATAAAACTCAAAGCCCACCGCAAGACGCGCGGTAATCGCTCCGGCGTCCCCCGCCCCGGCAAACTGTAGGTCGTGGAAAAACAAATCTCCGGCAGTTACAGCCGGGGAACTGCCGCCGCTAGCGGCAAACAGTACCCGCGAACGCCGCCCGCCGCCCAGATCTCCGCTTAGTACCGTGTGGTGTAACGCGGGGTTCCGCTGGCCCTTTTCCGTCTCCCACCCGGCAAAGCCGCCAATATAACGGGTATTCGGCACAAGCAAAAAGAACGCCGACTCATCGCCCTGCGCGCTGGGCCGGTATGTCCCGGCGGCTATCCAAATTTCCTTGGGTTCGTCCGCCGGGAACGCCGCCGCCGCTTCGGACGCCTCGCGCAGACAGCGGAACGCGTTCTGCCAGCTTGTGCCGTCGTTGTGTCCGCCCGCGCTGTGGTTCACAAAAATCCGGGGCGACGCTGTTTCCCGCACATTCACCGTGTACACCCTGCGGTGCATTCCGTTAGGCGAAACTACCGTGTACTCCACAGGGCCGGAAAACACGCGGCCCGAAACACCGGAAACCTGCGCCGCTCCGTCCGCGCTGACCTGCCCGGTGGCGGTAAAGCGGGGAACCATTGCCCGGTACGAAACGCCAAAGCCTTCCGGGGCGAACACGGTTATTGTCTGTTGTTGTATCCGTCCGGAAAGCGGCTCGGTCAAGCCGGGGTTATCTTCCGGGAAAAACCCGAACGAGATCATAAAGGCGTCAGAGGATGTGTCACGGATAAGGCGTGTCTGCACCGAATAGTAGCGCCTAAGGCTGGGAATCTGGGGGTGCGTAACCGTGTACGTTATGCGCTGGGAAAAGTTCTGGCTGCTAACGCCAGAAACCTGCACACTGCCCAGCACGGTTACAATGCCCTGCGCGGTAAACTCAGGAATCAGTGTGTGCGGAGCGGCAGTGCCGCCAAAGTGTACGTCAATAATAATGTGCCCATCGCCTATCTCTCCCTCGCTGCCCCGGATTATGCCCGGATTGTGCGCTTGTAACAGATCAAACGTCAGTATTCTTGGCGCGTCATTCACAAGATGTATAAACTCAACCCGCACCGTGTACGTCCGGGTAAACTGCCCTACCCGCGAGACAACCCGGTACTCTAGCGGCGCGGAAAAATCGTGCCCGCTGGCCCCGGAACTCTGCACAACACCGCCAACCCGCACCGTGCCCGGCGAGATAAAGCGAGGAACCAGATGCCGCGGGCGCGCGCCGGAGTAAAGCACGTGCAGCGTGATAGTGCCAAACTCCCCGTCATTAATGATTGATGCTACCGAATTCGCGGCAATGCCCGGATTATCCGCCTGCGCGAACCTAAAATCCGTTATGCTGCGAATGGTGTCAGGGTCTTCCCTGAATGTTACGTCTAAAAAGAAATCCCGTGATACGCCGTCACGGGTAACCGTTATTGTTTTCGCCTGAGGCACGTTCAACCGCGCATCGAACTGAATGACGCTCCGGCCGGATGTTATTTCAACACCGTCAATTTCCAGCCTGTCACCCACAATCTGGAACGAAGGGACAAGCGCGAAGCTCAACGGTATTTCGACAGGGTACATGGCGACTGCCGACAGAGTGTTGCCAGAAAAAACAGGAACCGAGTCGGCAAGCAGTTCGGGGTTGTCGTACTTGGAAAAGCGCAGGCCCAAAAGCCGTGGCCCCGCGTCGTATTCGACAACGCTTACGGAGTACTGCCGTATGCCGCCCTGCCCGGAAATAACAAAAAAGCTAACCGGGCCGGAAAAGTCAATTGGCGTGTCCAGCGCGGGGACTCTGAAACCGGGCGTTGACCGTATTAGGTCATGCACGTACTCTGTCAGGTCTGCCGCCGTAAGCATTTCCAGCATCGTGCGCATAAGGTCTGATCCGGGGAACGCCGCCAGTATGTAGTCAAAGGTAACGGGGAACAGCGCCGCTCCGGGAGACACTGTTACACGCGGCAATAGTTCGCCCAGGTCTGTTCCCGCCAGTACCGTTACGCTTACGGCGCTGTCGCAGATTGCCGCCGCCCCCTCCTGCCCGGGAACCTCGAAAGAGATGATCCGGTCGCCGTCCGGCGGGATCAAGTCGTGGAAAAAATTGTTGCAGGCCCCAAGAAAAACCAGAGCCAGAATAACGGCGCGCCACGCGGCGCTTTGAGTGAATTTCATCGTGTTCTCCTTAATTCGCGCGGGTATTTAGTAACAGGTTCTATAATAAGTTCGATTGCTCTAAGGGATTCCCATGTGTTGTCCGCGGTTTCAGGCGTTCTGTCAGCGCCAAAAAACTCAACACGTATTCTTGCCGGGTCTATGCCGTGGTGTCGCGCAAGGTATTCCTTGCCGTACATGGCGCAGACCATGACATTGGACGAAAAACTCGCAATTTCAAATAGGGCAATATCTTTAATACAAGCAGGGAAGGAAGAAAAAGGTCGCCGCCTTTTACGGACAGCCCCAATGCCCCCTTTCTTGGCAAAAATTTACAAAGAGAAAGTAGGCGTAAAAGAGCTTATACAAAGCGGTTGGAACCTGTCGGAAGCAGAGGCAGTGATTGGCTTAGTAAATAGAATATCCGGTGCGGTAGCATCGATTTACTTTGGCAGAAAAATCCTACCCTCAGAACCATAAGTACTGTGTAAGCGGCTTTCCTAAAGACGCTTTTCACATTATCTGTATTTTCCACCGCACCCGAATACAAAACATGCTCCGCACTCCCGCATGGGTAAAATAGAAAAAGCCCTGCTGAAACAACGCCATGCCAACCTTTCAACCGCTCAAAACGGCTATTTAGCAAAGCAGAAAAAGGCTTTGGCAAGATAGGCTTTGTGCCTTGCCCCGCCGCCAACGTATTATACCCCATCTTATCAGGTGCATGGGGCAAACCCCCAAAAGCCTTAACAGTAAACTTCACCTTCCCGTCAGTTTAGTTAAATTCTAACATTAATCCAAAACCAGGGAATGTCATGTTATTGTTTGTATTTAGTGCGAAATTTGGCGCAATACTAAATCTGTTTATTACAATGACAATCCCAAATAAGAAACTAAACGACCTGCTTTGTTCAGATATAGCAGCAGAATACGATACTAAATAAGCCGTATTTTCATTCACTACAAAAAGTGATTCCACCCCAAAGTTAAACAATACCGTGTTTCTGTCTCCTCTATTGAGATCAAACAGTGCAAGTGCATTAAACTCAAATGTTATAGGATCCCTAATCTTTCGCAACATAAAGCCGGGACCTAGTCTATATATATTTGCGTCAGCAATATTTAATATCCCATGATTGTCATTAGTGGCTATCGTAATATTTGTTGGAAATGTTGATAACAATAACATATCAAAAATTAAAAAATCTCTTATCTCAAATCTACGACCTATATGGGTGATAATTTCACCCAAACTGAATACATACAAATTATTATCTTCGATGTTTGAGCAGATAAAAGAAAATGGAATATTAAATCCAATAAGATTATTATTAAAACGTATGTTAACATCTTTAGATGATTGTAAAACATCTGTAAAATTATTCGTATTATTCAAACTAAAATAATTTAAAGATAATCTAAAATGCAACTCAGGTAAAATAGAATTTTCCGCAAATAAATACGTTTTCTGAGTAAGGAAAAAACAAAAAATCAATAAAAGAATTTTGCATTTTTTATCTATTGAAAAAATTCCGTAATAACCCATGCCTTCTTTCCTCTTGTATAATTAAATGCTCAAATTTCCTTGCTGGAAATCTCGAAGAAAAATACATAAAATAACCTGACCAGTTATCCCTGAATTGATCCGCAGTTAATACTTTCCTGCCAAAGAATGGATCTAGAATAAAAAACAAGTTATCATTTGAAATATGGTATAAAAGGACAAAATGTCCGTCTATGTTACTGTTATTAAATGGTTGTGGATAATGTATAATCAATGGCAGAGTAAATTTTTCTTCTAATAATGAAATATTTCTGTTGGCTATCCTTACTCCTGCTGTTAAGATATTGTACTTTTCCAAAAAGTCCCTAATATCAAGAAAGCTCATGCCGCCCCTTGGTCTTACATTTGAATTTGCTATGATTATCGACATGATTTGCTCTTGTGTCAAATGAACAGAAGAATAAAGTGCAACAATCAATTGAATTATTGATGCACCACATGAATAAAATGTCACTTGTCTGTTTATCATATCAAATTGCAAATTTTTGTAAGAAACTGCTTCAAAACCAGAAATATTGATCGTTGATAAGACAATTAAAATTGTAAAAAAACAAAATCTTCTCAATTATTCTCTCCTTGTATTATTGCTGTTGGATATTTTTTCATGCAAGCGTTTTGTAAAAAATATTAACACCAAGCTGAATGTAAGGATAATTACCTGTACTACTATAAGATTGGTAAATAACCCGGTTTGAAATAGCCCAGCAGGAATATTAACCAATATATGTATTAATATAGCTAATGGAAAGAGCCAAAGTTTATCTTTGGAAATAACAGAATAGAAAACTAACACAGACAACGACAAATGAATGCCAATTACAGATATGCGTTCAATACCTCCTGCCAGAAACATTATTGGAGGTGTTGTTGCAAGAATTTGCACGATTTGTGCATTATCACCTGTAATATCCTGGAAACCACCAACATTTATGTTAAAGGAAAAAACAATGTTCGCTATCATGGTCAAACCAACTATTAATACAGCTTCAATCCCACCATGTCCAATGCCATAAGCTAGAGCTGTTCCTACTTTATTATATTTTTTTTGTAAAACTTTAAATGAAATAAAACGTGCAGTTTCTTCAAAGATACCAGCCATTAATACACCATATAATATAAATAAGAATGGTCTCTCAAGTAAAGTAAAATGAGTGATTACCAAAATATTTATATTTCTTATTATGGTGAAAATAAAAATGGTAAAAACCAAAATTCCAAATATTAGTGGTAAAACTCTTGCACTATATTTTTTGTAAAACAAATAAAATAATACAATAGGTAATCCTATTGATATAAAAGTGGAAACAAACATAAAAACAATAGATAAAATCGGAACTTGCATACTCTCTCCTCGCTATCTTAGATTTCTAAAAAAATCAGCAAATGAATTAAAAAATGTTCGCCTTCTGTAATGATTAGTATAAAAATACGTAGGCGAATAATCTACCACTTTAAATTCCAATACTTGAACTCTTCTAATGAGTAAATTATTGTGGTAAATAAAACTTTCTTTTGGAAAATAAACAGGATAGTGTTGTAGCCGTATATAAGCATTGACATTAAAATGAAATACCCCCTCGTCGTTTTCAACAGACATCTGCATCATGTTGTGATCACTATCCAAAACAATTGATACATTTCTGAATCTTTGATCCGAAACTCTAATATGGTACATACTACCTATTAATGTGATGTCGTATAAATTTTCTGAATTCAGAATATCCCACCAATTTGTAAATATATTCCCAGAAAGTACATTCCTCGTACGTATCCTTTCCCTTCTGTTATTTATAACACGCCATAGTTGTCCGTCTGTATATACAAGCCTGTTATTAGTTGCCTTATCAAAAATTGCAAACTGTTCGTTATTAAAAGTAATAACATTTGTGTTTTTTGAATTTGGCATTCCGCGCCAAAAAGTAGTTTCTTCGGTTTTTACAGACAAAAGTTTGTTATTGACAAAAATATTATTTATCTCATTATTTCTGAGCCTTTGTATCGATTCAAAATCAACTATAACATCCGAAAAAGAAAAAGCAGCAACACAAGTGAATAAAGAAATTAAAATTAATTTTTTCATAAATAAACTCCTTTATTTAAAGTTAATTATATTTCCTGCTAGATCCAGGTAATCATCATTATGAGTTATTAGAATAACTATCATGTCCTTCGATAAATCTTTAATTGTACTAATAATATCTTTTTTAGTGTTAACATCAATCGCTATCTCCGGTTCATCAAGAATTAAGATATTTGGTCTTCGCATAGCAGCTCGCAAAATATATATCAACTGCTTCTCACCGGCAGATAATTTTATTCCATCTTGCCCTATTATCGTTAACATGCCGTGGGGCAAGGTATTTTTGACATACAGTTTATTTAGAAGATAATTGTATCTAGTTATATCTATATTTTCATCACCAAAATTAAGATTATATTGTAACGTATCATTAAAAATTGTATCATCATTGTTTGCATAAATAATTTTCCCGGCTATTTTATTATTTGATATATCCCTTAAATTTATATTATTTAAAGTAATGTTTCCATCATACTCATTGTATAATTTTAACAATATTTTTGCAAAAGTCGTTTTACCTTTTCCATTGTTACCAGTTATTGCTACTATTCCGTTACCTTTTATGTCTGCATTAATTTCTTCATTTAACTTTTTACCGTCTTTATTTATTATTAAATTCTTTACAGTTAAAGCTTCGATTCTACTTTTTAAAATAGCATTATCACTTCCTTCAGTTACACTTTTTGTGTTGTTTAAGTATTCAATAATTCTTGAAGAGCTAATGAATATTTCTTTTGATTTTTTAAACAAAGAAACGATTAGATTGATTGGCTGAAATATTATATTTGATAAAAATAAAAACGCAAAGAGTGTTCCGATTGTTACTATATTAGCTTCAATTAAAAATATACCTGTAAATAAAAGTGTTAATACCCATACTAAATTTAATGCATCAGTAATTATCTCTACTTTTTTTTCTCTCAAAAAATAATTCAAAAGAGCTGTATTCATCTTTGAAACCGCATCTAACCCTCTTGTCAAAACAGGCTTAAATATGCTAAATATTTTTATAAATTCAATTTTCACTAGTATTTCATATAAAATCTTTGAAAACTGCTGAGATTTATTCTTATATGCCATTACTAATTTTTCTATTGTTGCTATGTATATTGACAAGACGATAATATTAACAATTAAAAAAAACAATGTAATTCCAGTTAAAACTGGGCTTATGAAAAATAAATAAAAAATGAATAGAATGGTAATTAACTGGACTGGTAGAACTCCAAAAACAGTCTGCCATGAAGTTGACACAGTCATAACATCAGTCTGTATTCGATATGCCATATCACCCGCATTATTCTTCTCATAAAACCTATGCTCTGAATTAAGGCAGGCTGTGATCATTTCCCCGCGTATTTTTTTTACTCTATCCAAATAATAAACCATGAAATACCTGTTTGAATAATATCTAATAAATGCACAAACTGCTATACTTGAAGAAAAAATTACTATCAATGTTCGAATATTGTGAAAATTTTGTCCAATAATTACACTGTCAACAGTATACTGGATAAGCAACGGTATAGAAATTTTATGTATTTGCAAAATTACAAAAAATACTTGTAGCCTTAAAATTCTTCCACTGATAAAATGCTTTTTTGTCAGGGTTAAGTAATTTTGCATTCTTAATTAATTCCCCCTCAGAAAAATATTGATAGCACGGCAACCTCGGTATTCATACCTATCTCATTTTTTAGCTTTGCTTCAAGTGTAAAATTTGAACTATAAAATACATTATAAACATCATTTTTTGTTTTTTGGCAATCAATAACAGTCGCTATTTTGGTTATTGGCTTTACAGCAATATTCGGTATTGTATCAAAAATATAGTTAAGCAGAAAAACACTCTTCTCACTATCATTTATATTTGACACAAATGTAACTTTTGCCACAGTATCAAATGGCAAAACTGGCATTTGAACACCGATGATGCATTGCACCTCCTTTGTTTTGTCGTATAAAAGAAAAAATTCCTCAGACTTATAAAATATCTTATATCGAATACTTAAGTCTGTGTATTGACTTTTCAAAAAATGAGCAGATAAATATGAAGAACTTTCATCTAAATTATTGACTTTTTCCAAAATTTCCAGCCCTTCTCTTTCTTCTGCAATTTTTATATTGTATCCATTCTCAAAATATTTTTGGTGTGTTATTAAATAGGGGTTAAAATCCTCATCCCAATTTATTACACTGAAATTGGTGAATTTTGTCAGAATCGATGCGACATCATTTGTTATTGTGTTTTCGTCAACGCTGCTGTATTTTGATTTTTGAATTTTCAAAATGTCAGAAAGCGTGTTACTGCCGTTGCATAAATTCAAAATATCCATTGTTGTTTGATTTACAAACAACTCTGTTAATTCCGGGTGTGCTTTCAATAAAATAGTGTAATTCTTTTCTTTCTCCTCTCGCAGAAAATCGAAGGCTTCCTTATCAAAAATTGGTTTATAATTTTGCATAACTTTCTCCTTTTCTCATACTGGTCTCACCCTAAAATATCAATATCAATGTCCGTTTCCTGCCAAAGATTGGGATACCCGTTGATATGCCTACCTAAATCAAATATGCAATTTATATTCCTTGCATAATCGCTTACAACTTCGTTATTCCAGATAAAAACAAGTCCTTTTTCCCAATAATCAATAATTGAATGCTTTCGGACATTTCCGGCTACGATAGGAAAATACATAGAGGTAACAATATCACCGTTAGCTCGCAAGCAAAGTTGATGAAACAAATTAGATAAATGAGATCGAAACCTTATAATATGATCCACAGGATCGCCATATTGCACTCGCCTTTGCCCATAAGTTTCCTGCAAGGAAATAACAGTTTTAATCAATGTCCTATATTGGAAATGAGTAGGCATTAACTTTTTATGAAAATCCTTCGCCCTCCCTATTAGCATGAGCGGCTGTGTTCTCATAATATTCACACCCTTTCCCAACATTCTAACACTCAATTCGTGAAACTCTTGTATATTAAACCTAGTTGGTATAAAACATATATTTATCTCTTTCAACTTATCCTTGTATTCTAAGCACAATTCTATCGCTTCAATTGCTTTTTCATAGGAACCTTTAGCGTTCCGTAACATTTCATGCGATTCTTTAGTGTTCCCGTCTAAACTTATTTGTATTCTATTGATTCCAGAATGAATAAGAGCTTCCAGTGTATCTTTCTTAAGCAAATAGCCATTCGTTACCATCGATATGTTTGGCACAACAGATTTAATTAGAGATGAAGCTTTAAGCATTACATCAAGTCTTAATAATGGCTCTCCTCCGCAAAAACAGAGATTAAACGGCTGTAAATGTTTGAAATCTGAAAACAGTTTCATTATTTCTACATCCGTCAACTCATCTTTTACGATATTGTTCTCTCCACTCGCATTGTAACAGTGCAAACAACGAAAATTACAAGTGGTTGTAAGATCAAACTGTATCTGGATTGGTCCCCTTAACAGGCTTGCCTTTTTCCGTAGTCTTGCCACGTTATCAATTGCCATAGCCTCACCCCCTGCGAATTATTGCCGACCCTGCGTCTGTCCTGCCCGTAGTGCATTCAATAGGTTGTCCACATCGCTTGAATTGTACATCACCAAAAAATCATCGGTTGGTATCAAAACAATATTTTTTCTGCTTGTAAGAAAAACCAATGCTCTTTCGCCGTTTCTCAGCCTCATCCAACCAATTCTGATGTTTAAAAAGCCAATTCCGTTTGTGCGTAAAACAATTCTGTAGTCTCTATCTTCAGTGAAATCAATCATTCTTATCCCGTCAGCATTCACGGACGAAAGTGGAACTTCCCTGCCATACAGTAAAGAGCGTATGGCTAATTTATCGCCGTCCACTGTTACAGAAGTTGTCCTCACCAGCAGGTATGCAACTGAAACTACGACAACCAATACGGTTAAAACAATTATCAGACCTCCAAATGGAGGCAAACTTACCCTGAAACCCATTTATACCCCTTAAATCAACCACAACCCGACACATGGAAACGTTGCTAAAGAACAATTCCACTGGTCAATAATAAAAGGAGAAGTGACCCGTCTGGTACACATTATGAGGAACCCTCACAGACCTTTCTCAAACACGGCTCCCCATAATGCTCGACATACATCAACTTTACCCATTGATGCTGGCGCGCCAACTGTGCATTAGATAAGCACAACTCCGACAGCGAGCACAACTCCTGCAGCTACAAGAACAGCAACACCCACCACTACACCTGCCATCGCGAAAACAAAGCCTCCGCCAGTGACATCCGCCATCTCAGGATCGCCCAAGAATTCTATGCTAGGGCTCACATATTCCATACTCTTACCTCCTCGCAGTACTCTTTCATTGCTATACAGCAACAACCAGTCTCATTATAAACTTCCGCCCGCGTTTTGTCAAGTGTTTTTTTTTACTTTTTTTTTATTTTTATGATAAATAGCAACGCCCCCGCCATGCGTGAGCCATCAGTAAAATGCCCGGCAGGGGAGGATAAACGTTTTAAGAAGCCATTTTGCCCAAATTCTTAGGCGCAGACTGCGCAAAAACTACTTATCACATCAAATTTGATGCGGTAAGATGCATCATTTTCAATTGTTTTCAATGTATTGCTAACGATTTTTACCAGAAATGATTGAAAAATTGAGTTTTTGCACAGACTCAGGCGTAGGAGACCGTGGCTCCGTAGCCGTGTTCCTTGGGCGGGATTCTTAAAACGTTTATCCTCCCCTGCCGGGGCTTTATGCGGAAATGCTCATCCTCACAAACGGCGGCCCGAATTAGGCCCCTTGCACCTCGTGCAACCCATGACATGAACATGAGACTTCCGGCGGCTGCGCTGGAAAAGGCGGCAAACAAGGATTTCATCTCCCTTAAGAACCCTCGTGCAGACCGGGCATAGTCGGCTCCTTTTGCCCTGCAGGCAGTAAAGGCAGCCCCGGATGTGCATAAAGCGGTCTTTACCGCCGTTCAGGGAGGGGAAGGCCAGCGAACTGACCAATTGCCCCTCGCCCAGCTTCGCCGAGCATACCGGGCACGTCTGGGGATCGCCCGGCGTGCCCTCACCCCCCGGCCTGCCTTCGCCCCGTTTGCCGCGTTTGCCGGGCCCTTTAAGCCGGAACCCCTTGCCTCCCCCAAAAACCGGGATGCCAATGCTGAAAAACAGAGTATAGCCCACCCAAAGCAGGATGACCCCAATAACCGCGAAAATCAGAACTTCAAGAATGTCTCTCATAAATTGGCGTCTGGCGGCCCCTCCGGATAAACAGTATACTGTGCATTGTGGCTACACTGTATATTATCGGTACACCCATCGGGAATTTGGGGGATTTAAGCTTTAGGGCGGCGGAAACGCTTAAAAATGCCAGCATTGTGGCTTGCGAGGATACCCGGCAAACCCTAAAACTCCTGAACCATCTGGGGATACGCGCAAAACTTGTCTCGTGCAGGGCGCAGAACGAGGAATTCGCGGCGAAAAAACTTATCGCCCTTCTTGACCAAGGCAAAACCGTGGCCTATGCCAGCGATGCCGGAACCCCCGCCCTAAGCGATCCCGGGGCCCTGCTTGCCAGAAAAGCCGCCGAAGCCGGGCATGACGTTATCCCCATCCCCGGCCCTTCCGCCTTTGCCAGCCTTCTAAGTGTATCAGGCGGCATGGACAAAAGCGTACTTTTTGAAGGATTTTTGTCCCCCAAACCGGGCCGCCGCCGAAGCCGGCTGCGGGAACTTCTTGACACAGGATTCGGCTTCGTTCTTTACGAATCCCCCCATAGGATTCTTAAGCTTTTTGAGGATCTCGCCGATTTAGATGGTAGCCGGTATGTTTGCGCGGGAAGGGAAATGACCAAGATTCATGAGGAATATGTACGGGGCTCCGCAGGGGAAGTTTGCGAAATTCTGCGGAAAAAAGCGGAAAAAAGTGAAATTCGGGGTGAATTTTCCGTGTTTGTATCTAGCAAGAAATTGAATTAGCGTGTAAACTATTAGTTAGATTGTGCCGATAATGAAGGCAGGTAGGATGTAAGTATGACCATCGACAGGATAGGTTCAGTAGATCCCATACAACCCGAAAAAAGGACAGGGCGAGTCAGCCATGCCAGCGGGAGTCCGGGGAGCGATTCCATCAATATCTCTGCGGCAGCGCAGGAGAGGGCCGAACTGTTCCGGATTCGGGAACTTGTCGCGGCGGCTCCGGAGACACGGGCTGAGCTGGTTGCCGAACTGAGGGAGAAGATTAACGATCCCTCTTACATCAACGACAGGGTAATTAACGCTACGGCGGACAGGCTGATGGATACCCTTTTCGGCTAAAAGGGGCGACACAGCAGGACATATCCGGCCACTTGTTCAGGGGCCGGATTTTTTTTCCCTAAAGCGGAGCCAAGAATGGCGGACATAGTATTCAGGCTAGACCCGGAGATCGTTATTGGCCGGGACACAGTTAATCGCGCGGGAACCCTTTCCTCCAGCCGGGGCGGCAAGGTTCTGATTGCCACGGAGCAACGGCTCCACGAGAACGATCACATTGGGCGGCTGGCAAAAATCCTTGACGAAGCGGGCCTTCAGACAATTCTTTTTGATGAAATTTCCGATCAGACAACGGCGGACACGGCGGAAATTGCCGCTTCTCTGGCACGGGGCGCCCGCTGCGACTTGGTTGTGGGCATTGGGGGCCTTAGAACCCAGTGCATCGCCAAACTCATTTCCATTTTGGCCGCCTCTCCCGTGGGGGTTTTTGAGCTTTTGGACGGTTACAAGGCGGCGTCTTTTTTGCCCTATATCGCCATTCCCACCGCCGCGGGGGGTGACCCCTTCCTGTTTACCGATTACTTCGCCGTTGTAGACCCCAGGGACAGCTTGGCAAAGCTGATAAAGCGCCCCAGCTCCCTTTGCGCGGCGGTCATTGTCGATCCCGGCCTTTGTGAATCGTTAAGCGATCAGCACGCTTCCACAGCCGCCTTTGACGGCCTTTGCGTTTCTCTGGAAGCCTATTGCTCCGCCAAGTCCAGCTTTCTTTCCGATGCCTTCCTTGAGCAGTCCATCTCCCGCTATTCAAGGATACTGCACTCGTACACCGACAACCAGCCCTTTGATTTTCTCAGCGCCTCTGCCAACGCGGGGTTTCTGATGTCTCTGGGAGCCTCGGTAAGCGCTCCGGGGATCGGAACTGCCCTGTCATACACCCTGAACGGGAAGTTTCTGGCAGCCAAGTCATGGTGCTCTACGGTATTGCTGCCCTATGTCATGGAAAAGCTCGTGGCTTGCCGGCCCGAAAAGATGGCAAGGGCGGCGTTCCTAATGGGCGAGGCCGTGGAGAATATTCCCAAGGCGGAAGCGGCAAACATTGCGGTAGATGTCGTGCGCCGCCGCATGGGCCAGTTGTCAGTACCCGCCCGGCTTAAAGAGTTTAACCTTTCCTTGGACAGGCTGGTTCCGGCGGCGGAAGCGGCCCGAAACATGGAATTTGTGGCGGCCTCTCCCTGGACTGTAAGTTCCGAGGGAGCCTACGACCTGTTAAAGCAGGCGTTTTAGCGGCGGTGTCCGCATAGACTTTTCCCCGCCTCCGGTGTATACTTGCCTTGGTATGATGTTGACAACACACGCGCTGGACAAGTTTTTTCGCGGCCTTCTGGACATAGACGGTTTTAAGGACATCGACTCGTCGCTTAACGGCATTCAGGTGGACAACAATGGCGGAGAGGTGCGAAAGATGGCCTTTGCGGTTGATGCCTGCATGGAGACCTTTAAACGGGCCGCCAGAGCCGGGGCGGGGCTTCTTTTTGTCCACCACGGGCTTTTCTGGGGCAAGCCGTTAAGCCTTGAAGGGGGCCACCTTCAACGTGTCAAGTTCCTTCTGGATAACAACATAGCCCTGTATGCCGTTCACCTGCCCTTGGATCAGCACCCCCGGCTGGGGAATAACGCCGTCCTCGCGGAAATGCTGGGCATCAAAGAGCCTGAGCCCTTTGGCCTGTATCACGGGCGCAAAATAGGATACAAAGGTAGCCTTTCCAGCGCCCTTACAATCGAAGAAGCCGCAAGCAGGATAAGCTACATGGGCCGCCCGCCGCTTGGGATTTTTCCATTCGGGAAAAAAGAGATACTGACCTGCGGCGTTATATCCGGCGGGGCCGCCCGCGAGGCTCCTCAAGCGCTGGAAGAGGGCCTTGACCTGTACATTGCCGGGGAAAGTTCACATTCGGTATATCACCAAGCCCTGGAAGGCGGCCTGAATATGATAGCCGGAGGGCACTATTCCACCGAGGTATGGGGAGTTAAGCGGATGATGGAAGAGTGCGTTGCCCAGTTTGGGATCGACTGCGAGTTTATAGATGTGCCAACCGGCCTGTAATTTGTGCAAGAAGAGGGATAAAGATGTTCGGACAAAAAATGTTCAATAAAGACAAGGCGCTGTTTACGCCTTTTATACTAACCGCGCTGGTAGTCCTTTTGGATCAGGCAACCAAGGCTTTTATAGTCAGGCATTGGCCCGTTCAAGGCTCTTTTATTAGTGATGTGTTCGGCAACGATCTTCTGATTTTCGTCCACGTGCGGAATCCGGCGATTGCCTTTAGCATAGGGTACGGCCTTCCGCAGCCGTGGCGCTTTATTCTTTTTGTGATTGTTCCCATCGCGGTACTGATTTTGCTGACATGGTATTACTTTCACACCACAGAGTTCAGCCGCCCCCAGCGCTGGGCCATCGCGGGGATAATTGGCGGGGGAATCGGGAACATTTCCGACCGCATCTTCCGGCCTGACGGGGTGGTGGATTTTATCAGCGTGCGGTTCTTCGGCATCTTTGGCCTGGAGCGGTGGCCTACGTTTAATGTCGCCGATTCCAGTGTGGTGGTCTGTTGTATGATCCTTCTTTACACAATGCTAAGGCCCCAGAAGCAGGCTCTGGAGGAAAAGTGAGAGTTTCAGAATGAGCAAAAAGACCAACACGCTTCTTTTCATTGTTGGGGGAACTGTCTTTAATATCCTTGTAACGGTGCTTTGTTTTTTCCTTTTCCTTTTTGTTTACAGCAGGTTTCTCTTTCCGCATCTTCCGGCTGGCAGCGCCGCTTGGATGATACCCGTTAATTTTGTGATGTCGATTGCCGCATCCTTCCTGATTTACCGGCAGGTAGTCAAACTGATTATGAAAAAAGTGGATATGGAAAAGTACTTTGACCCGGTTTTTACCCGCTCCCGCCCGCCGCGCGAAAGCTGACCTTACTCGCCATGATAGTTAATTAGGGTAATTATCGGCGTGGGGGCCAGAAACTCCTCGTAATTCAGGAACGGAAGTCCCACTACGCCGAATATGCCGGGAACCTCAGCGCCGCCGGCGTTAAGAAGGGCACGAGCGGCGTTTAGGGTTCCCCCGGTGGCGATAAGGTCGTCCAAAAGGAGTACCCGTTTGCCTTCGGGGACATCTTCCTGATGAACCTCGATTTCGGCCATAGCGTACTCAAGGGCGTACTTTTTCGACAGGGTTATGCCCGGAAGTTTGCCTTTTTTGCGGATAGGAAGCAGGGGAATGCCCATCCGTGCCGCAAAGGGCGCGGCGAAAAGAAAGCCGCGGGCTTCAATGGCGGCTACGGCGTCAATTTCCTTGTCTTTGTAAATGTCTACCATACATTCAACGCAGTATTGAAATGCCTCAGGCGCGGCAAGGATGCTGGTAATGTCGTAAAACAGTATCCCCTCTTTGGGAAAATTGGGAACCTTTCTGATGTAGCTGTCAAGATTAAATTCTTTCGCCATGATCTGCCTCCAGCGCCTCTGTCCGGGCCTGCTTAAATGAACCTGAGACAACGCTCTGTGCCCATTCCTTGACGGCCTGCGCGTGGCCGGAAAAAAGCGGTTCGGGGTTCAGGGCCGCCTCGCAGTCGCAGACCAAGCCCGCCAAATACTCCGTGGCCTCCCTTGAACCGGGCGAAAAAACCCCGCATGGCCGGCTGGCAAGGTTAATGTGCTTTAATAAAAGCGTCAAGTAGGCAAACGAGTCCGGCCGGGGCTCCTTACAGCCCAGAAAAAACGCCTTTGCCGGAAGAATGTCGTTGCCCTTGAATTCAGAAGCGGTTTTTACGGTTACGGTACTGTCCTTTAACGCTGCGGCGATCCCGGCAGCCATCTCCGCCGTTTCTCCACTGCCATCGGTAACAATAAGAACATTTCCTTTTGCTTCCATACCTAGAGTGTACCCGCGAAAATACAAGCGTGTCAATCGAATGTCGATGCTAGGCGGGGGCATCTCGCGGGGCAGCTCGCCAGCTAGCAATTTCGCGTCATATATGCTATTAGTATCCCTACAATGAAAGGCTTGAAAGACTTGGCCCTTGTTTTGGCAAAGCCCCTCTTCCTGTTCAGAAAAAAAGCCCCTCTGCTTTCCTATATAGCGGGCCGTGTCGTTGTGATGCTGGTCATGCTTTTTCTGCTGGGCTTTGCGGTATTCGGCCTTATGGCGCTGGCTCCGGGGGACATCGTAACTCAGGTGATGATCCAGCAAATCCTAAGCAGTTCCGAAGGCCGCGCGATTGCAGGCCAGCAAGACCTGACCGCAGAATGGGCCGAAGACCTGCGGCGGCAGTTGGGGCTTGACCAGCCGTTCTACGTCCAGTATTTCAGGTGGCTTAGGCAGGTCGTTCTGCACGGCGATTTGGGGGTAAGCCTTGTTTCGCAGGCCCCGGTGTCCTTTCTTATGGGCTCCCGGCTTTGGAACTCCCTGCTTCTTAACCTTATATCACTTGTACTCATAACCTTTTTCTCGTTTTTGCTGGGGGTTTACTTTTCGAGCAAGGCCGGAACCAAAACCGATGTCGCCGTAACTTTTTTCGCGCTGGCCCTCCACGCCTTTCCGGGGATACTGCTGTTGATACTGCTTCAGCTTTTCGCCTTTGTCTCCGGTCTTTTTCCGGTTACCGGCTTTCCCCCGTTTCCCTTCCGCTACGATCCGGGCCGCTTTGTTTTCGCCTACACGCACCATATTTTTATGCCCCTGCTCGCTACGTTTTTGGGCGGGCTGGGCGGCACGCTTAGAATGGTGCGGGCCATGATGCTGGATCAGTTGGGTCAGCCTTACATCACAAGCCTGCGATCGCGGGGCATTGCCGAATGGCGCATCTACCTTGCCCACGCTTTCAGGAACACGCTTAACCCCTTTATCACCGGAAGCGCCAATATGCTGGCAGGGCTTTTTTCCGGCTCCCTTATTCTGGAAATTATCTTCGCCTATCCCGGCATCGGGCGGCTCATGTTCGAGGCGATTCTGCAGCAGGACGTAAACCTTGTGCTGGCAAACCTGATGTTCATTTCCTCTCTGGTTCTAATCGGCATGGTTATAAGCGATGTCTGCCTTGCCCTTGCCGACCCCCGTATACGCTACGGAAAGGACGGGAAATGAAGCGCTTTTTAATCTACCTAAAAAGCCGCCCCTTGGGCATAGCCTCCGTGTGCGTTCTGATTCTTCTATATACGATGATGATATTCGCCGAGTTCATCGCCCCGTACCACCAAAACACCTTTTTTCCAGAGCATACCTCCCACCCGCCAAACGTGCGCTTTCACCAAGGGCGGCTTCGGGTGCAGGAACACCGTGTCGTAAATACCGTGAACTGGCAGTACGTCCGCATCAGGGACAGCTTTACGGACATTCAACTGTTCGGCAGGGGCGAACCGTACAGGCTTTGGGGGCTTATCCCGATGGAACGCCGCCTTTTTATCACGGCGGGCGAAGGACAGCCCGTTTTCCTTATGGGCGCTGACACGCTGGGCAGATGCCTTTTCTCGCGGATCGTGCATGGCTCGCGGATTTCGCTGACCATCGGGTTTGTCGCCACCGCCATCTCGCTGCTTTTGGCGATTTTCTTCGGCGGCCTTGCCGGATACTTCGGCGGCAAAACCGACTCGGCAGTGATGCGCTTCGCCGAGTTCCTGATGCTCATCCCCGGCCTTTACCTCATACTCTTTCTGCGATCGCTTTTGGGCGGGCACATGGATCCCGGACAGGCGTTTATGACCATAACGCTTATCCTGTCATTGGTCGGCTGGCCCGGCACGGCCCGCACCTTGCGGGGCATGATCCACTCCATAAAGCGGGAAGAGTTTATCCAGAACGCCCAGCTTGAAATGATCCCTTCTATGGCGATTATCTTCCGGCACATCATCCCGCAAATAGCGAGCCTGCTTATCGTAAGCATAGCCCTTTCAGTTCCGGTCTTTATCATGACCGAGACCGTCCTTTCCTACCTTGGGCTGGGCATTGCCGATCCGGCGGTTAGCTGGGGCTCCCTTATAAACCGGGACATCTCTACCATCGCTAACCTTAGGGCATTCCCGTGGCTGTTAAGCCCGGTGTGGTTTTTGATAGGCGTAACGTTCAGCTTTAACTTTTTGGGCGATGCCCTGCGCGATTACTTTGACCCGTATCACACCGTCTTTAAAAGAAGGAAAGGCGGCAAGCGGCAGGCGGCAGGCGGCGATGTTCCGGCTCCCAGCCCGCAGTCCCTGCTTGAAATACGTGATGTGCGTGTTACGTTCTCTGTGTTGCGGGGAAAAAAGGAAATACTGGTGCAGGCCGTGCGGGGCGTTTCGCTAGAGCTTGAAAGGGGCGAAGTCCTTGGCATTGTCGGCGAATCCGGTTCGGGCAAGAGCGTTACCACACAGGCGGTTCCGGGCCTGCTTCCGGCAAGCGCCGCGGTGTCCGGGGCGATTTTCTTCGAGGGCAAGAATATTTTGGGCCTTTCCACAAAGGAACTGCGGGCATACCGGGGAAAGAAAATCGGCATGATTTTTCAGGAGCCCGGACGCTCCTACGATCCGCTCCAGAACATGGGGAGCGTTTTTCTTGAAACGTTCAGAAACAGCGACAGCGCCATAACAAAGGAAGCGGCTAGGGACAAGGCCGCCGCCCTTCTTAACGAAGTTGGCCTTCCCAACGGAATGGAGCGGCTTTCCAACTATCCCCACCAGTTTTCTGGCGGACAGCTTCAGCGTATTAGCATAGCGCTGGCTTTGGCTCAGGGCTGCGAACTTCTTATTGCCGATGAGCCCACTACAGCGTTAGACGTTACCATACAAAAGCAGATCATAGAACTTTTGAAAGAGCTGCGCCGGAAGCGGCGTATTTCGATTATCTTTATCAGCCACGACATTGACCTTGTGGCGGATATTTCCAGCCGCATCATTGTGATGTACGGGGGCCTTGTGATGGAAGCGCTGGACTCGTCTTCGATGTACTCACGCGCCATCCATCCCTACACAAAAGCCCTGCTCGCCGCAAGCCCCCGCTTCGGCAGCCATTACACGCACGAGCGGCTCAAAGTTATCCCCGGCAGGGTTACCGATCCGGCGAATCCCGAACCCGGCTGCCCCTTCGCCCCTCGCTGTGTCCACGCCGGCGAGGAATGCCGCCAGAGCGTTCCGCCCCTCGTCAAAATCGAAGCCGAAGGCGGCGCGCACGAATTCCGCTGTGTGAAAGGAACTGCGTCATGAGCATAGCGAATAGAGAGCAAGGCCGGGATAACGCGCCGGTAATTACTGTTTCCAATCTCCGCAAGCGCTTTAACCTTGAAGCGGGATTTTTCGCCCGCATGGGCCGCTATGTCCACGCCGTAAACGGAGTTTCGCTAGCGATTGGCAGAAGCGAAACCTACGGGCTTGTGGGGGAATCCGGCTGCGGCAAAACTACCACTGCGCGGCTCCTTGTGCGCATGTACGAGGCTGACGAGGGCGAGATTCTTTTTAGCGGGCGGGACGGCAGTGTCGAGGACGTAAGGGCCTTGAAAGGCCGGGAGTTCAAGCAGTACCGCCAGCGGGTGAAGTACATTTTTCAAGACCCGGCCCGGTCGCTTAACCCAAGGATGACCGTGTACGAGGTGCTCACTTCCGGGGCCAAATGGTCGATGGGCGAGCGCAGGGCGGCTGAAAAGGCGGGCCTTAAGGATGCCGCCGCCGCCATACTTGAAGAAGTCGGCCTTTCCGCCGCAGACCTTGAACGGCGTCCGGCGGAATTCTCCGGAGGCCAGCGCCAGCGCATATCCATAGCCAGAGGGCTTATCATGAAGCCCGATGTCCTTATCTGCGACGAGGTGGTTTCGGCGCTGGATGTTTCCATTCAGGGGCAGATACTTAACCTGCTTCTGGATTTGCGCAACAGCCGGGAGTCTTCCCGGCAGGAGCTTTCCTTCCTGTTTATCGCCCACGATTTGAAGGTGGCCTGCTACTTCTGCGACCGCATCGGCGTCATGTACCGTGGGGAGATCATGGAAGAAGCGCCCGCCGCCGAAATCTGGAGCCACGGCCTGCACCCCTACACGGAGCTTTTGTTCTCCTCGGCGGGGAAACCCCCGCAGGCAGAGCCCTCTGCGGCAGCTTCCCCAGCGCCCGCCAAAGCCGGCAAGACGAGCGAGGCCAAGAGCGTTACCGCCGAGGCAGACGGCTGCGCTTTCGCCTTGCGCTGTCCCTACGCCGAGGGCCGCTGTTTTGCGGAAAAGCCAGAACTGGCGGCGGCGGGGGAGAGGCATTTTGTGCGATGTTGGAGCCCCCGCCGCGCGTGAGCCAGAGGCTCATGTGCGGCGGGGCATTGCTGGGGGGCTTGACACAACCAACATTACCGTGCTAGCATTACCCCATGATGCGTGGTGTAACTGCCAACAACCAAGGCTATTTCTCGAATTTGAGCGACTTTTGCCCGAATTCGCCTAAATTGGCACATTTTCTTCCATTAACACACACACACACACACACACACACATTCGCCACCTTACTATAAACACCTAAAAAAATTTACCCAAAATTTACCATTTTTCCCACCCACACCCCAGTCAGGCATCGCAGAAGGGAATCTGAGCCTGTTCAAAAACTGCGAACCTTCGGTTCGTCTTAGTTTCGGAACAGGCTTGTGGAAAAAGCGTCTATACGCCGCTTTTTCCATTAAGTCTAAAGTAGCTGTTCCAAAATCTGACATTTTGGAACAGCCTCAGATTTCTCTTCGTAATAACAGCCCAAAGCAAAGATTGCGGCGGGCTTTTATTGTGCCCCGTTGGGGTATGTCCGCCTGTAAGGGCGGGTAATCAATCACGTGATTACCCGCTTAAAGGAAGGCGGGGGTCACAAAGAAGGAGTTCTTTCCATGAAGAACAATTTTTTCTTTCGGGCAATGCTGGTAATGGCGCTGGCATTCGCAATGGCTGTTACCGGATGCAGTAACAACAACAACAACAACCGGTACACTGACTACCTTGACACGCTTGGCCTCAGTACGGCAAACCCTACTGCCGCTACGCTGTCGCCTTTTGGGTTAGAGACATCAGAATTTAACCAAATTAGAGACGCCTCAGGCGGCGGTTTTCGCGGCTGGGCGATAGATGAACTTGATGGAGAAGGTGGAGAATTTGTGGTGATGGCATTGATTATGGCATGGACAGGCCGCAGTTTAGCCAGCTTTAACTATGTAGCAGATGCCCTTGAATACATCTTAGGTGAAGAAATAGAAAGATTCGTGGAAGATGGCGTGCATATCGCTTGGGGTAGGGACTATTCTCTGATATTTCACCCGTCAAGAATTCAAGAAGATGGGTATTTTGTCTCTGCCGGAACAATGATTGTACTTATCTTTCCGCCGAATGGCGAGTATTAGCCTTTAACTGTACGAAAAAACCAAGGGGGCGCACAGAGTCTTACTGGGGAACCGAATTAAACTCTGTGTCCTCTGTGGTTTTCTTCCCGAAGCTTTTGGCAGAAATACTCATCTCATGCACAGCGTGTAACCGCACATGAAGTTTGGCAAAAATTATCATCCAGTTTGGCAAAAACAACGTTTTTACGCTTGTTTTACTGTGTTTCCGCCTGTATTATCGTGCGCGAGTTTTTCATTTATGAAGTTT
>WQUW01000038.1 GCA_009781915.1 Treponema sp. | reverse complement strand
TTTAAGAATCCATTTGCCCAAATTCTTAGGCGAAGGAGACCGAGGCTCCGTAGCCGTGTTCCTTGGGCGGGATTCTTAAACCGTATATCCTCCCCTGCCGGAGCTTTATGCGGTAATGCTCACACGCGGCGGGGGGCCAAGGCGTTCTTGAAGTTCTCCATTGTGTCTTCGAACTTGATCATGGCGTTCATGTCAACTAGGATGCCTTTTTCACGGTAAAACTGGATAAGCGGGGCGGTTTGGGCCCGGTAGACCTCCAGCCTTTTCTGAATCGCCTCGTCTTTGTCATCGTCCCGTGTGTAGACTTCGCCGTCGCAGTGGTCGCAGATTCCTTCCCGCGCGGGCTTGTCGTAGACCACATGGAAATTATGCCCGCACTTGCGGCAAACCCGGCGGCCCCCCAGCCGTTCCAGAATATCCGAGTCGGAAATGCTGATGTTTACCACCTTTCCCACGGCGGAAAATCCGGCCAGCGCTTCGGCCTGAGGTATCGTGCGGGGAAAGCCGTCCAGAATGTAGCCTTTTTGGGCATCTTCCTGCGCCAAACGTTCCCGCACAAGCTCGATGGTCGTTTGGTCGTCTACGAGCCTGCCCGATTCGACAATGGCCTTGACTTTAAGACCCAGCGGGCTATTGGAACTCATGGCAGTCCGAAAAATGGTTCCGGTGCTTATGTGGGGAACATTGAGTATATTCACGGATTTGGCGGCAAGCGTTCCTTTGCCAGCGCCGGGAGGGCCTAACATAATCAGTTTCATTCGTTTCTCCGTTTCTGGGTTTGGTCTACCAACAGTATATCACAAAAAAAAGGCATTGACCATCAAGGGGAAAGAAATTTATCATAAAACCATGAAAAAGCAAAAGGCGGATGCTGAACGGGAATCTCTGGCGAAGGAACTTCGTCTTCTTATCCCCAAAATCGACTCCGAAGGGCTTGCGTTTCTGGTAAAGCAGGCGAGGGTTCACCTTTACAATATGCATGTAGAAGAACTCAACAAGGCCGCAAAGGCGGTCACTGCCGCGTCCGCGAAATCAGCCAAAATCGCGCAGTCAGCCGGAGCAAAGCGTGGACAGGGGGCGGCGAAAACCGGGGCTGAAAAGCTCAGGATCGAAGGAACAGAAAGCGGAAGCAGTTTCTATCTTTGCTACCGCAATGGAAACGTAATGTTCTCCCGTGGCGAAATATCCCATCTGGTGAAAATAGTTAACGCTCCGGGGACGGATATTGAAATCCGGGAGCGGCTTTATAACTGGTTCGACCGGGAGCGGAAGGATATTTTCGCCCTCCTTCCCATAAAGGACAAGGCCGACGCCCACCTTAAGGCTCTTGCGGCGCTGTTAAAAAAGAGTTTCAAGTTTCGCGGGTAAAAACACGGGCCTGCCCCGCGCCACCCCCGGCACAGCCGTCAAATCTCAAAAACCCGCTGCATAAACAGAGCCGCGGCTTGGGCCACGTTAAGGCTTTCCATAAGGCCCGTTCCGGGGATGCGTACCATGACAGAGCAAGCGCTTTTTACCCCGTCCGGAAGGCCTGTCTCCTCGTTCCCGATAACCACGGCTATGCCGGGCCGCCCGTCCGCCGGTTTTTTTTGTCTTTCCCCGATGATGCGTGGAAGGTTTTCTATCCTTTGGCGGGCCCTCGTGTCCGCGCCAATGGTAACTAACTGCCGTGAAGCCTCCCGCAGAAATGCGGAAGCGTTCCGCACGCTCCTGACGGTTACGTGCTCCATGCCCCCTTCGGCGACCCGGTAGGCGCTGGTGGAAATGCTGGCTTCCTCATCGCTATCGCAGATAACAACATATTTGACATCGAAAAACGCCGCGGACCGCACTATAGCGCCAAGGTTGTGATCGTTACCCACCGAATGTAAAACAATGCCCGTCCTCCGCTGCAGCGACCATTCCTCAAGGTCTTCGCGGGAGAGCGGCTGGACGGAGGGCAGAAGGATCATCGCCACCACCCCCTGATGATGGGTCGATTTGCAGATTCTTTCCAGTTCCTCGTCTTCGCAGAGTTTGTAGGGCCGCTTCCGCTCGGCAAGGTTTTTACAGATTTGGGTAAATGACGGTAGCCTGTCCTCCCTGAGAAAAAGCCGGTTTATCTGTTCGGGGCGGTACTCTGCGGCGGCGATTACAGCGTTAAGTCCGCACACCGCAAGTTCATCAGTTAATCTATTCCGCATGAGAGTAAGTATACGTTATTTTGTGTAATTCTTCCATGAGGGGGGGTGGTATGACCACACAGGCAACTGTCAAAACCTATAGGTTTTGACAGTGCCCGTTTGTGCGGGGTAAACAGCCCTGCTGGACAGGTCTGGCTACCAGATCAAGCGGCGGACTTTGCGGTAAAACCCTGAATATGACATTCGCCTGTCCCGGTTGCGGGAAAAAGCGTTCATCTACGGCATAATCTTCATTTGCGCGTTTGTATCGTGGGTATTCCGCCGGGAAAGAGCTTTAAAACAGCGGTTTTAATGGGGCGGCTGGGGGCATTATTGCTTGGCCCCACTTTCGTAGTTGATGATTTCCAGCAACTGCCGTTTAAAGAACCCCTTAAAAAAAGGGTTAAGCTGGCGATACAGATTGACGATTTCTTCTATTTCCCGTTCCTGAGGCAAATCTGAGGCGAACATCTCCCCTTCCCCGGTTTCCAGCCATTTTCCGCTGATTCCGGTGGTTAGGTTGATAATCTTGAGCATCCGGTGGTTGATTTTCCGGTCGCCTATTTCCATGGAGCACAAAAAGCCAGTACTTACGCATATTTTTTCCGAAAATTGAGCCTGAGTCAGGTGCAGTTTCCTTCTGGCATAGGCCAACCGCTCATGTATCGTCATTTCCAACAGTGTAACAAATATTGCCATAAAAGGGAACAAGAGGCTAATCTTTCGGCCTGGGCGAGGGGTACGGGAAGCGAAAAAAAATTATGATAAAGCGGTTGACGTGTTTCATCTATGATGATATTATGTTTCCTGTGAGAATATTGGAGGAATAGTATCAAGAATAGGCAAGACACAACATTCATCTACGCCGGTTTAAGCAGCATCAGCGGCAAAAGCCGGAAACGCCTTAAAAATATTGCCCAAACCTTGATTGACATGCAGGCGCGTCCGGGCTTTCCCGTTCCTGACAGCATTTGCCGTGAAATACTGCGGAGCCCGGCGGATACTCCATTCTCGGACAAAGAGGCGTATGCCTGTGAACATATTTTTGTAGAGGTATGAGGTATGAATGTAACAATCCATCAAATGGAAAAAATGCTGCGGGGCCAGTATGTGTTCAAGCAGTTCGCGTTTTCGATGCTGATGACACGGCTAAAAAGGGATTACGCCGACACTCCTACGCGGGTGAATCTGGAACGGTGTGTTCATGAGACTAACACTTTCCTGAATAAATACCGGATAATTATGCACGCCGATTTTGCCATGATTAAAACGCTTTAAATCCAGCCATTTTATAGGAGAACTAACAGTATGTTTATGAATTTTGAAACTACCGCCGCGCTGATAAAGGACGGCAAACTGTTGCACATCGCGGGAACGGAAGCTCTGTTGCGAAAACTGCCAAAAGGCGCGTGGGTCGGGGGATCGACCGAATATTTCATGGAAAAAAGCGGCGCGAAGGTGTCCGGCGACCAGTTCCATGTGATTGAGTTCGCCTATGACTACGCGATTAAATCTTACGACGTGAAAAACCTGAAAAACATCGCCGCTGACGGCTTTGAAAACGGCTTTTCCATTGTCATTGTGCCGTTTGACAGCGCCGTACACAAGGAATACGCCCAAAAAGCGCCTGAGTATCAGGATATGTTCATGAAGAATACCGCCGGATGGATCGCCGGCCTTAACCTTGGCAAAGAAGGCCAAACGCCTATCGCCGTTAACGGCATGACAGGGGAAGCGTTTGCCGACAGAGCGGTCGCCCTGCATTTGGGTGTCGGCGCTGACAAGCTTTGTTCCATCAACATCATCAATATTTTTTCGCAGGATGAAAGCTCCCCTGTCATTACCTTTACCGAAGAAGGCTTTAAGGTGGAAAAGTGCCTTGTAGGCGGCAAGGAAGTAGTGTTTGCCGATTACCTCGCGCAGAACGCCATCGACACCAAAATGCCGCTGGTTGGCGCGTATTCGGGCACGGGAATAAACGTTTCTTTCAAAAAAATCGAAGGTGGGGTTGTGCATTTGTACGCGCCGGTGTTTAAGGATATCGAGTACCGCATGGCAAAACACATTCCGGATTACGTGAAAGCTTTTACCACACAGCTCGCGGGCATAAAGGCCGAGAACATTGCTTTTTCCTGCAACTGCATACTCAACTTCCTGTACGGCGAACTGGAAGGAAAAAGCATAGGAGCGTTCTCCGGGCCGGTAACCTTCGGGGAAATTGCCTTTCAACTGGTAAACCAGACCTTTGTGTATGTGAGCGTGGAAGGAACGTAGGGCCGCCCCGCCCCAAGGCCATTGACGAAGTACAGGCGTTTCCCTTACAATGGTATGTAATGAACGAACAAAATAATACGCCGCTTAAATCGGCAAATCCATGGAAATTTCGGTTGTCCGCTGTATGGGTGGCTTCTACTATTATTTTTTGCATCATCTTTGCCACTACCATAGCGCCCCGGGCCTACGCTCAGGGCAGGACAGAAACCCCTCCGGGGCAGTTTGCCTCGATCCTTAGAACGGCGTTTGAGATTATCCAGCGCTACTACGTGGAAGAGGTAGACCCCCAAGCGCTCTTTGAAGGCGCTATGCGGGGAATGTTCAACTCCCTGGACGACCCCAATTCGGCCTTCCTTCCCGAAGCGGAAATGAACAGCCTTAGGGACACTACTCAAGGGGTCTTTGGTGGGGTGGGACTTTTTATCTCTCCCAAGTCGGCGGATCCCCGTCCCGACGGCAGGCCCAACTTTCTGGAAGTAGCCGCCCCAATCGAAGGTACTCCGGGCTGGAGGGCGGGTATTTACTCCGGTGATCTTATCATCATGATAAACGACGAGTCCACCGATGTCATGTCCAGCGAAGAGGCGGTAACACTGCTTCGGGGACGGCCCGGAACGGATGTGAACCTCCTTATTCGCCGCGGGGAAGCGCTTGAGTTTCCCGTTACCTTGACGCGGGCGGTTATCGAAGTCCCCACCGTCAGATACGCCATGATCGGCGATGTCGGCTATCTTAGGCTTCTTACGTTTACCCCCCATACCGCGGATCGGGCACGGGATGCCATACAGTATTTTCAGTCCAACGGCTCCGTGGGGATTGTCCTTGATCTTAGGAATAACGCCGGGGGCCGCCTTGACGCCGCCGTGGCGGTCAGTAACCTCTTTGCCGAGGGAAAGGCAGTGGTGTCCACCAGGTCCCGGATAGAACGGGAAAACCGGACATTCTACGCGCGGGGAAGGTCTGTTGTTCCGTCCGGCACTCCGGTGGTTGTGCTTATCAACCGGGGTTCCGCCTCGGCCTCGGAGATTGTCGCCGGAGCCCTGAAGGATTGGGGCTTGGCCTATCTGGTTGGGGAAAGAACGTTCGGGAAGGGCTCGGTTCAACAGGTGTACCCCTTGGGCAGGGCTGGCTTTAGAATGACCACCGCCCGCTACTTTACCCCCAGCAACGCGAGCATTGACGCGGTTGGCATTCCCCCAGACCGGGAAGTGCGGTTTCCCGATTACTTTTCCGGCGTGGACACGGGCGAGTTAAGCGCCCTCCTTAATTCCGGCAGGGTCGCTGACTTTGTAAGAACCAATCCCGACGCGACCGCCGTAGATGTCGAAGCCTTTGCCCGGAGTTTGGGCGCGGACTTCGATCTAGAGGACGCTCTGCTCCGCAGGCTTATCCGGAACGAACAAAACCGCAGAACAACCGCTCTGGCGCTTGATTTGGAATACGATGTACAGCTCGGCGAGGCGGTACGAATTATCAGGGAAGAAAATTTTCAGGCCCTTATGGAGAACACCAGAACCCTCAAGTCCTTGCAGGAAGAAGCGGCTATGGAGGAAGATTTCTCTCTGGCTTCCTGATTGCCGGACTGGAACCGGGCGCGATGAAGCGTTTTGTTCTTTCCGCCCCGCCTAACCCGGAAGGGATGGTGCGTCTTTACGATAAGGACTACCACTACCTTGTGCGGGTCAGGCGGCTAGGGCCCGGCTCGTGCTTTGACGCGATCCTTCCGTCAGGGGGGGAAGTCCGGCTTCGGGTGCTTTCTACCGTGGACAACATCCTTATCGGGGAATGTCTGGACTTGCCGGATAAGCCTCCGTCCCCCATCCCGCCTATTGCGCTTTTTCAGGCTCTTCCCAAGGGGGCCAAAATGGATACCATTGTCAGGCAGGCTGGCGAGGGGGGTGTTTCCGTGATTGCGCCCTTCGAATCGGAGTATTCGGCGGCGCATCCGGGCACGGAAAAACTTAAGCGGTGGCAACGGATCATCCGGGAGGCCCGTCAGCAAAGCGGTTCCGCCACGGAAACTGTTGTACGGCCGCCCTGCGGTTTTGCCGCCGCCTTGGAATACTGGGAATCCCTTAAAAAAGCGTACGAGCGGCCTGTAGGTATAGCGCTTCATCAGGAACCACTTGAAAAGGGCGGCTTTCATGACTATATTGGTTATAATCCCGATTTTGTCGCTTTGGCAGTGGGCCCCGAGGGAGGGTTTTCCCCAAGGGAGGTATCGCTGTTCTTGGCGGCGGGGTTTAAGCCTGTGCTTATGGGCAATACTATTTTAAGGGTCGAAACCGCCGCCCTCTACGGAACAGCGGCTTTGCGAATTATACTGTTGGAGAGCGAATCGTGGATACTCAAAGGATAACGTTCCTTGAAGTACCTATAGACATAGTCCCCCCTGAGGCGCTTCCTGATGTCGTTGCCCGGCTCTTGATGCCCCCGAAAGGTCCCGCCAGGGGGCTTCCCCTAAAGGGCAAGGGCAAGAACATCGTGCTTCTTTCCCTTGCCGATTTGCTTCGTGCCCGCAGAGACGGCGAGTACCGGAGCTTTGTGCGCGGGGCGGCTCTTGTCATTCCCATTTCAAAAAGCATCGTGTCGGGAGTCCGTTTTTTGACCGGGAAGAAACCGTCCCGGTATATGCCGTTCAATTTTGTCGTAAGCCTTCTTTCGCTTCTGGAAAGAAAGGAACATTCCATTTACCTTCTTGGGGGCAGACGCCAGACATTAAGAAAGACGGAAAAAAACATTCACGCGACCTTTCCCCGGCTTAAAATCGTGGGCCGCCACGAGGGGTATATGCGGAAAAACGAAGAGGCCGTTGTTATAGAAGCTATCCGCAAGGCTTCGCCGTCACTCTTGCTGGCGGCAAAGGGTATCCGTAAGGAAGAACTCTGGATTGCCAGAAACTCCGTGCGCCTTAATTCGGAACTCCGCCTTTGGTGCAGCGATCTTTTTGACGTGTTCGCTGAAAAAAAACGCCGCCCCTCCGATGCCGTTTTTGACAAGGGTCTTGAAGGCCTACTGTTCTGCTTCCGCAACCCTCTGCGGTTCTTCAGGATTTTCCCCTATTTATGGTATAATGTGCTGCTTCTGACGTACAAAATATTCAGGAGGTAACGCTGTGGCTGCGCAGAATGGGGCCGGTACGAAAAAAAACCCGGCAAGAAGCGCCTCTAATTCCGCTCAGAAGGGCCGGGGCAGGGGTTCCTCCGGCAAGAGGTTGAAAAGGTATTGGGCCATACTTTTCTGGCTGACGTTTATCATTGTTATGTATGGCCTTTTTCTCTTTAACCGCCATGCCATTACCGACAGCATCCTGATAATACGGAACGAGCGAATGGCCCGCGAAACTGCCCCCCCTGCACTTGTACAGCCGCCGCCTGTTGTCCCGTTGCCGGTACAGCAAATGCCGCCTCCGCTCCCGCCTGCCGCTGTGCCTGTGGCCCCGCCCGCAGCCCAGCCGCCAGCGCCGCAGGAGCCTCCCGTGGCAGTTAGCGCCCTGCCGGTACAGCCCCCGGCCCAGCCTGCGCCTGTGCCAGCCCCTGCCGCCGCCCTGCCGTCGCCCGCGCAAGTCCCGGCCGAACTGCGGGAACGGGCCCTGCATTTTATCCAGATTGACCGCAGCGGGGCCATATTCCGGATCAGGGTAAACCGCAATCTTCCCCTTTCCAACTATCCCATGACGGATACCCTGCGGGCCCTTGTTGATGGGCCCAGCGCCGATGAAAGCCGCCGGGGTCTTATTTCGCTTATTCCTCCGGGAACCCGGGTTATTTCCGCCGCCGTCAGGGGGGGAACGGCGTACATCAACTTTAGCGAAGATTTCCGGTACAACTCCTACGGTGTGGAAGGCTACTTTGCCCAGCTTAGGCAAATTATTTATACGGTTACGGAATTCCCCAATGTAAGGGATGTGCAAATCCTTATCGAAGGCCGCCCGGTGGATTTTTTGGGCGAAGGCATCTGGGTGGGCAGTCCCATTGGGCGGGGGTTTTAGCTTAATGCACAGCGGGGGGGAGGGGCTCCGCATAACATTCGACTATAATCACAAAAAACCCTAAAGTTCCCAAAGCAAACGCCGATACTCTTAATAATGGGAGGGAAACCCTCCATACCATAAAGACGGTGCGCACACTAACGTCCAGGCGCACCGTCTTTTTTTATAAGGTACGCGCGCAGCGTCTGGAATACCCTGTCTATATCAAGCGGCTTGCCAAGATGGTCGTCCATGCCTGCCGCGCGGCACGATTCGATGTCGTCCTTAAAGACATTGGCCGTCATCGCTATTATGGGAATCCGTGCCGGCTGCCCCGGCGCGCGCGGGTTTTCCAGCTCAAACGCCCTGATAAGCCGTGTCGCTTCAAGGCCGCCCATTAGGGGCATTTGCAAATCCATGAACACAATGTCGTATTTCTTAATGTCCGCCGTTATCATGTCCAGCGCTTCTTTGCCCGTTTCGGCGCAGTCGATAATAAGCCCCGACGCCTCCAACAGCGACAGCAGTATTTCACGGTTTATTTCAATATCCTCGGCAAGCAAGAGCCGTTTGCCTTCAAAGGTGTTGCCTACAGCGCCGTTTTCGCCTGTATCTTCCGCCCCTGAATTGTTGTCCGCCGCGTCCTCATGCCTTTGGCTGCGTACTGTTTTTACGGTGAAACAAAACATGGCTCCTTCGCCCATCTTCGATTCAACCCAAATCCTGCCGCCCATAAGCTCCACAATGCGTTTGGAAATGGCAAGCCCCAGCCCTGTGCCTCCGTAGGTACGGTTCATTCCGCTTTGCACCTGCTCAAAGGCATTAAAAAGAGTCTCTTGCTGTTCGGGCGGTATGCCTATACCGTTGTCAGTTACGGCAATAAGCAGTTCGCACGCTTCGCCGGTTTCCTTGACCAAGGAGGCGTCAAGGCGGATTTCGCCCCCTTCAGGCGTAAATTTTATCGCGTTTGACAAAAGGTTCGTTATTATCTGCGCCAAACGCAGGGCGTCTCCCACTATAAAACATGGAATGGCAGCGTCCACATTCACGGTTAGCTTTTGCTGTTTTTCGTCCGTGCGGAAATTAATTACCGCCAGCACCTTTTGCAGTAATTTTTCAAAGTGATACTCAACCGGCGCAAGTTCCAGTTTGTCCGCTTCTATCTTTGCCATGTCAAGCACGTCGTTTATTACGCCAAGCAGGTGCGATGACGCTTCTTCAATTTTATTCAGGGCGTGATTTTTTTCCTCTATGCTTTTCCCCTTCTTGCCTATGACTGTCATGCCGACAATGGCGTTCATGGGGGTACGCATCTCGTGGCTCATGTTCGCCAGAAAATCACTTTTGGCGCGGCTGGCGGTTTGCGCCTTTTCTGCCGCTATGATCATTTCGGTTATGTCAATTGCGTGCTGCAGGTGAACCTTGCTTCCGTCGGGCCAGTCGATCAAACAGTCCGAGTGCCGGATATACCTCTGAATCCCATCCAGATATTCTTCCCATACAACCGTTTTGTCAGGCTCCTTTTCAAGCTGGTAGCAAGGGCAAAACTCGCACTTTGCGTCCAAATTCTCGCGGAATACCTTGTAACAATATTTCCCGATAGCCTCGTCGCCTTCGATATTAAAAGCCTTCTTCAAATATGTGTTGACAAAAAGCAGCTCGCCTGTAGAGGGAATAGTGGCGTAAATGGCGGCGTCAATGCTGTTTAGTATGCTTTCCAGCGCGCTAAGGGTGTTGTTTCGTATTCTAGTCGCCTCTTGCGCTTCCTTTAGCGCGGCTTCCAGTTGAGCGGACGTATCAAGAATGTCAAGGGTCATTTCGTTGCGGATAAAGGAATTAGCAATAAGTATGCTGGCGGAATGTAAAATTGTTTCATCTTCTTTTGTGAACACCCGTTCCCTGTGGTGATCGTCAAAACCGACAAAGCCCCAAAATTGTTCTTTTATGAATATCGGCACTACCAGAATGGATAAAATTCCTTCCGGGCTTAAATGTTCCTGTTCCTTCTGTGACATATTGCGCACAATGTTGTTTATGCACGTTCCTGACGACAATGTTTCTTCCCAGCCGGGTACGACCTCGCTGTATCTGTACGGAATGCCGGTGGCAAAGATGGTTTTATGCGGCGACCATTCAAAAATTTGGGAACAGTAAAGCTCCCCGCCAGCCGAGTGGTTTTTCCAAAGGTACACGCAGTTGACTTTCACGGCGGCGGCTATGATATGCATGCTTTGGTGCAAGGCTTTATCAAAAGAATTGGTGTACGAGTTTAGTAATAGGCCGGCTGCGCTATTTACCGTCTGTAGCAGGTTATCCCGGTGTTTTATCGTTTCCATCATCTTGTTATGCTCGCGCATATCGCGGGTATACCCGATAATAACATCCTCGCTTCCGTATTTGGCCCGGACAAGGGTAACCTCGGCAGGGATAGGCGTGCCGTCTGCGGGCTTCTGGTGCATCCAGTCAAAAATGCAATAGCCTTCCTCGAACGCTGTATTCACAAGCGTTACCGCCTTTTCATCGGAGCGTTGTCCGTCAGGCTGGTATTCAGGCGAGCAGGATTCCAGAAATTTGTCTACATACTCCTGCTTGTCCTTAAACCCGTACAGCTTTACCCCCGCCTCGTTACAGTCTATTGTGTTCAGGTTCCTGTCCCATATCTGGGCGCACAGGGGAGACGTGTCCAGCATCAGCATGATGCGCTCGTTTGCCTCGATTACCGATTTTTTCATTTTGACAAAGTGCGTTTCCATGCCTTTGATGGCTTTGCGCACGACAAAGAACACCAAAGCGACAAAGAGACACGCGAGAACGACAAAAGAAACGATAATCGTTAAATTGACGGTTAAATAGTGATACTGCATAGTGATACGGGCCTATTCCTTTTTGTTATATTTTTTTAATTTCGTTACAAATTGCTATGTCATTGTTGCGCGTACAGCCAGTCGCCGGTCTCCTTCATATATTTGGATAGAACTGCCGCGTGGATTTCCGCCGAAAGCCGGGTAGCCTCTCTGTCCCAGTCTTTTGGCTGCGGCAGGGCTTTTAGCGCCCGTTCGCTGCCGGTAGACGAAATATCCCGGAGATCGGGCCCCCGTTCCGGCAGGGCCTTGGCTATGGCTCCGTTAAGAAAATAGGACGAAAGCCCGGTAATAACGCCGTCCTTGGACACCCGCGCCAAAACGGAAAATTCTCCGGCGGCCTTTTCAAACTGGCTGTCCAAGAGCAGGGCGAACCCGTGATACCAGCGCACCCATTCCCCAAGCCCCCCTTTTACCGCATCCTTTCGAACCTCGAAAAAGCGTATTGCCCCGGAAATATCCTTTCCCAGAATACGGGCAGCGCCAAAAACCATGACATTGGCATTTACCAAGGCGGGCTTGGCGATAGCCGTCTTGTTTTCAAGGCTCATCACCGCCGCCGAATCGGACAGCACCAGGTATGTGTTAGCCAGAAGGCGCACCAGCCGGGGCGAGTATCTGCCCCCCCGGATCACCCTGTCCTCAAGGTAGCGGGTCAGGGCTGGCCAGTCCTCCCGCTCCAGTAGAAAAAAAAGCCGCCTGTTGATAAAATAGAAAACGTTAAAGGTAACCGAAATAAGCGCCAAAAATAAAATAAACGGCCAGTTAGCCCGCCAAAAAGAGCCCGCGAAGGAAGCGTCTATGGCAAGAAGGGGCGACAGAACAAGGATGGCCAAAAAAGTGAATAATGTCAAATTCAACAATATAAAAATGGATTTGAATTTCACTTCAAAGCCTCCTATGACAACTGCGCTAAACCATGCTAGGATGATAAATATGATAGAAGAATTGCGAAGAATAAGCAAGGACTCTTGAGGAGGAAAATTTTTGAGCGAAGCGGAAGCCCCCACAGTGGCAGAGGCTGCCGGGTCAAAGGAATTGAAAGCTTACGACAGAAAGGAAATACCCACGGGGAGCTTTTTTTCCAAGCCTGTATACCTGGAAAAGCAGTTTATTCTGGCAGCGCCGGAAATGCCCATTACTCCGGCAATGGTAAAGGCTCTGGAGGAATGGGAGTTTGACGAGGTGTACAGCGCCGGGGAACCTATGGAAAATTACGCCGAACAGGAAGCGGAGAAGGCCGAAAACGGGGCGCTCGCGGATGTCTCGGCTATCGGGGACAGCAGTGAAATAACACGGGCGGAAAAGTTCTACGCCTCGTTTCTTAGATATGTGGAAAGCGTCTTTACCCAAGTGGCGATAAAGAACGAACTGGACTTCAAGGCCGTGGCGGAAAAGATCAAGGGCGCCTGCGAAATTATCCGGGAAGACCGGCGCTTTCTTTTAAGGATACAAAAAGACATCTCCAACCCCAACCCCAAGGGCAATTACCTTGCTTCCCACTCGGTAAAATCGACCGTTATATCCATTATTATCGGGAATTATTTAAAGCTGCCTACCCACAAGCTTATCGAGCTTGGGGTGTCGGCCCTGCTTCACGAAATTGGCATGATTAAGCTTCCCCCGCAGGTGTACCTTTCAGACCGCCCCCTTCAGCCCCACGAGCGCAAAGCCATTATTACCCATCCGGTGTTGGGGTTTAACCTGCTTAAAGCCTACAACTTCCCCCTTGCGGTTACCTTGGGTACGCTTGAACACCACGAGCGGGAAAACGGCTCCGGCTATCCCCGCAAGCTTTCGGGCGACAGGATCAGCCTGTACGCCAAAATTATCGCCGTGGCCTGCTCTTACGAGGCCCTTTCCGCCCAGCGCCCCCACAAGGAAGCGAAGGACGGCTACACGGGAATGCTTGAACTCCTTAAAAACGAGGGCAAACAGTACGATGACACAGTTGTCAGGGCGCTGGTGTTCTCGCTTTCGGTGTATCCCATTGGGCTGTACGTGCTTCTTTCCAGCGGGCGCAAGGGCCAAGTGGTGGACGTAAATCCCGAAAACCCCCGCTTTCCCATTGTCCAGATTTTTGGGGAACTTACCCCGGACGGAAAAAACAAGGTCGTCGGAACATCACAAGACGGGCTTTCCATAATCCGCCCCTTAACAAAAGAAGAAATAGACCCGGAATCTACCGCCGGGTCTGCGGGAGGCCGGGGCTCCCCCTAATACAAGGTTTACTATGCCTGAGTTTTTCAAACCGCCAGCGTTTATCAAAAAAATATTTTCCCGGAGTGCCGGACAGGGCATGACCGGGGCCGAGTTTCGTATTGCCCTGCAGGAAGGGGAAAAATCGGGGGCCGTGGAAAGCGAGGAACGCACTATGGTCGAAGGGGTTTTTCACCTTGGAGAAAAGCCGGTAAGCGCCTTTATGACCCACCGCTCCGAGATTGAATGGCTGGACATAGATTCAGGCCCAGAAGAAGCGAGAAAGGCCGCGGAAAACGCCGAAGGCCAGCATTTCCTTCCGGTTGTCCGCGGGGATTTGGACGATGTTGCCGGAACGGTCTCTGTCAGGGATATTCTACTGTTAATCCTTGACGACCCGTGGCCGGGCTTAGAGTCCATCATGCGAGCGCCCTACTTTATCCCCGAAACCATGTCCGCTTTAAAAGCCTTTGAAGCGTTCAAAAAAGCGGACGCCAACGACCTTTTTGTGATGGACGAGTACGGGGGCTTTGCCGGGCTGTTGACAGTTCGCAGCCTTATTGAAGAAATCGTAGGCGAGCTTTCGGCCTCATCATCGGACGAAGAAACGATTGTCAAGCAGGAAGACGGAACGTGGCTTGCAGGCGGCGGCGTAAGCATCGAGGATGCCTCAGGAGAGCTTGAGCTTGAGCATCTTGGAGGCGAGCATATTGAGTACCATACGTTAGCGGGGTTTATCCTTGACTTGGCGGGGGAAATTCCCCGGCCCGGCGCATGCTTTGACTATGGCGGCTACCGTTTCAAGATTCTGAGTCTGGACGGGAACAGGATCGACAGAATTATGATTTCAAAGCTGTAGAATCAGGCGAGGTATTCTTCGTAGCAGGCGAGCATGGAATGAACAAAGCTGTCCATCGTGTAATTTTGCGAGATTTCTACGGAGCGTTCCCCCATCCGCTTGCGGGTGTCTTTGTCTTCCAGTATTTCCAGCGCCTTTTCCCACAATAGCCCGTCGTTCTCCAGCGCCCACCCGTTTTCACCGTTAATAACCATGCTTTCGATGCTGATATCGGCGGCGGCTACAATGGGAAGGGCGCTGGCCATAGCCTCGATAAACGTTATGGGGTGAACTTCGCTGTGGCTGGCGCTCATGAATATGTCAGCGCCGGCGTAAATTTGCCGTATTTCGCCGGGCCACAGCAAGTACCCGGTAAAAATCACGGAGTCGTTCAGGCCCAGTTCATGCCGATAGGTTTCCAGAAAGTGGCGATCCGGGCCGTCGCCTACGATAACAAGCTTTGCCTTTCTGCGCGCGCGGATTTCCCTGAAATTATCCAGAAGCACGGGGATATTTTTTTCCGCCCCCAGCCTTCCGACAAAAACGATGATGTCTTCTTCGGCGGAAATGGCAAAACGTTCCCGCATTTTTTTTCTGCTTTCCAGCGCTTGCCCGGCTTCGATATGAAAATGGGAAAGGTCAATTCCGTTGGGGACAACCCGGACGGGCTTGGAGAATTTCATGGACGCGAGGTATCCTGAGTTTTTAAGGGAAGGAACAATTACGCAGCGCTGGCTTTTTAACACATGGCGCAAATAGTTTGGAAACTTTTTCGCCAGAATAAGCTTTAATGGCGGGGGGATGTACTCGACATAATCGGGATAATAGGTGTGAAGGGTATGCACGGACGGGATTTTGAATTTCCTGCACACCATGCGGGAAGCCAAATAAAGGCTGAACTCGGAGTGGGTGTGAATAATATCAAGGTTAAGCGGGCGAACCATGTCAAACACCTGCTTAGTCAGAAACATCCCAATCCGGTGCTGGGGTTCCTTGGGAAACTTGACCGATGGCAGACGGTACACGCCTTCTTCCTCGGCGGCGGCCTTTGGGTGCTGCACGGTGAACACGTAGGCGCGATGCCCATGCTTCTCCAGCCCCGCTTTCAGGGCACGGATTACTGTTACAACGCCGTTTACTTGTGGTGTATAGGTATCGCTGAAGATTCCGACATTCATAGTTGTTGGGACAGTGTAGCATGTTTCGGGGGTTTACGGCAATGCGGCGAATTGCCCCGGGCATCATTAACAAATATTACAACATCCCGAATAATATCTAGCTGGAGAATATCACCAGAAACATATATGTTTATAGAATCTGCACCGGTTATCTCCGCCCTTTCGATAACCGTAAAATCAGTATTTTCGCACGACTGCAAAGCAAGAACAATTACCACCAGAGGGATAAAATACTTCATAGACACCTCCGTAAAAATCCTGCATAAATAGTTGTCCGAAGCCTATCATACCAGTATGTATCTGTCAAGGCAACTTTTTCCATGATTTACGGAAATTAATTTTCAAAAAAAGCTTGACACCGGCAAAAAATGTGTTAAAATAGCGTGGAAGCTGGCGTCTGGATTAGACATCCGGGCGGCGCTTCCAAAAAAGGACACACAGGAGGAAACAAGGAGTGCACGTAGTATCAAGAGACACAATTGTCTACGCGATGAGCGCCCAAAACAAGCCGGTTTTGAACGTGGAGCCGGGATCGCAGATTCAGTTCCAGACATGGGATTGCTTTCAGGCTCAGGTAACATCCGCCGGCAAGGGATTTGACGGCGTTGACTGGAACCGGGTAAACCCCGCGACTGGCCCGGTCTACGTTAACGGAGCGGAGCCGGGGGATGTGCTGTCTGTCAAAATTGACAGCATAGAAATCGAACAGCAGGGAGTTGCGGTCTGCGGCAAGGACATGGGGACGATGGGCGCTTCGTTTACGGAAAGCACCATAAAAATTATCCCCATAAAAGACAACATGGCGCATTTTTCCGAAAGCCTGCACCTGCCCATCAACAAGATGGTGGGCGTAATTGGTGTGGCTCCCGCAAGCGGCGAAGTTTCCTGCGGCGTACCCGACCTTCACGGCGGCAACATGGACTGTAAGGAAATTACCGATGGGGCAACCGTGCTGTTGCCGGTGAATGTGCCGGGAGCGCTGTTGGCGATGGGGGACATTCACGCGGTCATGGCGGACGGGGAAATCGGCGTAACCGGGCTTGAGGTAAACGGCAGTGTTACCGTTACCGTTACCGTGATCAAACAAGCCAAGGGCAAGGAACTGCCCCTGCCGATGGTGCTGAACAAGCATTGCGTGATGACCATCGCCTCGGATGCGGACTTGGACATCGCGGCGGACATGGCCGTTTCAAACATGGTCGGCTATTTAACAAAAAACGAGGGCTTTACGCTGGCTGACGCTGTTATGCTGTGCTCGCTTGCCGCCGATGTGCGGATTTGCCAGATTGTGGATCCTAAGAAAACTATCAGGGTTGAATTCCCAAGAAAGTACCTAACTAACGGAGGAGTAGTATAATGAGTGCCGCATCTATTGGAAAAACCGCAAACCCCAACTATCGCTGGGTTATCTTGTTCATCAATTTTTTGGTTTGCGCGCTTGCCTACGCAGGCCTGACCGTATGGCCAATGGCCGTTCCCAATCTGGCTGCCACGTTTTCGATAACGCCGCTTCAGCAAGCGCTTGGGGCGTCTTTGTTTATGGCCGGTTATGGCGTTGGCAATTTTATTCAATCCCAAATGGTTCCCAAAACGGGATACCGCATCGCCGGGGGATTGGGCTTGGTTTTCATGATGATAGGAATGTTTGTCATCCCCATTGCGCCTTCGTTTGAAGTGGTGCTGTTAATGCGCTTTTTGCAGGGCTGGGGCATACTGTGGCTTATCGGCGTGAACAGCTCGGTGGCGTGGTTCCCGCTCAGACAACGGGGCCTTGCCTCCGGTGTAATCGGCGGCGGGCTAACGTTGGGAATAGGCGCAGGCGGGCTACTGGGAGCCGCGCTCATGGATGCGGCAGGGACATGGCAGGGAGCGTTCCAGATTTTCGGCTTTATCCTGCTAGGTTCCACGGCTCTTTGGGCAGTGCTGTTTAGGGAGCCCGTGAAAGGGCTTTACCCCGAGGACGAGGCGAAAATGGCGGCGGCGGCTCCGGCGCTTGCTTCGGGCAAACCGATCAACCCGTTCAAAACCGTTGCCGCGTGGCTTTGCGCTTTTGCTCTTTTCTTTAATGCGTGGCAGCTCATTGGTTTTAACTCGATAGTTGCGCCGTATATGTTTGCCATCGGCTACACCGAGGTACAGGCCGGGCTTGCGATCTTGCTGTGCGGTTTGATCGGCGTTATCTCCACGCCCCTTGGCGGCATCATTTCTGACAGGCTTGTTAAAAAGGGCATGGACCCCGTCAAGGCACGCTCTTATACCATGGCGATTCCCGGCTTTGCGGTCGCCGCCGTTGCGACAGTTCTCTGGCCCTTTATCTCGTCAGCCTCGATTGGCTTGGCGCTTGTTTGGGCGGTTCTGGTCGGCTGGGGCGTTCCTGTTACCAATGCCGCAATTGGCGCACTGCCAACGGACGTGCTTGGGGACGAAAAAGCCGCCGGCAAAATGTTTGGGATGGTGATACTGGTAGGTATAGTTGGCGGCGGCATACTTGCGCCAACCGTCTCCACCGCCGCAGCCGAAGCGTTTGGCTGGACTGCCGCCTTCATGGTTCTTGCCATTGGCGCGCTGATTGGCGTTTTCATCGGGCTTGTCCTGCCCAGGTTCAAGCTGAAGAAGGGAGCGGCGTAGCCTAAACACGGTTCTTGAAAAAACATTATGCCTTACGGCAGGAGGAGGTTCTTCCGGCACGATAAGCGGCAAAGCGGCTGTTGCTCGCTACAGGCAACAGCCGCTTTTTTTCGCAAATAAAACCGTTAGGCAACACAATACATACTGTTGATTTTTTGCCGCTTTTCGTTTATAATGAGACATGAATATCAAAGGGTGGCGGCTGTTATTTTTCTGTTTGTTGTTGTTGTGTGTAAAGCACAACCCGGTTTTCTCCTACGGGGGGGGGGGGGGGGCCCCCGGGGAATCAAGGGAAATTCTTGTGCCCGGACTTAGGGCCCTCGGTTACACCGTGTTAAGCAACACGGCGCTTATGTCCTTTAACATTAGCGTGTATCAGCTTACCGGAAACTTCCACTGGGCAACGCCCAACCGCAATTCCATACGCAGAAACCTGGACCCCACGATACCTTGGAAATGGGAAGACATTGACGGTTTTGCCGTGAATCACTTTGGGCATCCGTATCAGGGGGCCACGTATTTTAACGCGGGCCGTGTTAATGGCTTTCGTTTTTATGAATCAGCCTTTTTCAGCGCCTTTGGCAGTTTTACATGGGAGACCCTTCACGAAAACAATATCGCGTCTATCAATGATTTTGCCACCACCGTTCCCGGCTCGATGGTTATGGGAGAGATGCTCTACCGGCTGTACGTCAAGGCCATTTCCGCCGGCGTTCCCGCGCCGCTCGCCTTTTTTATCAACCCAATGGCTGGCTTTCACAGGATGATAACCGGATGGGAGCCGCCGGATTACGGCACTAGCATCCATCAGTTCAGGACGCATTTTGGCATGGGCCACACCCGCGTCCATTCCGCCGCCGAGCCAAGAGAGTTCCACGAAAGATACTCCATTCGCGGGCCCTTTGCCAATGCTGGCTTTTCGATAATTTACGGCAACCCCTTTGTGCAGGAAAGCAGGGTTCCTTTTAACCATTTCCAGTTCGCGCTGTCCCTTGGCATGGATGCCGGTAATTATATGGACTTCCGCATACATTCAGACGGCTACCTGTTTTCGTTTTCGCCGCTTTACACAGGCGCAAGCATGATGAGTACCGGCCTTTCCCTGCACTTAGACGCCGTATCTATGGGAAGGTTTAACTGGTACCGGGGTTCTACCATAAATAAGTACAGTAATGCCCTTAACTGGACGGTTAAGTACCAGCGCCTTTTTCCGGGCGGCGCTGACGTTCAGGTAAAGTTTCACACAGGAGTAACGTTCTTTGGCTCCGCTGTCTTTTACTCTCCGGGGGACAGGCGGGGAAACTACGACCTTAATATGTTTGGGGGCGGCCTTAACGGTAAGCTTTTTTTAAATGCCAATCACCAAAGGCTAGGCACGCTTGAACTAAGCCTGTTTGGGCTTACGCTATGGTCGTACCCCGGAACCTCCGCTTTGTCCAGCGGGAATGTTTCGTGGCTGTTTAATGACATTACGTATTTTTACCATTTTACCGGGCGCACATCTTTGGGCGTTACCCATTCCCTCGCGCTGGAACAGGGCTGGTTCTCCGGCTTTCCGAATACCCGAAAAACGGCCAGAGCGCTGCGGCTGTTCATGGCATGGAATTTTTAGGAAGGGCTTGCGTCTAATAGCATTATCTGGTATGGTTTTTAGACAAGGTTTACAAAACGCATGAGCGAAAACATAAAAGTAGAAATAATCAAAACGGCTGACCCGGATCACTCAGGTCAGCTAAAAGTTTTATACAAAGAAGCCGGATGGTGGGACGGGGGCGACGACAAAGACCCCGGTTTTATTGACAGAATCATACAAGGGTCTTTTTGTTTTGCCGTAGCTTCAACAAACGGCAGGCTGATAGGCATGGGCAGGGCCATTAGCGATGGCGTCTGCGACGCTTATATACAGGACGTTTCAGTATTAAGCGAGTTCAGGGGAAGGGGAATTGGCGCATTGATTGTAGATGAATTGGTAAAATGTTTGAAAAGCAAACACATTAACTGGATAGGTCTTATCAGCGAGCCGAAAGCTGTTTCGTTTTATCAAAGGTATGGTTTTTCGCAAATGACCGGATACGTACCCTTTATTCTGGAACAGTAAATTTGGGGCCGCATGACAGTAGATACCATACATGACCATTTAAAGCCCGTTACGTTTAACGACTATAGCGTCATACATGAATTTTTCAAGAAATACCCTTCTGAAAGCTGCGAGTTTAATGTGTGCAATATATTCAGTTGGGGCCTGTTTTATAAATTCGAATACACGATTTTTTCTGACAGGCTGATTTTATTCAACCCGTATTATTCATATTTGCTGGCCCCGATAGGCAAGAAAATATCCGCCGCGGAACTGTTTGAATTGTACAACAGCTTTAAAAAGGTTCACAAGGATGTGGTAATTTTAATTGCCGATGAAGCGTATATCCGCGACGAGCCGGATGTGCGCGGTTATTTTGACATTGAAGAAAATGAAAACCTCAATGATTATGTATACACGGCGGAAAATCTGGTAAAACTTGGCGGCAAAAAACTCGCCAAAAAGAAAAACCTTATTTCTCAATTTATGAGGCTGTATCCCGGTTTTGCCCTAAAGCCAATAGAGCACGGTGACTATGCCGAAGTCATGGAGTTTTGTTATTACTGGAGGCAGACGCACGATGTTGAAGATGAATATCTTGACATCGAATTTGAAGCCATAAAAGTTACTTTGACGCACTGGGATTCGCTTCCCTGCGAGGGGCTAAAACTGTATGTCGATGGCAAACTGTGCGCTTTTTCGATTTACAGTCCGCAAACGGCAGACATGGCGACAATTCACTACGAAAAACCCGACCCCAATGTCAAAGGAGCGGGGCAGGTCATAAACCACGAAACGGCAAAACTGCTGATAAAGAACTTCACCTACATAAACCGCGAGCAGGATATGGGGTTCGAGGGCATCAGGAAGGCAAAGCGGTCGTACCAGCCGCTCAGGATGATTCCCTGCTATAAACTGAAGGGCAAGTAAAGCGTAAACATGGGGCAGGGCCGCCACAGCCGGTTTTTCCCGGACGCGGCCTCTGCCCCTTTTCATTTACGCTAGGCTTACCTCTTGGAAGGCTTGCGCCCGCGCTTGCCGGCCCCTGCCCGTTTCGGCAGCCCTGCGGACGCCTTGGAGCGGCGGCCCCCGGCAGCTCCGCCTTTGGGAGCCGCAATTGCCGGTATGGAATCATCAGCGCCAAAGTTGAGTATGTCCAGATACGCGGAACTGGCGCTTCTGGGCGTAACGGGCGGTTCTTCGACAGCAGGGCCGAATGACTGGTTGATGTCGGCCCGGACTGTGGAACGCCGCCGGCTGAAAGACGCAAAAGCCGCGTCCTGAAAGCCCTTGGACACGCCGTGAAGGAACTCGTTAAGCACGTTAGCCATGCTGTTCAGCGTCGCCTTTTTCCGCTTAATGGAAGTAATGTCGATGTCCAGAATAAGCCCCGGCTGAATATGATAGGGGTTAATCATGTAATCAAAGAGAGAGTACCTTCCCTCCAGAAAGAAAAGCCTGTCCTCGACAACCCGGCGCTCTACCGGATACTGATGGCCATACATTCCGTTGAGACTTTTCCTCATCAGAATAAACTGCTGACGAATCCTGTTTTTTTCGTGCAGGTACGTCCGGTTTGAGCGTTCCACCTCGGTCTCGGCGGGCTTTACAAAGGAAAACTCATCCCACACCTTGTCAATTTCCTCGTAGACAGGGTCTCCGGTCTTGTCCTTGATTTTGGTTCTGACAGCCTTCCGGTACTTTTTGGCAAGGTCTTTAAAATCGGTAATTCTGCCAAAGCGCTTGGAACCTTCATACATGACCTGAATAATGTCCCACACGTGCAGAACTTCAGTTTCAAAGCTCTTAAACTGCGTATCGTAGGCTTTCCGCTCCTCGTTAAGCTGGGCGTTATCAAGGTACTTCATTTTAATCTGATACCGCTCGTCCGGAAGGTTTTCCACATCCGTGTCCTCGTACTCCCGGATTATAAGCTCGCGCCCATTTTTAAGGTTTTCGATGTACTGGTAGCCCATTTTGGATGTGTCCAGAATGGACGTAATGGAGTTTATGGCGGTATTAAACCCACGGTTGCGGATATTTTCCATGTCGATAATCTTTTTCAGATTTTCCCGGACATTCAACTGATCGAAACTATCGGGGTCTATTTCGGCCCGGAGATCAGAGAGCTTTTCCATGATGCTTTTCGAGACCATGCTGTACCGTCTGGACCTTTCGTTGGTTATATCATCGTCGGTATGGGCCTCTACCTTGCCAATCTTTGTGAAAAGTATCTCGCTGTCCGAAAGCTCCTCGGCGCCCCGGTCAACAAGGCTGTCCTTCAATTTTTCCACGTCCCTGTCGATCTGGTCGATGATATGCTTGCTTAAAAGGTCTTTCACAAGGAATTCCATCGTTACCTGATAGTGAAAAATGGGGCTGATAAGCTCCGATTCCAGAACATTGATGGACATTTTAACATCGGTTATGTTTACGGGCCTTTTGATGTTGTCCTTAAAGGCGCACTTAACAACCGAATAGGCGTTTTCGCCCCGGATAAAGGCCCCGGTGTCCATTTTTTGCCGTAACAGGGTGTTGGTGTGGGTTTCCAGCTCGTTGATACCCCGCTGAACATGGCCCTGAAGGTGTCCGTACATATTGACGATGGACTTTTCGATTTCACCGGTGTTGAACTTGTCCGCGCCGCCGACGGCATCCAGAAGTTTTGAAATCTCGTCAGGGGTATACCGGGCAAGGACATTGGTTTCTTCCCGGTCGATGAAATTCCGCACCTTCTTTACCATCTCGTCTTCAGCCGTTACCATGTAACGGTTAAACATATTCTGGTAATTCTGATTGAAGTAGTTGTACAGCTTCTCTTTAAGGCCCCCCATCACGTCCAAGCGTTCCAGAACATCCTTGGGCAGCTTGGCGGTAAGGTGGTGGATAACCTTATTGGCCTCTTCTTCCAGAAGCTGGTTTACTTCCGCCTGCTGATCCCGGTACTCCTGGGCAAGCGAATTCCGCGAACCCACCGCACTGGGTTTTTCAGGGTGAAACACATTTGGGCTCTTGGGCAAATCGATAGTACCCATAATTTTGACTCCTTAACTAATATATTACATATGCTGCAAAAAACGTAACCGCCGCTTCAAGCGCAGTTCTACCTCGTAAAATTATAACACATTTCCAAAAAAAATGTCAAACCATATGCCCGCCCCCCGCCGCGCGTGAGCCAAACATTCCCGCATAAAGCTCCGGCAGGGGAGGATATACTGTTTAAGAAGCCCGCATGGGGAACCCGCTATGGAGCCTCGGTCTCCTACGCTAAAGAGCCTGGGCAAATGGCTTCTTAAACCGTATATCCTCCCCTGCCGGGCATTGTACCGCTGGTTCACGCGCGGCGGGGGCATTGGGGGAATATGCTCTACGGTGATGCGCTGGGAGTTAAACGCCATGCGGCAATGCGGGAGGAAGAACATTAGCCCCCGGCAGGGGCATTGAGGGAAGAACATCTGCCCTTCCAAATTCCCTCTTCCTACGCTATAATACAAAGCATGATGAGGGCGGCGCGATGACCAGACTTGAGTACACATTCAAAACCGACACGCTGTTCAAAATGCTGTTCGTGCAAAACCCGGACTTGCTCAAACGGCTGGTCTGCGAGCTGTTGCGGATCAGCTTCGAAAGCATAGGACAATTCGAGATTAAAAACCCGGAAATGCCGCCGGAAAGCCTTGACGGCAAGTTCTGCCGCCTGGACATCAACATGACCGTTGACGGCCAGCTCGTAGACCTTGAAATCCAAGTCAGGGACGAGAAAGATTACCCGGAGCGGGTGCTGTACTACTGGGCACGGGAATACCCCACGGCATTGCCCGAAAGCGGCGATTACAAGGACTTGCCCCGCACCGTTATCATCAGCATCATAAGCTTTAACCAGTTTGACAGCCCCGAATTCCACTCCGAGTTTTGCCCCCTATTGAGTTGAAAAAAATCCCCGCCCAGCCGCTAACCGCCAACGACAAGCTCCTGTTGTGGCTGGCGTTGTTCAAGGCCGAGACACAAGAGGAGCTGGAAAAGATAAAAGCATTGGAGGAACCAGTCATGGAACAAGCGATCAACGCCTACCAGAAGATCACGGCGACCCCCGAATTCCGCGAGATGGAGCGGATGCGCTCCTACGCC